>NZ_JBSNCR010000004.1:0-510198 GCF_053764385.1 Flavobacterium pedocola | reverse complement strand
GCTTATCGTAGCTGTATTCGCTGCCCATGATCCGGTTACACCCGCTGGTAGTCCTGCAAATGTAGCACCTGTAGCGCCTGTAGTAGCTAAATTGATTGTTGTAATTGCAGTATTGATACAAACCGTCTGGCTTGTTCCCGCTGCAATGGTATTTTGTGGATTTACCGTGATGGTGCCCGTAGCCGTTGCCGGTGGACATCCGCCCGTAGTAGTTACCGTATAGTTGAACGTTCCAACCGCTGTTGGCGTTCCGCTGATAGTCGCTGTGTTAGCGGCCCATGATCCGGTTACCCCTGCAGGAAGTCCTGCAAATGTAGCACCTGTAGCACCTGTAGTAGCAAGGTTAATCGTAGTGATTGCAGTATTGATACAAACCGTCTGGCTCGTTCCCGCTGCTATTGTATTTTGTGGATTTACCGTTATAGTGCCCGTAGCCGTAGCCGGTGGACAACCTCCGGTAGTAGTTACCGTATAGTTGAACGTTCCAGCCGCCGTTGGCGTTCCGCTGATGGTCGCTGTGTTCGCGGCCCATGATCCGGTTACCCCCGCAGGAAGTCCTGCAAAAGTAGCACCTGTAGCTCCTGTAGTAGCAAGGTTAATCGTTGTGATTGCCGTGTTGATACAAACCGTTTGGCTCGTTCCCGCTACAATCGTATTTAGTGGATTTACCGTGATAGTGCCCGTAGCCGTTGCCGGTGGACATCCTCCGGTAGTAGTTACCGTATAGTTGAACGTACCTGATGCCGTTGGCGTTCCGCTTATCGTAGCGACATTAGCTGCCCATGAACCGGTTACACCCGCAGGAAGTCCTGCAAATGTAGCACCCGTTGCACCTGTGGTAGCTAACGTTATATTGGTCATTGCAGTGTTAATACAAAGTGTTCTGTTAACACCTGCAGCAATGGTATTTAATAGATTTACCGTAATAGTACCTGTAGCCGTAACTGCCGGTACACAACCTCCGGTAGTGGTCACAGTATAATTGAACGTTCCTGAAGCTGTTGGTGTTCCACTGATCGTGAACACTCCGGCCGCAAAACTTCCGGTTACTCCCGCAGGTAATCCTACAACACCTGCTCCGGTAGCACTTCCACTAATACTATAGGTAATATTTGTAATAGCATTATTTACACATACTGTTTGGTTAGCAGTAGCTGCAGCAGAAGTTAATGTGATTATTGATGGTGGATTAACAGTTACACTAACTGTTTGTGGAGTTCCAACACATCCTCCAGGATTTGAAGTTGGAGTTACTGTATAAGTAACTATTTGAGGAATTGCAGTTATATTTACTAAAACATCTGTTATGGTTGCTCCAGCTTGGGCAGTTGTACTTTCTCCGGTAACATTAGCATTGGCGGTAGCAACCCAGGAAAATGTCGAGGGAACATCAGCCGTCAAAGCAAAATTAACATTGGTGTTGTTACAAATAGCAGTTGATGTCAAACTCGTCATTACAGGAGGAGTACAGCATAACAAACTTGCCGGAGCTGTTGAAGGTAAATCAACAGTACAACCAATATTGTTCCACGTACCAAATTCTCCATCGCCAAATGTTTTGATAGAAACCGTACAATCTGTTGTACCTGCAGTACAATTTGCTGCGCCGCCAGCTGTTAGAACGAACCTAATTGTGTAATCGAATGTGTTAGTACCACAGGCAGGGAAATTTCCATCCCCATACGTATTATCAGGATCAGTAGGATCTCCAATACAGGCACCTGTAGCCGGACTATAAGACGATAAAAAATACCAACCGGCAGGCATAGGTGTTCCTGCTGGATAATATCCATTAACATTATAAGTGACTGAACCTGCAGGAAACCAGTTCCATGAACCCGATGGAGATCCAACACATCCACTCCACGCACAAGGTGGCCCCGGAGGACATGGCTGAATTGTTCCGTTCACGTTCAAAGGAGTAATTATATTCACAGGCATTCCCTGTGCGTTGAAAGATGAAGCAGCCCAACAATTACCAAAAGTCGGGACAAAAGCACCAATATAGTTACAGTTAATCTGCTGCCAATTTGTTACAGTGTACTGAAAAGTAACCTGCTCTCCCGGTTGGTATGGACCTCCTAATGGCGAACCCATTGAAGTGGCGGTTACAGTTAATGCATCAGTAGTATTACAAGCACTCGCATCAGCGTTCTGGGTAATACATAAATCAAAAGTACCTTGACTTCCAGAAACGTTAGATACAGCAATTAAATAGGTAGTATTTGCGGCCACAGGAATATTATTACCTGTTGCAGTACCCCCAGAACCCTCGACACAACCTACATTGGTAAACAGTACACAATTGTTAGTAAAAACCGAAAATTCAGGAGTGGTCATTGTTGCACTTGTCACACTTACATTAAGTGAAGCGGTACTTGCGCCTGTTGTAATAGAATACCAAACGGTAGGATTAGGCAAATCATAACAGTTGTTTCCAGTGAAATCAGGCCCTACATTTGCGCCGTTGTTACAATCGGTTACACATGCCGCACCACCACCAGGAGCATTAAGCGGAATAGCGGTAGCAGTTCCACAAGTTTGATTATTGGTACATGAAGCCGAAACGACCGGATTGTTAACACACACCGATAATGTTCCTGTTGAAACATCTCCGTTACTGGAAACGATAATCCAGTATCTTACTCCCGGAGTAAGTCCGTTAACAACGCTTCCGTTTAGAACTGTATAGTTACCAGCGCCATCAAAACAGCCTTCAACTGAAAAAGTTCCTGCGCAGGTACCATTGCTGGAAGATGCTACAACAACTTCAGGCCTGAAACCTGCTGCAGTTGCGGAAACATTGATGGTTGCCGTTCCTCCTTGTGCAACAAAAGAAAACCAAGTATCCAAAACACCTTCTTCACAACCTCCTGAACCAATATCGTTCACCGTACCTACGGCAGAAGTTGCGCAGGTAGCTCCGGTCAAATCGGTTACAGTAGTTGCTGTTGCACACGTTTCCTGAGCAAAAAGAGAATTTCCTAAGAAAAAAACTAAAGCTGCAAGGAAAAATTTATAAAAAGTAATTCTTTTTGGCATACCGAATTATTTAGAAGTGTATAAAATAGTCTCTAATTTTTTAAACCCGATTGCCTTAACACTGGCATTCGATGGTAAAAACAGACGTGAATTCACATCAAGATCGATGTAAACGTCCTGATCCTCTTTTCTTAAAGAAACAATTTTCTGATAAAGAGCTTCAGACTGCAAAATGGTGTAATCTTTTTTAAAGCATTGAACCTGATAAGTTCCCTCAACTTTTTTAAACAAATCCACTATTGTCGATCCCGCTTTTTGAGTCTTGTTCATCTGATCAAGATTTTCAGGAACAAGGCCTTGTTCGACAACCTGATACTTTTGCGAATAAGCAGTTGAGGAAAAAATCAAAATAATACAAAATGTAAATCCGATTTTCTTGAAGAAACCCAATTGCTTTACCAGCGGCCTTTCATGTCTAGCTAAAAAATTTCCCATAATGGTTTGGTAATTTGATATTAATAGTTTGTTGGCAACCCTAATAACTCAAACCCAAAAAAACACAAGAAAAACTCTTTACTGACAAGTAAATTCTGAAGAGAAGTAAAATTGAAAAGTAAAAGTAATTTTTTGTCTATAGTTTTTTGGCTTTAAGTTAAATACTAATTTTTTGTTAATTCACAAATATGCAAAACTTTGTGAATAAAAAAAACGTATTACTAAAAATATTATAAAATTCATCGAAATTCACCAAAAATCCCAGCAAACACGATACCTCGTAAAAATAAGCCCCTTACAAAAAACCTTTTTTTTGTTATAATTCAACCGTAATATGTAATACATTTCATCCGTTTTATTAAACATTTTGCCGATAATAGGCATTTCATATTAATTAATTATCTTTGCGTTATAACATATTAAAAACAATTTCACCCATAATGATTCATAACGACGATTTGAACGATCAATTAGGAGACGACCATGTTGGAACAAGCGCACAAACTCCTTTACGTTCTGATGCTTTTGAAATGTCCGATGAAGAGAAAATCAACTCTATCAAAAAAGATGTCGAAAATATCCTTAACACATTGGGGCTTGACCTTACCGATGACAGTCTGAAAGGCACTCCGAACCGTGTGGCCAAAATGTTCGTAAAAGAAATTTTTGGTGGATTACATCCTCATAAAAAACCGGGTTCTTCAACTTTCGAGAACAAATACAAATACGGCGAAATGCTTGTGGAAAAAAACATTACGGTTTATTCCACTTGCGAACACCACTTGTTACCTATCGTAGGACGCGCCCATGTTGCTTATATTTCCAACGGAACCGTTGTAGGTTTATCCAAAATGAACCGAATCGTGGATTATTTCGCTAAACGCCCTCAGGTACAGGAGCGTTTAACAATCCAAATTGTTCAGGAATTACAAAGAGTATTGAACACACAGGATGTAGCCTGCGTTATCGATGCAAAACACCTTTGCGTGAACTCAAGAGGAATCCGCGACATTGAAAGCAGTACGGTAACCGCTGAATTCGGAGGAAAATTCAAAGAAGATAAAATTCGAAGAGAGTTTTTGGATTACATAAAATTAGACACCAAGTTTTAAATCTCCTTCTTAATATTATTGAATACTTTAATCAATAGATATATATGCACTTATACCAACATCAGAATTTAAAGATTTACAATTCCCTTTCAGGAGAAAAAGAACTATTCAAACCCATCCATGAAGGACATGTGGGGATGTATGTTTGTGGACCAACGGTTTACAGCAATGTTCACTTGGGGAACTGTAGAACTTTCATTTCTTTCGATTTGGTGTACCGATACCTAAAACATTTAGGTTTCAAAGTGCGTTATGTGCGTAATATTACCGATGTTGGCCATATTGTGGACGATGAAGATGAAGGAGAAGACAAAATCGCCAAAAAAGCACGCGTGGAACAGATTGAACCGATGGAAGTTGTACAGAAATATTCCGTGGATTTTCATCAGATCATGGAACTGTTCAACAACCATGCGCCAAGCATTGAACCAACAGCAACGGGACATATTATTGAGCAGATCGAAATTATCAAACAAATTGTTGACAATGGTTTTGCCTATGTGTCCAACGGTTCGGTATATTTTGATGTGAATAAATACAACGAGCATCACAATTACGGAAAATTAAGCGGGCGCAACATCGAGGATATGATTTCCAACACCCGTGACTTAGACGGACAATCAGACAAATTAAACCCGTTGGATTTCGCTTTATGGAAAAATGCTGAACCACAGCACATTATGCGCTGGCCTTCGCCTTGGGGCGACGGATTCCCGGGATGGCATTTGGAATGTACTGCGATGAGCACAAAATATCTGGGCAAACAATTTGACATTCACGGCGGCGGAATGGATTTAAAATTCCCGCACCACGAATGTGAAATCGCACAAAACGAAGCCTGTACGGGTCAAACACCTGTAAATTACTGGATGCACGCCAATATGCTTACCCTTAACGGAAAGAAAATGGCCAAATCGACCGGAAACAATATTCTTCCGAGAGAATTGTTTACCGGAAACAACTCGGTGTTAAGTAAAGCTTTTTCGGCTTCTGTGGCACGTTTCTTTGTTTTACAGGCACATTACCGTAGTATTCTGGATTTTTCAGACGATGCTATCTTAGCTTCTGAAAAAGGATACAACCGATTGATGGAAGCCATCGAAAATTTAAACAATGTGGAAGCAGGACAAACGTCTTCTTTTGATGTAAAAACATGGAAACAAACCTGTTATGATGCCATGAACGATGATTTCAACAGCCCAATTCTGATTGCACAGTTGTTTGAAGCGGTTCGTTACATCAACCTGTTAAGAGAAGGAAAAGAAACCCTAATTACTACTGATCTTGAGCTGTTCAAAAAAGCAATTCACGCTTTTGTTTTTGACGTTTTAGGACTAAGAAACGAAAAAGAAACTGCCGCGAACAGCGACAAACTGGACGGTGTGGTCAACATGCTGATCGGAATGCGTGAAGAAGCCAGAGCCAACAAAAACTGGGGACTTTCTGATGAAATCCGCGACAAACTGTTAGCCTTAGGTATACAGTTGAAGGATGGCAAAGAAGGCACATCGTTCACAGTACAATAAATCGAATATCACAATAATTTTACAAATGATGGAGTATCTTTACTTCATCATTTTTTTTGAAACATGCTGAAACAGATTCTGATTTTTCCGTTTGTACTATTAGTCCGGTTTTACCAGGCAGCCATCTCCCCATATACGCCGGGGGTCTGCCGCTACTCGCCTACCTGCTCGCAATATGCCGTTGAGGCCCTCAAAAAACATGGCCTGTTCAAAGGCGGATGGCTGGCCGCAAAGCGAATCGGGAGTTGTCATCCCTGGGGCGGAAGCGGGTATGATCCGGTGCCTTAGTCTCATAAAAAAGGGACAAAAGACAAGAGAAAAGAACATAGAAAATAGAGAAAGGACATCTGAGCCAGGAATTTAATTTCGCATTTTACCAATTATAATTATATTTACCGTTACCAAGTATACACTTACCTATGACACACGCATTACACATGATCTGGAACTCCCCTCCGGGTATCGATTTAGGTTTTTTCATGATCCGCTATTACAGCCTGATGTTTATCATCGCCTTCGGTTTAGGCTGGTACCTGATGAAAAAAATTTACGAAAGAGAGGGAGAAACCCTTGAAAAACTGGACTCCTTATTCATTTACACCGTATTTGCCACCCTTTTGGGCGCGCGATTGGGACAGGTTTTCTTTTACGACTGGGACTATTTCAAAGACCACAAACTGGAAATCTTATTACCGTTCCGTTTCGAACCGGAATTTGAATTTACTGGTTTTGCGGGCTTAGCCAGTCATGGTGCTGCCATCGTGATCATTGTAGTAATGTATTATTACAGCAAAAAGATCATCCAACGCCCTATTTTATGGATTTTAGACCGAATTGTAATCCCCGTGGCCAGCGGCGCGATCTTTGTTCGTTTGGGCAACTTTTTCAACTCGGAAATTGTTGGAGATGTAACCACTTCTTCACTGGGAATCCGTTTTGTGCGCGACAGGTATTCGGATAAAGAAGCCATACAGGAAACCGGTATAAACAATGTGGAACAAGCCTACAAAGCCATCGAAACCGATCCTCATTTTGCAGATCAGTTAGCGGCGGTGGTGCCTAAATACCCGGCCCAGCTTTTTGAAGCCTTCTGTTACATTTTCGTATTTTTCATACTGCTTTATCTGTACTGGAAGACCAACGCCAGAGAAAAACAAGGCTTCCTTTTCGGATTGTTCCTGATCATGCTCTGGACCGTTCGTTTCTTTGTGGAGTTTGTAAAAGAAAGTCAGGGTGGTTTTGGCGATAATACGCTTTTTTCTACCGGACAGTGGCTAAGTATCCCTTTTATCGCGATAGGCGCTTATTTGGTCTCAAAAGCAGTTAAAAAGACTTCTTAAAGACCTTTTCACCATACAATTTTAAAGCCAGCCTTGTGCTGGCTTTTTTATTACTCGCAATTCTATTCATTAGTCTTTAAAACTCTCCTGCAACTAGAATTAAAGCTATATAACTACAATGAAAATCCCGTAAAGAACAACCCGGTATCCTGACACTCAAACAGCCAATTCCTACTCCTGACAGCAGTGGAAACCCTTTTCCTTGCAGGCCCGGAAAGCAGGCAAGGAAAAGGTTGCAGCGCATGGCAGGAAATACGATACCAAAAACACCCAAACCATCACTGTCCAAAAACAAAAAAGCCACTCATCGCTGAGTGGCTTTTCCATTATTTATAAGATAGCTTATGCTACTTGATTAGCTTCTTCGTGAAGTCTTTCTACTTCTTTCTTGTCCGACTTAGGCATAGTGTCTACTAATACCGGAGTTGCCAAGAATAAGGAAGAATACGTACCGATTCCAATACCGATCAACATCGCGAAGATAAATCCTCTGATGGACTCACCACCGAAAATGAACATGATCAACAATACAACAAGCATTGTTAATGATGTATTGATGGTTCTTGATAACGTAGTATTAACCGAGTCGTTTACAATCTTGTTGAAATCACCTTTAGTATTACCTGCGATGAACTCACGGATACGGTCGAATACAATTACGGTATCATTCATGGAGTAACCGATTACGGTAAGAATAGCCGCAATGAAGTGCTGATCCATTTCCATGTGGAACGGCATGAATTTGTACAATAACGAGTAAGTTCCCAATACGAAGATAACGTCGTGTGCCACAGCAGCGATAGCTCCTAAAGAGTACTGCCACTTACGGAAAGAAACCACTAAGTACAATCCTACTACCAACATCGCTCCGATAACCGCCCATAACGAGTTCGTTTTGATATCATCAGAAACCGTAGCACTTACTTTAGACGATTGTACAACCCCTAAAGTTTTACCTTCAGCTGTATTGATGAAATCATCGTAAGAAATATTGCTGGCATAATGTTTCTTTAAGCCGTTGTATAATTTCTCATTTACTTCTTTGTCAACACCTACTCCGTCTTCTAATACTTTATATTTAGTGATGATACGCATCTGGCTTGGGTTACCAAACTCTTTTACCTCTACGTTTACACCGAATTCTTTTGTTAATTCCTCTGAAATTTCAGAAGGCGTTACCGGCTTTTCGAATTTCACCTGGAACGTTCTACCTCCTACAAAATCAACACCTTCATCCAATCCATTGATAGCAAATGAAATACAACTTACAATCACAACCAATGAAGAGAAGATATAAGTGAATTTCTTAGCCTTAATAAAATCGAAGTTGAATCCTGTAAACCAGTTTTTAGTAGTGTTAGTACAGAACATTAATGATCTTCCTGCTGCTATATCACGGTCGATAAACATTCTTGCGATGAAGATTGCCGTGAACAATGAAGTGAAAATACCGATCAACAATGTAGTCGCGAAACCTTTGATTGGTCCTGTTCCGAAAACGAATAAGATTAAACCGGTTAAGATATGCGTAACGTTCGCATCGATAATAGAACGCATCGCACCATGCCAACTGTAAGAAGTCACTACTGAATCCGCAAGTGATTTACCGTGACGCAATTCTTCCTTCGCTCGTTCGTAAATAATGATGTTCGCATCTACTGCCGTACCCATTGTCAATACGATACCCGCAATACCCGGTAAAGTCAATACCGCACCTAAGCTTGCTAAGATTCCGAACAAGAACAATAAGTTAACAATCAAAGCAACGTTAGCATACCAACCTGCTCTTCCGTAGTAGAATACCATCCACATACACACTAAAGCCAAACCTACGATAGACGACATGATACCGTTATCAATAGCCTGCTGACCCAGTGACGGACCTACAACTTCTTTTTGTACGATTTCTGCAGAAGCCGGTAATTTACCTGCTCTTAAGATGTTTGCTAAGTCTTTAGTCTCTGTTACATCAAATACACCTGAAATTTCAGAACGTCCTCCTGCAATAGGTCCGGAAGATACTCCCGGTGCAGAGTAAACAATATTATCAAGAACAATCGCAATATTACTTCTTTGTTTAAAAGCATTACCTGTTAACTCTTCCCAGATTCTGGCTCCTGTAGCATTCATCTGCATCGTAACAGACGGTCTTCCCATCTGGTCGAAAGATTCAGCCGCATCGGTAATCACACCACCACTCAAAGGCGGCACACCGTCACGGTTAGTTTTGATAGCATATAATTCAACCGCATCCGGAGTTTTAGGGTTTACTTTACCCCAAACAAAACGCGCGAAACGCTGATCTCCTGATAACAACGCACGGATGTCTGCTCTTTTTAAATAGGAGTTAACTTTTGCGGTATCTTTTGGATTAAAATACGCCAAAACAGGACTTCCCTGCTGTCCGCCACCTTTAACCAAACCTAATAATGGGTTGTTGGCAGCAGCACCTGCAGCAGTAGTATCTTTTGCAGCATTTCCGGTTAATAACGAATCAATTTGAGAAGTTTTAGGAGCTTCTTTAACTGCTACCGGCTTTTCCGTTTTCTTCAAAGTTTCGTTAGCCGCCAATAAGAAGTTTCCGATCTCTTCTACTTTATACGTTTCCCAGAATTCTAACTGAGCTGTACTCTGTAATAATTTAGTAATACGGTCAACATCTTTTGCGCCCGGAAGCTCAACTAAGATTCTTCCTGATTCACCAATTTTCTGGATATTCGGTTGTGTTACACCAAATTTGTCGATACGCTCTCTTAAAACGTTGAATGCACTCTCTACAGACTCAGCAACTTTCCTTTTAAGGATTGGTTTAACTTCGTTATCCGACATCTTGAAATTAATCTCTGTCAAGTTCTTGTTAGAGAAAATTTCCGGAGAGGATAATTTAACCGAACCATTTGATACGTTGTCAAAAGCAATGAAAAAAGCATCCAGATAATCCTGATTACCTTCTCTGTTTTTGGTTGCTTCTGCTAAAGCCTGATTGAAAACAGGATTTTTGGAATTGTTCGCCAATCCCTTCAACACATCTTTAATGGAGATTTGAAGTGTTACGTTGATACCTCCTTCAAGGTCAAGACCTTTGTTGATTTGTTTTGATCTGACATCCTGAAAAGTCATTCCCAAAAACACTTTTTCCCTGCTCATAGAATCCAAATACGCCAATTCTTTTTTGGAATCGCCATTGGCTAAAGCTTTCGCTTTACTCTCTATATTATTGGTAACAAATGTGAAGGATAGCTGGTAAATACTTACCAATGCAAATAAAATTGCGAAAAATTTAATGAGTCCTTTATTCTGCATTATTACTAAAAATTAATTATTTTTTTCAAAAACGAGCAAATATATACTTTACAATACTATTTACCAATTTATTTCTTAATTATATCAAAAAAAAGACTGCCTGAAGCAGTCCTCTTTTTATATTCAATTTCGATTACACTAAAACAGACTTTAAATCGCCGTTCATGGCACGAACTGCATCCGCACTTTTAGCGAACAACGCTTTTTCAGCATCGTTTAATTTGATGTCTACGATGGATTCGATTCCGTTTTTACCGATGATACATGGTACTCCCAAACAGATATCTTCCTGACCATATTCTCCTTCCAAAAGAACAGAACAAGGGATCATTTTACGCTGATCGTTTAAGATACTGTCCACCAAATACGCTACTGAAGCTCCCGGCGCGTACCAAGCAGAAGTCCCTAATAAACCAGTCAACGTTGCTCCTCCTACCATAGTATCAGCAGCAACTTTATCCATTTCTTCCTGAGAAAGATACGTTGAAACCGGTGTACCGCAGTACGACGCTAAACGGGTTAAAGGAATCATGGTAGTATCCCCGTGACCTCCGATTACCATACCGTCCACATCGTTTGAAGGTTTGTTCAACGCCTTTGACAAATAGTATTTAAAACGGGAACTGTCTAACGCACCACCCATTCCGATGATACGGTTTTTAGGCAATCCTGTTGCTTTTAACGTTAAATACGTCATTGTATCCATTGGATTGGAAACCACAACAATAATAGCATTTGGCGAATGTTTCAACACATTTTCAGCCACACCTTTTACGATTCCGGCATTGATTCCGATTAATTCCTCACGTGTCATTCCCGGCTTTCTTGGAATCCCGGAAGTGATTACCACTACATTACTGCCTGCAGTTTTAGTGTAATCATTCGTTGAACCAACTAAACGGGTGTTAAAACCTGTTGTAGTGGCACATTGTGAAATATCCATGGCTTTACCTTCGGCAAAACCTTCTTTGATATCCAATAAAACTACTTCACTTGCAATACCTCTGTACGAGATAACATCTGCACAAGTGGCACCTACATTTCCGGCACCAACTATAGTTACTTTCATGATTTAAATATTTTTTGGGTTGGTTAATTTTAGGTTCTAAATATAGGAATTAAAATTCATATTGAACAGAAAAATTGGTATTAACAAATTTACCAAAGGCGATTATCGGTTGCAGATAAAATCTTTTAATCTGGTAGCGGCCGGAGACTTCACCCATCAAATTGGTTTTGGTTTTATAAATCTCCTCAAGTTTTTTATTCAAGAGTTGCTGCAGTGGAATCACATCCTCAATCTCACCTCTTTCTCCCCCTACAACGTACTTAAAATCACTGGTAGTAGCGATAATTCCGGCCATCAGTTCAAAGTTCTTAAACTCTTTCGATCCATTCACCTGAAATTGCCAGGTATCGACCAAACCGTTCAACTGATTAATACCCAAACTACCATATTGCGTGGGCACGGTAATAAAATCAAAACTGATATCTTCTTTAGAATAAACCAGCGAGGCCGCCAAATGTATTTTTTTTGCTTCAAGCGTTTTGAAATACTGACTAAAATTATGCTTCAATCCGAAACCATACACCTGATAATCCCCTTTTTTAAGCTTGGTTTTAGGCGAAAAACGCACCAATACTTCGGTACCGTACCAAAGACCCAAAGAGCCTTGCAGAAAAGGATAAAAAATAGTCTCCTGATTTACCCCTTCCGGTGTTTTCAGACGAACCTCTTCCCCATCCAAGTCCCCGACCAAATATATCTGGGCATCATCACCCAAAGAAGTCGGTACTGTTGCAGAAGTTGCACCCTCAATCTGAAAAAAGTTGAAATCGCTGTTTTGAATATGAAAACTTCGGTCGCGTTTCGGCACAAAAAACAAATTGGTATGCAACCCTAAAGTCACATCCCATAATTTCCTTTTTTTAGGGGAAGTTACCCATCCCGAAGCCGACTGATATACCGCTGCATCGGTGGCCGGTGTTATGTATTGGTCCGAAAAGAAAAGGGCATCATTTATAAGATACCCTAATTCTTCCAATGTTTGGTCGGACTGCGCCATTGACT
This sequence comes from Flavobacterium pedocola, assembly GCF_053764385.1. Lineage (NCBI taxonomy): Bacteria > Pseudomonadati > Bacteroidota > Flavobacteriia > Flavobacteriales > Flavobacteriaceae > Flavobacterium > Flavobacterium pedocola. Next base: position 497,369 of record NZ_JBSNCR010000004.1, on the reverse strand, counting down.
CGTTTGTAAAAAACAAAGAAGTCAACAGCAATCCCAGTATTTTAAACCAATTACGCATCAATTTTAGCGTAAGCAGCATTTTTCTCAATAAATTCTCTACGAGGCGGAACCTCATCCCCCATCAACATCGAGAAGATTCGGTCTGCTTCTGCAAGGCTGTCAATAGATACCTGACGTAAAGTTCTGAACTCAGGATTCATGGTAGTTTCCCACAACTGTTCCGCGTTCATCTCTCCAAGACCTTTATAACGCTGGATACCTGTTCCACCGCCCATTCTTTCCGAGATTTCATCACGCTGCGTATCGTTCCAGGCGTACTCTTTCTTATTCCCTTTTTTCACCATATATAAAGGCGGAGTGGCAATGTACACATAACCGTTCTCGATCAATTCCTTCATATAACGGAAGAAGAATGTCAAAATCAATGTTGAAATGTGGCTACCATCCACGTCGGCATCACACATGATAACCACTTTGTGGTAACGCAGTTTTTCAAGATTAAGCGCTTTACTGTCTTCTTCTGTTCCGATAGTAACTCCTAACGCCGTGAAAATATTACGGATTTCTTCGTTTTCGAATACTTTGTGGTGCATTGCTTTTTCCACGTTCAAAATCTTACCACGTAATGGCAAAATTGCCTGGAAAGCACGGTCACGACCTTGTTTAGCCGTTCCGCCCGCCGAGTCTCCCTCGACAAGGAACACCTCACATTTTGCCGGATCCTGCTCAGAACAATCGGAAAGTTTACCCGGTAAGCCACCACCGCCCATAACGGTTTTACGCTGTACCATTTCACGGGCTTTTTTCGCCGCGTGACGTGCCTGAGCTGCTAAGATTACTTTCTGAACAATGATTTTAGCATCGTTTGGATTTTCCTCAAGATAGTTTTCCAACATCTCGGCTACTGCCTGAGAAACTGGTGAAACCACCTCTCTGTTTCCTAATTTGGTTTTGGTCTGTCCTTCAAACTGAGGTTCTGCCACTTTTACCGAAATAATCGCAGTCAAACCTTCACGGAAGTCGTCTCCGGAAATCTCGAATTTCAGTTTATCCAACAATCCGGAAGCATCGGCATACTTTTTAAGCGTACGGGTTAATCCCATACGGAAACCTTGCAAATGCGTACCTCCTTCGTGTGTATTAATGTTATTTACGTAAGAGAAAATGTTTTCCGAGTAACTGTCGTTATAAATCAACGCCACTTCAACCGGAACCTCACCTTTCTCGTTTTCCATACTGATTACGTGACCGATAATAGGCACACGGTTACCATCCAGGAACTTAACGAACTCTTTCAAACCTTCTTTGGAATGGAAAGTTTCACCGGCAAAATTTCCGTCTTTATCTGTTTCCCTTCTATCTGTCAACGTGATAGTGATTCCCTTGTTAAGGAAAGCCAACTCACGCATACGAGCCGCCAAGGTATCATAAGAATACTCTAACGTTTGCGTAAAAATAGTTCCGTCCGGCTTGAACCAAACCGTTGTTCCGCGCTTGTCGGTTTCGCCAACCTGCTTAACCGGATACATCGCTTTACCTCTTTCGTATTCCTGCTCGTATACTTTTCCTTCTCTGAAAACCGTAGCTTTTAAGTGATCGGACAACGCGTTAACACACGATACCCCAACCCCGTGCAAACCTCCGGAAACCTTATAGGAATCTTTGTCGAATTTACCTCCGGCACCGATTTTGGTCATTACAACCTCAAGTGCGGAAACTCCTTCTTTCTTGTGAATATCTACCGGGATTCCACGACCGTTGTCTTCAACCGTAATGGAATTATCTTCGTTAATGCTTACAAAAATAGTATCACAGTGTCCGGCCAACGCCTCGTCAATCGAGTTGTCCACAACCTCGTAAACCAAGTGGTGAAGCCCTCGCACACCCGTATCACCAATGTACATTGAAGGACGCATCCTTACGTGCTCCATTCCCTCAAGCGCCTGAATACTGTCTGCCGAATAACTGCTCTTTTTTACTTCTTCGCTCATAATTTATTCTTCTGAATGTATAATTTTTGTCTAACGAGCAAATATATAAAAACGAAGATGATATTCCACACAAATAAGCGACTTGAAACCGTAAGTTATTAACAAAAAACATCAATTTATTAACCTGATTCAAAACCTGACAATTTGTTATATCAGGATTTGAAAGGCTGTGAAAATTTAAATTTCAAGACTGGGATTTAAAGCGAAAGGTTCAGGATTTCCGGGAAGCCATTTTCCTGCTGTCTGCACTAAACGCGATTTGCCACCATGCCACCTGGCTCCTACACTAAAACAGTCCACTGGACTGTTTCTTAACGTTCGGCCCTCATCAGGGCTAAAAAGGAATTCTATGTGATGTATTTGGCAACTAATCCACTAAAAACCAATATCCAACAATTTGGATAAAACCACCCCACCCTTCGGGCACCCCTCCAAAGAAGGGGAATAAAAAAAGCGCCGGAAAAAATCCGACGCCTTTACAAACAAACTAATCACATTGTAAATTATACAATTGCTTTTTCTGCGGTTGCCGCTATAGTGGTATCAGCCTTAACGTGTGCAGCATTGGCACGGCCGCTTGGATCTTGGTTGGTTTGCCATTTCGGAATCCATTTTCGGACCGTTTTGGCAGCGTTGTCCTGAGGGAAATGTTTATGGAAAACTGTTCGGTAGAAGAACGCTTCTTTGGTAGCCGGCGTGTTGTAAGGGAACAAAACCTCGGCTTGTGCAAAAGCTTCATCGGAAACCTGCGAAGTACAATATTCAATCAACGTATCAATCCAGTTGTACCCCACTCCGTCTGAAAACTGCTCTTTCTGACGCCATAAAATCGCTTCCGGCAAATAAGGCTGTTCCGGTGTATCAAACGCTTTTCTGAGGATGTATTTTTCAATTCCGTCGTAGGTTTTCGGCATTTTTTCTTCCGGTTGGATTTTGATGGCTAATTCTAAAAACGCTTTATCCAAAAACGGAACCCGGGCTTCTAAACCATGCGCCATTGTTGATTTATCCGCACGTAACAAATCTGCAGTTGAAAGACGTTGTACGCGTTCGATGGTTTCTTTTTGAAAATCGGCCACACTTGGTGCGTTTCTGAAGTACAGATAACCTCCGAAAATCTCATCGGAACCTTCCCCGGAAAGCACTACTTTGATGCCCATATCCGTAATGGCTTTTGACAGGAAATACATAGGCGTGCTGGCGCGGATGGAAGTCACATCATACGTTTCCAAATGCCAGATTAATTTATCAAGTATTTCGATTCCTTCTTCAATGGTGAAATGGATTTCATGGTGGTCCGTCCCTAAAAACTCCGCCACAGCTCTTGCCGCTACAGCATCCGGGGCGTCTTTATCCAAACCGATGGAAAATGAGCGCAGTTTATAACCATCAACATCTTTCAATAAGCGGGAAGCGATGGAAGAAATTAAGGAAGAATCAAGTCCGCCGGAAAGCAAAACGCCAATCGGCACGTCGCTCATTAAACGTTTACGAACAGCTTCGGTTAAGGTTTCACGGATTGCACTCAAATCAAGTTTTTCAACCGCTAAGGATTCCTCTTCCCATTTAGGCTGATAGTATTTCACAAAACCGGTTTTTGGCGTATAAAAATGTCCGGGTGGAAATGCTTCAAAAGTTTCACATTGGCCTGCAATTGCTTTCATTTCAGAAGCAAAATACAAACGGCCTTCCGCATCTTTTCCATAGTACAATGGTTTTACCCCAAGCGGATCACGACCGGCAATAAAATCATCCCCATCGATTACCATGAAGGCAAAAATCCCGTCCAGCATATCACAAAAATCATAACCGAATTCTTCATACAGGTGTACAATCACTTCTGAATCCGAAGTAGTACGGAAGGTATGGTGTTTTAAAACCGTATCACGCAATTTCTGATGGTTGTAAATTTCCCCATTGTGCACCATCCAGGCCGAAGTAGTGCCCTGAATAGGTTGTTTTCCGGTTTGCAGATCCACAATCGACAAACGCTCATGACAGAGATAATGTCCTTTTTCGTTGATATGCAAATCGCTTTCGTCTGGTCCGCGATGGGACATTCTTTTTGAAAGTTGTTGCACTAATGCTGTATCTATTTTTTTCTCGGTTCCTATGATTCCTAAAATTCCGCACATAATCGTTTCTTTTAAGTTTTATTATGAAACAAAATTGCGCTTTAAAGTTTAACATTGAAATCTTAAAACGTTTTTTGATTACATTTTAAAACATTAAAATCAATTTTAGTAATAGAAGTGTAATTTTCAAATATCAAAATAGCAGTTTTGGATTACAGATTGTAATTTTCAGAAAAAAACACTGCAAAAAGTAATATGGATTACTCATTAGCCCTGATGAGAGCGGCATCCTCGCAGTGCAGCGAAGAGATAAAGCAGACAGCAGGAACAAGGATCACTAGAATGCTCAAACCCTTCGCTCAAAAAAACTTTGCTTGGAATTTTATCTATTTAACCTGTTTCCCTTTAACAAACGTGTTAACCGGTTTCACATAAGGAATCCCGTCTATATCCATGGTCATAATATCGACATCGAAAATGGTAAAATCGGCCCATTTGCCTACTTCAAGACTCCCTTTATGGTCTTCTTCAAAGTTGGAATAGGCGGCCCATATCGTCATCCCTTTCAGCGTTTCTTCGCGCGTTAAGGCATTTTCAGACTGGAAACCACCTTGAGGATAGTTTTTAAGATCTTTGCGCGCTACGGCAGCGTAAAAGGTATACATCGGGTTAACTTCTTCAATGGGAAAATCAGTTCCTAAGGCGATCAATCCGGCATGCTGCAGTATTTTTTTGTATGCGTAGGAATTTTTGATGCGGCCTTTCCCAACCCTGTCCTGTGCCCAATACATATCGGAGGTGGCGTGTGTTGGCTGAACCGAAGGAATAATCCCTGATTTGAAATAATCGAAATCCTGTTCCCGCATGATTTGGGCGTGTTCAATTTTCCAGCGTCTATTGGGCTTATCAGCTAAAACTTCCTGGTAGATTTTCAGCAAAACCGTATTGGTGGAATCTCCGATGGCGTGGGAATTCATCTGATACTCGGAATCCGCAATCTGTTGGGCAATCTTTCTTATTTCTTTGATTGGGGACAATAACGCACCAAAGTGTTTTGGCTTATCGGAATAGGCTGCATGCAGACAGGCGCCACGAGAACCCAAAGCACCATCACCCATAAATTTAAAAGAACGTACATTTAATTTATCAGTGGTATAAATCCCCAGTTGTGTGTAATAATCAAGGTTTTCTTTTGTTGCGGCGGCCATCGCATAAATATTAATATCCAGCTGATCCGCTTGCTGAAGGCCGTCGATTAATTCAATGGTTTCGCGCTCCAGGCCGGCCTCGTTTATGGTGGTCAGACCGTAATCAAACATTACCTTTTCCGCCGCTTTTAAGGCATTTATCTGCATTTGTTTTGAGGGCTTCGGAATACTGCTGTAGACCAGTTCCATGGGATTATCGATTATGATTCCGGTAAGCTGACCGTTTTTCACTTCGATTTCACCGCCTTCCACTTTGGTTTTTGTGGTGATTCCCGCCATTTGCAATGCTTTTGAGTTGGCCAATAAAGCATGCCCGTCAATTCGGGTGATGGCAACCGGTGTATTCGGGAAATATTTATCTAAAAGTTCTTTAGAAGGGAATTCTTTCACGTCCCAATCGTTCTGATCCCAACCTCTACCCTGTATATAGTCAAGATTATGCTCTTTCTGAAAAGCGATTATTTTCCCAACTACCTCATCAAAACTTTTGGTCCCTCTCAAATCGACGCGTTGCAGGTTTAAGCCGTAGCTGTAAAAGTGTGCATGTGCATCGTAAAAACCGGGGTAAACAAATTTGCCTTTAGCATCAATGGTCTGATCCGCTACATACCAATCGTTAAAGGTGGATGATTTCCCCATGGACACAATTCGTCCGTTATGCACCGCAAAAGCTTCGACTATTTCAAAGCCTTTGTTTACGGTATAAACTTTGGCATTTTTAACGATAAGGTCTACGCCGCGCTTCTTTTTGGGCAATTCAGTGTTTTTTTTCTTCTGTGCCAAAACAGAAACGGAGAGTAAAAGCAGAAAAAGGTATTTTAATTTCATGGTCTTCTAAAGCGTTTAAAATGATTTACGCAACACCGGCGATGGTGAATTTTGAACCGTTAACTTCCACAACAGCTCCGGTTTCTTTCCCCAACAGTTGGCTCCCCAATGGCGATTGTGGCGACAAGGACAAAACCGAAACGCCTTCAATGGTAATTTTAGGCAGCGCCGCACTGATAAACAGCTGCAAACCGTTAGCCTGAACCAAACTTCCCAGAACCACTTTTTTACTGTCAACCAAAACATCAATTTTGCTCAGAATCTCTTTCAGATGAATCGCTTCCTGCAATTTAGCGCTTAGTTTTTCCTGCTCCAGATGCATCATCGAGAGCGCGGTTTCATGTTTATCGCCTGCGGAACTTTTGGCGTCGTTTTGGGCATCATCGGCCAAACCGGAAATCATATCGCGGTACACATCGATTTTATCCTGAAGCAACGTCAGGTGGTGGTGTATTATTTTCTGTTTGAATGTCATTACTCAGTCTTGCACTATAACTTTGCCGAAGGTACAAAATTCACCGGAAGTAAATCCCCAATTCGCTGGGAACCGATATCGCCTCCGAATTGTATTTTATCAACTTCAGTGGTGTTACCGAATTGGTCTACATAAAATTCATTGGTAAGAAAATCAACTTTTGACTGTCTCTTTTTATCATACAGCAAATTAAACGTACAAACATATTTTGACCCTGTATTACCAATAAACATCGAATTAGTGGTTTTACCGATGATCGTTACTTTTTTCAGGGATCCCTGCGGTGTGACGGAGAAAAAATGGTTGGGATCATCCTGATAAGAGCCATTGAACAATAAGAACTCCTTAGCTCCCCAAATATTATCGGCCAAATTTTTAAAAAAATGTTTTTGTGAACCGAAGTACAACTTATCCCTGTTCTTGATTTCTTTTGAGGAAACATCCAGATTGGTGTATTTTGTGGTTCCTAATGATGCACTCGCCGTAACATCACTGCTTTTGATACTCTTTTTGTAAAACTTCACATGGCAATCGTGTATTTCAAAATCGATCTGGTAACCCAAATAAGGATTTTCAACGATCAAAGGCACTTCCGAAGTGGCTCTCAGGGTATTTGTTGAAAAATCGTATTCAAAATTAATAGCATTTTCGTTTAAGATTTTACAGGTTTTACCGGCTTTGGTCTTCCCCAAAAACTGTTCCCTGAAAACCGCTAATTTCTGGGCTCTTGTAAAAGGATCTTTGGCAATTACCAATTCCTGAAGCGATGTCGGTTTCGGAGTAAGATTAAACTTCCGGTCAGCGATTGAAAAAGGATTGGCAATGATAACCGTTTCGTACCCGATAATGCTGACAATCAAATACGTATTGACTGCATTAGCAGCTGTTAATTCATACTTTCCGTCCTGGTCTGTGGTTGTTCCGATGGTCGTTCCGTCCAAATAAACCGAAACACCTTGCATCGGGGTTTTGTTTTCGTCAAAAACATGACCGGTTATCGTTTGCGAATAACCTGCAGTTGCACAAAAAAATACTAAAAGAAATAATCGATACATACCATAAAATTAAGCACAATGATAAACAAAAAAGAGTGTGGATTATTCCTACACTCTTAAATTTTAACGTATTTATGGGAACTAAAAGTCAAATTTGTAATTGGCACCAATTAGAAACTGGAAGCCTTGTACCGGATAGTTCATCCATCGTTCGTATTGCTGGTTGGCAATGTTGTTCAGTTTTAAGAAACCGGTTAAACGCTCGTTGTATTTGTAGCCTAAATGGGCATTCAAATCGAAATAACTGTCTAAAGTTACGGTTTTGAACAACGGCTCTGTTAACGAAATATCATTGTAATAGAACTGGTCTTTACGCTCTCCCACGAAGAAAACAGTGGTTCCGGCGTACCATTTTTTAGTGATGTTCACATCAAGGTTCGCACCAATCTTCAAACTCGGCAGGTTCCATGCTTCAGCCTGATCGGTGGTAAAACTGTTGAAGGTTCCGTTGATTCCGAAAGAAGCATTCTTAGAGAAATCCATTTTCAATTCCCCAAAAACACTGATGGTGGTCAAATTATCATACACCACACCAAAGGAATTACCGTAGGTATAGCCTTCTTTATTTGTATTTGCCGTTTCATATTGATTTGCCACAAAAAAGGCTTTGTCGTCTTCCGCCATATAAGAACCTCTTACATTGAACGTTACCGTATTGGCTAGTTTCCCTTTCATCCCCACATACACATCATATTGCTGATTGGTAGGCGCGATGGCCAATGTTGGCGATACAAATTTGTTTTCTCCGGCAAAATCGGCAAAGGTATTTTGTTTCAGCGTTCCTTCTGCTCCCGCGTAGGCTATCATAATGTCTCCCACTAATTTGTAAGACGCTTTCACCTGTGGAAAAATGTAGAATTTATTATCGCTGGCTTCATTGTATTTCCCAACACTATAGAAAAAACCTGCTCCGGCCTGAACCGATAAGTCGTCCTGTTGCAATAAGATTGACGGTTGGGCACCAAAATTCAAATAGGAATACGAAATGTCTCCGGTAGCAAAATAATCTGTATCAAAGCTTCCGCCCACGTAATCCACTACGAAACCGGATTTGAATTTGAAATTATCCACTTCAAAATTGATCGCAGGCTTAACGAAAAATCTGTTTTCCTGGGAACCTAGCGCATCCCAAAAACGTTTGAACTGCAAAGAGGTTTCCTCCAAAGGACTGTCTTTCATCCCTAATTTAGCGCCTAAGGTAAGGGTGTGATAGGTTTGCTGCTCGTCAATAAGTTTGATGGCATCGTCTGTAAAATCCACAAATTCTGTTGGCAAACCATACCAGTTATAGATTTGATGCTTATACCCTAAATCCGCACTCCAATCCATCTCACGGGTTCTGCTTCCGTAAGTTAAATCCAAAGACGTGTCGTAGTATTTGTCGTCAAGTTTTACACCTTCAATACCACCTTGCGAGGATAAATGGCGAAGCATTCCACCCACATAGTCTGTACCGCTGATGTTTTCGGTGACAAACAATTCCCCATTGATGGTTCCGTAATTACCAACGCCTAACGTAGCATAGTTTTTAAAGATTTTCTCTTTAGCGGATTTATCAACCGATGCTGCTTTACCCTTAGCCGGTGTAAAAGTCGAAGCTACCGGAAAAGAAAAAATATTGTATTTGATCTCTTCTTTGTCCGTATTGGTCTCGTCTTCGATAACCGGGGTTTCTTTCACCTTAAAAGCATCGGAAATAGTTGGCGTATACGGTTTAACCACATTTACTACTTCCGTTCCGATGTTCTCGTCCCTCTTCTGGGCGAAGGTTTGCAATCCTGTTAACAAAATTACAACTGTGATATATCTGAAAGTCTTGCTCATATTTTAGATTTTTAGAAGAAAGAAACAAGAAGAAAGATTAAGTTGAGTAACTCAAAAACTAATCCTTAACTATTCCTGGCCCTTGTTTCTTGGTTCTTTGCTCTTGTTTCTTGGTTCTTTGCTCTTGTTTCTTATTTCTTGTCTCTTGTCTCTTTTTTCTAATTAGTGATTGATGAATTACGTTTCGCTTCTTCCCCTTTAATGAAATCCAGCTCGGTTTGGGCTTCTGCAACTACGTCTTCAAACTGTGCGAAGTTTTTAATAACACTTTCCAGAATGTACGTCGCCTGGAAGCTGTCTTTCAAACCATAGAAATTTTTCGCCATCACAATCAAACCTTTAGCTCCGAAATATTTATAACCGGAATAATCTTTGGCTAACTTCTGAACCACGGTGTTGGACGCTTCAAATTTCCCTTCTTTGTTTTTGAAATAAGCATCGTAATACAACGCTTCTGCTGCTAATTCCCCTTTGGCAATCTTCTGCAGTTTTGCATAGGCTTCTTTCGCTTTTGTCTCATCGTTGCTTTTGATTGCCGAACGCGCCACAATGATTTGTGCATCACTCTTGATATGATCCTCTACTTTTGAATTCACTAATACTTTATCCGCATACACTACGGCATTTGCATAGTCTTTAGCTTCATAGTAACATTTCATCAGGTTAGATTGCGCGAAAGTCACGTTCTGAGGAAAATCAGCTTCGGTTTCCAAACGTTTCAACACCGGAATCGCTTTGTCGTACGTTTTGTTTTTCAGATGAATTTCACATAAACGGGCTAAGGACTGCTCCGTATATTCGTTTCTAGCCTTACTGATCACGTATTCGTAATTAGGAATAGCGTTGTTGGCCAAACCGTCTGCGAAATACAACTGTGCCAGATAGAAATTGGCCTTCAGAGCGTGCAATCCGTTAGGGAAATTCGCCAAATAACCGCTGAAACCTGAAATGGCCTGTTTCGCGTTGTTCTGCAAATATTGTTTCTCGGCCGCGTTGTACGTATCATTATCTAGATCGGCGTTGGAAACTTCTACGAAATCAAGCGTTTTTACCCAAGCCGCGTATTCGTCCACTTTGTTATTATCCATGTAGATCAGACGGGCTGTTGCCACCGCTTCATTGGCTTCTTCTGTTCTTGGATATTTCGCCACCACTTCTTTGAATTTCGTTAACGCCTGCTGATCGTTATCATTGTTGTAATACACCAATCCCTGACGCAAGATCGCTTTCGAAATATAGGAACTCGATTTGTATTCGTTTTTCAGGCGGTCATAGGTATCAACCGCTTTGTTTACATTGTTTTCGGTCACGTAGGTATTTCCTAATTCGTACAAGGCATCGTCTGCATATTGAGACTTAGCGTGTAACTTCATGAACGAAATCAGATCTTCAATTTTCTTATCGTTTTTACCCACAAAACCATACGACATCGCTTTTTGGAAATGCGCGTAATCGGCATCCACACTGCGCAATTCAATGGCTTTGTTGTAGGCATCCATTGCCGGCCAGTATTTTGTGGTCACGAAATAACTGTCTGCCATACGCAGATAAGCATCGGTCAGACGAACATTATCGCCTTTGGCAGAAGCCACATAATCCTGAAAATGTTTGGCGGCATTTTCATACTCTTTCAGTTTGAAATAAGCATAAGCGATGTTGTAATCGGCATTTTTGGCTTCCGGTACATTTTTGGCTTCCGCTGAACCTGAAAATTGCTTGAAGCTGATCAACGCTTCATTAAACTGATCCAGATTGTATTCGGTTTCACCTTTCCAGAATGTGGCACGAGCGGTAAATTTAGCATCTCTCGGCTCGGCAATCGATTTTTTGAACAAGGCTAAAGCGTCCTGATAATTCCCGTCGGTATACAATTCCAAACCTCTGTAAAACGCTACTTTCTGATACGCCTGACGGTTTTGCGGATTTTTGTTTTTTTCCAATAAACTCAAGGCTTCTTTATAATTTTTAGAAGTGATATAAGAATTGATCAACAGGTTTTCGATTTCCTGTTTGTAAGGCGTATTCGGGTATTTGGTCATGTAGCCCATCAACACTTCCGGTACGCTTTGGTATGGGTTTCCGATTTCGTAGCTCAATTTGGCGTAATTCAGGTGAGCGTCTTCCTGGATTTTAGCCTCGAATTCCATTTCGGAAGCGTTTTTGAAAGCGTTTAAAGCTTCCTGTTTCTTGTTCAGTTTCAGATAGCTTTCCCCTAAATGGTAGTACGCATTTTGCGCCACACCGTCCTGTCCGTTGATGATTTTATTGAATTCCCCGATGGCGTTTTCATAATCGCCGGCTTTGTAATAAGCGTAGCCCAACTGATAGAAATCGGTGTTGTTCCACTTGCCTTTTTTACCGCGGTATTCTTTTAAATACGGCAGTGCTTTATCGTATTGTTTCAGGTTGAAATAACTTTCCCCGATGATTTTGTTCAGCTCGGATTTTTCTTCGGCATTGGATTTGGACAATTGCGGAACACCCAGGTCGATTGCCTTTTGGAAATTCCCCAATTTGAAGTTCATATCTGCCTGGAAATAGGACATTTTTTCTTTGTATTTATCCTGATCCTGAACCTGTTCAAAATATTGTGTTGCTTCTTTGTAGTTATCGGTTTCGTAAGCCATGTAGCCTAAATAATACTTCGCCTGTGAACCGTATTCCTGAGAATTGGCCACTTTGTTGAAATACTTTTCGGCTTCCTTCTTATTCTTAGCGGAAAAATAACAATAGCCTTTCTGGAAATTAAACTTTTCGCGCTCCTCATTGGTCATGGAACCTTCATCTGCCCTGTCGAAATATTTTAAAGCCTGCGGATAGTTGCTCATTTCAAAATAGTAATGCGCCACTTCAATAAACGCCTGGTTTTGCTTAGACGAAGTAGGATATTTTTCTACGAAATCTTCCATCATAGCATCGGCACCGGACTGCTCTAAACGAATGGCACAGTTGGCACTGTAATAAGCACAATCCGACTTCACTTCCTCATCGGAAGCCTTGTTTTTCACCTTGTCAAACAGAATCTGAGCCGCTTGATATTGTTTGTCTTTATAAAGCACAACAGCTTTGTCGAAGTCCGTGAGTTCGTGAGTATAGATATTGGATTGTTGCGCAGAGAGATTTAAGGCACTTAAAATGAGGGAGGTACAAATAAACCTGTTCAGTTTTCGCATAATTTTGGCTTTTTAATGATTCAAATATATCAAATTCCCGTGGTTAATAACGTGGGATTTTCGGGGTTTATTATATATGTTTTCAACAAAATTCGAGCCAGAAATGAAATTCCAGACAACCACATAACCAAATAACCGAATCAACAAACAACCAAGTTTTGAAACAAAAATAATTTTATTTGAAAAAGTTCGTTCTACTTCTTACTTTTACCAAAATTAAAAGCTACAACATGTCACAAACCATTCTTTCTCTTAAAGATGTAACTATATTCCAGGAAGGCAACGCCATTTTATCGAATGTAAATCTTGATATCAAACACGGGGATTTTCTATACATCATTGGTAAAACCGGTTCAGGAAAGAGTAGTTTGATGAAAACGCTGTACGCCGATTTGGATTTAACCAACGGTGAAGGCACCATTGTAGACTACGATTTAAGAACACTTAAAGAAAACGACATCCCGTTTTTAAGACGAAAATTGGGTATCGTTTTTCAGGATTTCAAGTTGTTGCCGGACCGAAACGTACACGACAACCTAGAATTCGTTTTACAGGCTACCGGCTGGTCTGAAAAAGAAGAAATGCAGACCAAAATCGAGGAAGTACTGGATAAAGTAGGCATGAAATCGATGACCGGTAAAATGCCACACCAGCTTTCCGGTGGGGAACAACAACGTGTTGCCATTGCAAGAGCTTTGTTAAACGATCCGGAATTGATCTTAGCCGATGAACCAACCGGAAACTTAGATCCGCAAACCAGCGTGGAAGTTATGGAGGTGTTGAAAAAAATCAACCAGAACGGCAAGACCATCATTATGGCCACACACGATTATGCGTTGCTGATGAAATTCCCTTCAAAAACGCTTAAATGCGAAAACGGGCAGTTGTTTGAAGTAGTACAGCGTACGGTATAAACTACTTGTCTTTCTTGTAAACGTGCGGGTTTTCCTTGATTCCCTTTTTGAATATTTTTCGGAGATTCATACGAAGCCAGGTATCACATTGCAGTAGCAAATCGGTGAATTTATTTTCCGGTCTTCCACGGAAAGAGGTTACATGAAAATCATCGGTAGCCAACAACGGCTTTTCAGAAAAGTAATAATTGGAAATACAGCATCTTTCACCTTCAAAAACCACCGGTGAAACCGAATGCAGTGATTGATTGTGCGTTGCCATTACCGCCAAGCGGTTGAATTTACTGTGAATGGTAATTTGCTCCTTTTCCAGACCGTTCGGCCAGATTTCTAAATTTCCGCCATAGCTTTCCTCCCAATTCGGGGTCACATAATACAGCAGGTTCAAAACGCGCCACAAATTCCTGTCTTTATCGTGCGAATTGTCCAGATGCGGATTCAGGAATTGTTTATGGGCCATTAACGAAATACCGCCGGCATAAAGATTTTCATCAGGCACAGGACTTTCGATTTCGCATATTCCGGCAATCATTTCCACTACCCTTTTGTCCTGAAAAGCATAAATCACTTCTTCTAGAAGCGGAGCATACTGATCCATCTGGGCGGCAATGTATTTGTTTTCCCTTAGGCTTTTTTTCAGCACCATTTGTTCCGGCTTGGGGAAAGCCGAGTAGATTTCCATGACAAAATCTTCCGGTAGTACATCATCTAAAAAGAAATACCCGATTTGTCCTTTACTGGCATCGAACTGTTCTTTTAAAAAGGCTCGGTTTTGTTCCAGTTTATTCAAAATAATGCCGGCTATTGCTGCTCTTTTCATGGGATACGGTTTATCAGCGCTTCAATTTTTCGGGCATTGTTTACATCACTCATATAGTTTTCCAGAATTTCTTTTCGTTTTGGATATTCTGAAAATGGTTTTTGGGCCATGCCTTCAATTTTTGCTATCAGTTCTTCTTCTGTTTTAGCCAGTTCACACAAATCTGCCACGGTTTCATCGTCAATAATGTTTTCATTGATAATGCAAAACCTTGTGTTGAACAACGAATTTATCGCTTTTAATTTAGTTCCGGACTTTTGAAACGACCAGCTGATACTGGTATGAGCCTTTTGCAATAATTCTTTTAAATGACTGAAATCGTTCAGTTTAACAAATTCAATATTAGCTGAATTTCCGATTAGATCCGTAACAAACGCTTCATTCGAACCGGCTGCAATTACCAATTTATGATTCGGAAGCTTTTTAAACACATTTATCAGAAAGGCTACACTTTTCCGGTTATCCGAAGTATTTAAATCCCCATGATAAAGGGAATATTCACCAAAGCCTTCCAGCGGCACGACCTTTTCATTTCCGTGAAAAACAGGAATATAAGTCGTATGGGCAAACTGCCTTTGGATGCTTTCATTTTCGAATTTAGAAAGTGTAATGATTTCCTGAAATGAAGAAAAAACATCTTTGTACCGCCTGTATTTTCGGGCTTCCATCTTGAAAAGGATTTTTTTAAAAATCGATTGCTCGCTTCTGGCAATCCCTTCAAAATAATCCTCTTCTATATTTTGCAGCCTTAATATTTTTTTGTGTTTCCGTAAACGGATGTCGTTCACCAGACAAGTTGTTTTGAGCCCTTCATACAGAATCGGCGCCTCTATTTTGGCAAGATTCTCCGCCAGTTTTGCATCACTTCTCGAAATAACAGAAAAAGGGAGCCCGGCCAATACATAAAGTGGTTTTTCATTGGTCTTATAAAAAAAGACTTCGGTCGTAATGGCTTTCAACTCCTCGAAATGCTCGGGGATTTCCTTTGCAAAACAATGAAAATAAATGGAATAACCTATTTCATGCAAGGCTTTTACTTTATAAAAAACATCAATAATCCCCCCGTAATTGGGCGGATATGGATTGTCAAAACTTATAATGTTTAACCTGGTTTCTTTCATTTGAACCCAAAAATACTATTTTTACATTTACGATTGGCAATTAACTGCAATCATCTAAAGGACGATTCCGATGATCAAACAATTTATTAAGAAGTATTTCTATGTTTTCTGGCTGAAAGATAAGTTCTCAGCCGCTGTGCAAATCGGTCAGGTACAGCTTTTTCAGTTGTACAGGGAAAAAATCGAATCCGGAAAAACCATCGACTTTAACACCACTGGTTTTAAGGTTTTTTCTCAATTTGAAGAAGACGGAAAACTGCTGTATCTTTTTTCAGTGATCGGAATGGGCAACAAACGATTTGTGGATATTGGTTCAGACGACGGTATCAACAGCAATTGCGCCAATTTTGCCGTTAACTTCGGCTGGAACGGGCTCTTTATCGATGCTGATAAAACCGCTTTGAGCATCGGTGAAAAATTTTATGCCAAATATCCTAATCCGTGGACGCTTAAGCCTAAATTCAAGCAAGCTGTCGTTACGCCGCAAAACATCAACCAGATTATTTCAGGTGAAAACTTTTCGGGTGAAATCGAATTGCTTTCCATCGACATCGACAGCAATGATTATTGGATCTGGAAGGCTTTAGAAACCATTGAACCTAAAATAGTTGTCATTGAAAGCCAAGTCGCTTTCGGCAACAGGAATCTTGTCGTGCCTTATCAGGACGGCAGTTCTAAAAACCCGAATCAGGATTTGTATTATGGAGCTTCCACTTCGGCACTGGTGAAATTGGGAAAAGAGAAAAATTACCGGTTAGTAGGCTCAAATGCGTATGGAAACAATCTTTTCTTCGTAAAAAACGGTATAGCTGAAAAGGAATTACCTGAAATTGCGGCGGAAACCACATTGAACAGCCCATACGTAGCCGAAAAAAGTCTGCAATTTGAAAAAATAAAACACTTGCCTTTTATAGAGCTTTAACTCGACCTTACCTGCGAATTAAAGGCATCCATCATTTTTTCTAGCAAATACTGAGAAGCTGTTGCAATGGCATTTTGCTGAAACATTTCCCGTTGACTGAAATCCTGTAGTAAGAGGTTCAATTTTGAAACGAATTCCGCCTGATTGTCATTTGCTGCCAAGAGACCGTTTTCGTTGTTCCGGATTATTTCCCCAGGCCCGATCGGACAGTTATAGGCGATTACCGCTAATCCGAAAGCCATTGCTTCAAGCAGTACCAACGGAAAACCTTCGTAACGGGAAGTCATGAGGTAAACAGAAGCTTCAGAGTAGAATTCATCGATGTTTTGCTGTGGCGGAATAACTTCTACATTAATCAGTTTTCTTTCCGTTATTGCTTTCTTTAGATCGAAAAAACCGTCTTCATTTGTAATAAGCTGCAACTTCCAATCCTGATTTTGACCGCAGACTGCTTCCCAGATGTCCAACAATCGGTCAAACCCTTTTTCATAAGCATTACGGGCCACAACTAAAACTGTTTTATTAGTGAGCGAGGAAATTTTTCCGCTTGTATTCTGAACAAAATTTGGAACGATTACGTAGTTCTTTTTAACCTTCCATTCCCGGGCACTGGCTTCTGACAATGTCAAAAACAGGTCGTAACGCTTAACAGCCTTTCTTTTGAAAAACTTATACAAAGGCGAGCCAATCAACTCAAACCAAGAACTATTGCTCCGCTCCTGAACATCCAAAGCACTATGGCATTCAAAAACGGTTTTTGCTGTTGTTTTCAGAAAAAAAGGAAGCAGAAATGCCTTCAGACCATTATCAAAAACCAAAATGATATCCGGTTGAATCGAATCCGTCAAAGCCTGAACCTGTTGGATATAATTGCTGAAAAAGCGAAAATCCTTCTTTCCCAATTGAATATTGTGGAACGTTATGGAAGTATCCACATCAAAAAAAGGTTTTCTCCCCGCTTCGTTCTGCGATATAAAATGGACTTCATCTCCCCAAACCCTGGCACAATAATCCGCTCTTGTTAAAGCAATTTTAGGCACACCGCCAAAGTTGGCCACCGTTGGAGTAATGAAGAGTAATTTCATTATTTGGAAGCTAAAAATTCCTGATAATCACGAATGTAATCGGATTCTTCAAACACATCTTCGGCCAAAACCAGGCAAACGGCCCCGGAAGAGAAGTTCTGCAGTTCCCGCCAGATACCGGTTTGAATATGCAACCCGATGTTAGGTTTGTTGAGCGTTACTGTTTTTGATGATTTTCCGTCGTTTAAAACCACTTCGAAACTTCCGCTCAAGGCTATCAGGACCTCATTTTGTTCTTTATGGGAATGACCGCCTCTATAGGCAGTGCTGGGTACATCAAAAAGATAATACACTCTTTTGAAATTAAAAGGCAGAAAACCTTCCTGCACAAAAGTCAAATTTCCTCTGACATCGTTTACAACAGGAAGTTCTAAAATATTACAATCTTGTATTGTCGTCATTCATTAGGTATTATTTCAACAAGCTGAGCCATTGTTTCCCGATTTCCTCCAAAGAAAATTTCCGGACAGACGCTAATGCGTTTGACCTGCAATGTACATATAATTTTTCATCGGTAACCATCAGACCCATCGCTTCTGTGAGTTTTTCGCTGTTCTGATTTTCAACCAAAAGACCATTTTCCTTATCGATAATAATTTCTCTGGGGCCTGAATCACAGTCAAAAGCCACAACCGGGGTCCCACAGGCTAAGGATTCCAGCAAAACCATCGGCAATCCTTCATTGGCACTGCTTAAAACCGTAAATTTTGCCTGCTTAAGATATTTGAACGGATTCGTCTGATATCCGACAAAATGAACAAATTCTGAAAGATTCAGCGCCTGAACCTGTTGCATCAGTTTCGGCTTTAAATCGCCGTCGCCTATGAGTATCAGATGGATATTCTTCTTTGGTAAAATCGAATTCGCATAACAGTCAATCAATACATCAAACTGCTTTACCGGGCTTTCAAATTGCCCTACGGCCGCAATATAATCATAAGCAACCGAAAGTTCTTCTGTGGCTTTTTGACAGATTTCTTCAATGGGAACCGGATTGTAAATCGTTACAACATTCTTCAGGCGGTGTTTTTTTTCAATCAGGTTTTTAGTCTGCTCCGTTATCGCAACATTGGCCAGACAGGAACCGTACATCAATCGGGTTAGCCATGAAGTATTCGGCATATAATGATCAATCAGGTAACTGTGCACGGTAAAAATCGTCTTGGACTTGTAAATCCACCGGGACAACAAAAGCTCCTGAATCGGCTTAATCCTGAAACGGAAATCGATGATAAAGTCGAATTGGTGCTGATCGAGGTATTTTTTTATCGCTTTCAGACGAAGCCATTTATTGTAAAACCCATTGGATTCGTTTTTCAGAAGGCCGAGATTCAAAAGTTTGCCTGCATAAGGAAAAGTCACCTCATTCAAAACGATGATATTGTGCACTTCAAACCCTTGAGCATCAAAAAACAACGACAGGTTCGCCATTACCCTATCGCCGCCGCCGCCGCTTAAACGATACCCTATCAAAGCTATTTTAGGTCGCTGCCCTTGAATTGTCATCCGGTTTGATTATTTTCGTATCAAATATAAAACTCTCAACCGAAAAATATGCAAAAATCGCCTTTGGTTACCGTAATTTGTTTGTGTTACAACCATGCGGATTTTGTTGTTGAGACGCTAAATTCGGTACTTAACCAATCCTATCCTGACATTGAGCTTATCGTGGGCGATGATTTCAGTACCGATAATTCTGTGGAAGTAATCGAAAACTGGCTTTCGGAACACCCGGAAGTGCTGTTTATCAAGAATGACAAAAACTTAGGCAACACCAAAACCTTTAACAAAGCGTTTCAATATGCAAAGGGCGATTTTTTAATTGATTTGGCGGCTGATGACATTTTACTTCCGGATTGCATTTCCATACAGATTGACACCTTCAAAAACAGCCGTTTGCCCAATTTGGGAGTGGTTTACGGCAATGTTGAAAATATTCAGGAAGACGGGCGTTTTGATTCGTTCTATTATCCGACAGATTCCCAGAGGAAAGTGATTGAAAAAAGAACATCGGGCGATGTGTACAAAGAAGTGCTTTCCGGAGAAACCATGTGCTCGGTATCTTCCATGACAAAACGAAGTGTTTTTGAGCAATTGGGCGGCTATGATGAAAAGCTGGCTTATGAAGATTTCGACTTTTGGGTCCGGGCTTCCAGAAGCTATGACTTTGAATTCATAGATGCGGTAGTGGTGCAAAAAAGAATCACCAAAACGGCTATGACGAAGGATTTTCACCGCAAAAGTGACAAGCGGGCACGAAAAATGAACTATTCCACTTTTCTTATCCTTAAAAAAGCTTTAGACCTCAACAAAACCAAGGAAGAAAACAAAGCGTTGCTCAAGAGGATTCATTATGAAATCTCCCTTAACCTTAAAACAAAAAATTATTGGCTGTTGGTTAAACTCTTGCTGCTTAAACTAAAGGCACAATTAAAATAATAAAGGGGAGCAAGCTCCCCTTTTCAATAATTATTTTTTGGTAAACTTTAAAGTTTCATTAAACGATTTACCTTGCAGCTTCACGATATACATACCCGAAGCAAGATTTCCTAAATTCAAATTAAAAATTGCCTCTTTCTCATTTGAATCATAAACCTTTTTACCGTAAATATCATAAACCGTTACCGAAACATTTTCAGCATTTCTGTTGATATTTATTGTAAAGGCTCCATTATTTGGATTGGGATACAAAACAGATTTAACAAGATTCTCTGAAGCTTTTACCGGAGCGGAGCTGTTCTTCTCAAAAACTACCGGAGTACAGTCAATACTGATATTCTCATCAATTCTTAAATCCACAAATCCGTTTTCATTCGGTCTAAAATCAGATCTAACGGTGATTTCAATTACATTTCTAGCCTTAAAATCAGCCTTCGCATCATCTACAAAATCAACATCATTAATAGTAAGCCTGTTATTAATTTTATAAAGTTCGAATTCAAACCTGTTGAAAACATGATTATCGATTACCGCATTTCCGTTTGTCTTTCTCATTTCATCCACAAAATCAACTGCGGGATAGATTTCCAGCTTACCTGAACCTATCGTCCCTTCCAAACCTTGATTAATGGTGGTTCTGAATTCTATATCTTTCGATGTTAATTTCAGAATACTTTCAATCTCTTTCGGAAACAAACAGTCATTTACTGTTAACATTAACCCAATCGTTCCGGTTACTATTGGAGCAGAATAGGATGTTCCCCAACCAGCCGGGTTTGCACCATTACTATTAACCCACTCCGAATAACCAAAAACACCATATCCTGTTGCAAGAATATCAACTTTATCATTCAAAGTGAAATTTCTTTGAAAACCGTCAGGGTTGTACTGATTTTGGTAATAACCATTTCTTGGAGCCACCATAGGGTTATACGGATCCAGTGCCCCTACACATCGGATGGCAGCATCTTCAATATCAAGATGAACCGGAAACCATGAAGAAGTACAGCAATAAGAAGGACTCTCATCTGTGATAGGCAATGTTCCTGGATTTTTATGGCTTACACTGGATACTGAAATAACATTATCATAAGAAGCCGGAAAAACGTACAATGTACCAAAAGGCGTTTCATTCACACCGTTAGGAACACCATTAGCACCCGTCATGCTGTGAAAAGACTGAGGTGTTGATAACGATGCCTTATTACCTGCTGCGGCAACCAAAGTAACCCGGTAATTATTTACAAGGTCGTTAATCACAGCCTGTTCAACCGTACTGTAGGTTGTGGAATTGGTATAACCGGAATTGGTCCAACTCATATTGATCACCCTTGCACCTGCTCGAGCCATATTATATAAATTTGAGTTGATCGAAACAATTTCACCGTTTACATAACTTCCGGAACCGATCCACATTCCGCCTTCTACGATATCACAGTCCATACAAACCCCAACAGAGCCGTGTGCATTATCCCCTCTTGCAGCAGCCAGAGCCGCCACCGATGTCGCATGATAATAAGCTGTGGGCGAATAGGAATAAGGTGTTGATGAACTGGTTAACGTTACTTT
The DNA here is from genome assembly GCF_053764385.1 of Flavobacterium pedocola. Taxonomy (NCBI): domain Bacteria; kingdom Pseudomonadati; phylum Bacteroidota; class Flavobacteriia; order Flavobacteriales; family Flavobacteriaceae; genus Flavobacterium; species Flavobacterium pedocola. The sequence continues at coordinate 475,870 of NZ_JBSNCR010000004.1, read as the reverse complement.
TCCAGCGAAATCATCAAAACCGTACTGCAGCGGTGTATCGGAAATTCCCAGTTTAATCTTCGGACTTCCTTTTGTAATGTCCCATGCCTGAGGAGCTTTGTGATAGTCTAATTCTTTTCTGGAAACATCAGCTCCTAAATTCGGAACCATACTGGTTGTACCATAATCATTCGGATAGTATAAAAAATCTATTTTTCTCTTACTGATGTCTTCTGCCGCTCTGTAATCCGAACTCAATTCGCTTAACAATTCCGGAACCATTTCCCCACTTGTGGTTTCAACAAAAAATACGTTTAAAACCGCTCTGTCAATTGCATACGGAAATGCCTGCTCAAAATTGATTAGCTCATATTTGGAAAAAATTTTACTTACGCTTTCATCAGTTCCCTGATAGACCAACATACCGTCGATTCTTTCAAATTGAGGTGCCTTTTTATGATCGTTTAAAGTCAGGTAATAAGAGTAAACCCCATTATTCTGTGAAAAGGAAAGCAAAGCAAAAAGTAAGCAGAAAACAATTAAAAATTTTTTCATGTTACTTCTCATTTACTTGTTTTTTTAAAGATTCAATTTCTTCATTCATTTTAATCATGTACAACGTCAATTCTTCAACTTTCTGAAGTAAACGTTTGTTCATTTCTCCCAAATCAATACCGTTTTTCTCAACTTCGGCTGCTGAAGGAATATCTTTTAAATGTCCTTTTTCTTTAATATGTGCCTCAACTTCTTTAAGTGTTGGCAACTTATACTGCGGTTCAAAAACGAAATCTGCCCAGCTTGTATATACTCTAACTCTCTCCGCTCTTACTGCACCGTCAACAGACAATCTGTAAGTGTCATTTCCATCAACAAAACTTGAAGTTCCGATTCCGATATTAGAATTCGTTATCACATTCCCTTCGATTAAAGCACTACCGTTCTGAACAACCAACTTATGGCTTAACCCCGGTACATAATCTGCATATCCTCCGATAATGAATCTTGAATTCGGTTTACCCATTTGCATGTAAATGTTATCAGATCCGTCGTCATTTACTTTGAAAAATTCCTGTTGGGTCTTATTCATCAAATACATCATTGTACTTCCGCCTGTATGGGCAACCATTCTGTATCGTCCGAAATCATTTCTGTCCTCAATTCCAAAATAAGCTATAGATCCTGTGTTTGTACCCGCAGTTGGGCTCGGAAAATCAAAGAAATTTAACATTCTTGTCTTCTCATAACCAATTCCGGAACCAATTTTACTTCCAGCTGCCAAAACCACGAAATCATCATTATTGACTCTTGGTGTTCCGTTAGGTAAAGCACCATCAAAAATCCCTTTTTCACCTCTTACAGAGCCTCTTACATCCAATTTTTCAAGTGGATTATCGGTTCCGATACCTACATTGGTATTAGAAGTAGGGTTGTTTGGCAATACATTCCCTGCACCTCCGGTAGCTGTGCTGATTTGAGAATTGGCATTAAAAAAAACTGCTAAAAAGCATACAATTAAAACTTTTTTCATTTTTATATTTTATTTGTTAATTCCTACAAAAGTAGAAATCATCTTTAATTTATTATAAAAAAAAGATTACAAAAAAAATAAAAAAATGTTATTAAATGTTATGATTTGAAAATTAGACCAAAAGAAAGCTGTTCAAAGCCTCCTGTTCTCCCTCCCAGTCGCGGGAAATGTTAGTCTGAAGGAGTTTTGCCGGGATACCGCCAATGAGGATGTTTTCACCGGAATCCGAAAAATCCTTGTTGCATAAACTATTTGAAGCTATGGTACAAAAAGAAGGTGTGTTGGCACCCTGCATAACCGAAACCCTGTTTCCTATATAATTATAACTTCCTATCATAACAGAGCCTGTCACGGGATAACGCTCGCCTGTTTGTGTATTTATCATTTGATGAAAGTTAGTGTCGATAACCTGTGATTCGGAACCAATTCGTGCCCAATCCCCCATATAAATCGAATGGACACAGATTATTTTTCCGTTGGAAGCTAAAGAGGCCATATGGCCCATAGAAAAAACAGCCGAAGGAGCTACGTAAACAAAATAATCTTTTCCAAATTGGACATGTCCTCTGAATATTACTGTACCTGCCAGAAAAATCTCGGCAGTTCCTTTGGAAACGGTAGTCATTTCATAAGTCTGCCCGAAACCGATCATCCCGCTTTTGATTGGAGCATCAATTTCAATTTTACCTTTTAAACTGCTGAATTTAACCCTGCCGTAAAAATATACCGGGAATTTCACTGCTGTAGAAAAAGGAAACATCTTAAAATTGAAATATAGTGTTTTCGTCCAGTTGATCGAAAAATAAAACTTCATCCTGTGGTAAAAAGACCGTTGCTTTCTGTATATTTTCCTGGCTGTATCAATCATTTTTCTTTCGGATTTTATTGAAAACCTCTTTCAAATCAACTTTTTTGTTCAATTCTGTAAAAGTAAATATAACTGAAATAATTATCATCATTCCCATAACGGCGTATTTGAGCCAGTCAAGAACTATAAATGATGCAAAAAATGTAATTAAACACAAGGAAGCACAAATGCTAAAAAGCCTGATAAAGTCCTTTTCAAACTGAAAGCTGTAATAGTTGCCCGTTATTGCTTTCATTCCTACAAAATGAATGAAAAAATAGAGCGCGAAACTGATCCCCAAACCTTCCAAACCCAACCAGACATAACCCAAAACATTCAAAATCAACTGAATTGCATTAAACCCAACAGCTGTTTTAATAAATATTCTTGAATCGCCTTTGGCTAATAAAATAAATCCCATTGACCAGGAAACAGCACGAAACAACATTCCCAAAATACCCCAGGTAAGCATCGGGATGATCGAATAAAATTTAACCGAATAAAGCAAACGGACAATAACCGGTGAAAAAGCCAGAAAAAAGATAATCACCGGGGTGATGAGAAAAACCGCAACAAAAGCCTGTTGGTTTACAATTTCCTTTACCTTTTCGTTATTGGTGCTTACAGCGGAAAGCCTTGGAAAATAATCGGTACCCATCGCGGTAAAAATCAACCCGACATACGAATTTAAAATAGCAAAACCTGCATTATAAAACCCGACTTCCTCAATACCAGACCTGTAATTAATAAACAATTGAAGAAGATAGCCTGAAAACAGCGTAATAAAACTGCTCAAGCTAAGCATGAAACCTAATCGGATCAAGCTTTTTCCTTCCTTGAAAGCATCTTTATTTGAAAACGTTATATTATTCAGCTTAAGTTTTGACGCATAAAACCAGGCGAATAGAAAACCGGTCACAGTAGCAATAGTAATCGAAGGCGCGATTGCTTCTTCTTTCCAGATATAATAAAGCGGAATTGTGATAATAAGCCCAATCAAATTCCCCAGTAGATTCGCTTCGGCTAAATATTTCAACCTCCTAAGACCTTGCAAAACGGCCAAATGACTACCTGTAACCTGTTTAAACAACAAGGCAACGGCAATCCAGATAACGGCAATTGTATAACGTTCCGAATCGAAAATCAATCGGCTAAGCCATGGCGAAAAAACTATGGTCAATAGCATTCCTGCAAAACCGGTTATCCAGCACAATCGATTTAAAATACCGGCTTCTTTTGCTATTAGTTCCGGGTTGTCTTGAGAATTAACCTCCGAAATACTTTTAACACCGCTTAACTCAAGCCCAAAACCGGTAAATCCGCTTAATAACCCTAAGGTAGCATTCAAAAGTGTGAGAATTCCAATTCCCGAAGGGCCCAATAAGACAGCTACTATCTTTGAACGCACCAGTGAAATCAATATTGAAAAAAACTGAACACCTCCAAAAAGCGAAGTTGCTTTTAGAATTTGCTGATATGATGATTTAGCTTCAGACATTAAAATTAATATGCATTTAAAGCTTGAATTACAGCACTCACTTCGGGCTCAGTCAAAACAGGGCTCATCGGTATACTTAAAACCTCATTGTGTATTTTCTCCGTTATCGGCAATGACAAATGATGAAAGGCTTTCATTCCAACCTGTTTATGGGGCGCCACCGGATAATGAATCAAGGTTTGTATACCATTTTCGGAAAGATAGTTTTGCAAGGCTTCACGGTTTTCGGTTCGAATTACAAAAAGGTGAAAAACATGATTATCCGTTCCATCCCAATAGGGAAGCGTAATCTTATCATTTTTGATTTCAAGCAGATAGCGTTTTGCCACAGCTCTTCGTTTATCATTTTCATCTGCGAGACCGGATAATTTCACACGTAAAAAAGCGGCCTGAAGTTCGTCTAAACGGGAATTAAATCCTAAATAGTCATTATAGTATTTTCTTTGGGAGCCGTAATTCGAAAGCGATTTGATGGTTTTGGCAAGTTTTTCGTCGTTGGTTATCACAGCACCAGCATCACCTAAAGCACCAAGATTTTTACCCGGATAAAAACTGAACGTTCGGGTATGGCTGCCTTTAAAAACAAGTCCGTGTGCCTGCGCTGCATCTTCTACAATCAATAAATCATGCTTGTAGCCGATTTTCATAATTACCTCCATAGCTGCAAGTTGCCCATATAAATGAACAATCAGCATCCCTTTGGTCTTAGAAGTAATCTTTTCTTCAATCCGTTTAGGATCAATGTTGTAGGTAGTAGTATCCGGTTCAACCAAAACCGGCACCAAACCTGCATGAAGAATCCCCAAAATTGATGCGATGTAGGTATTGGCCGGTACGATAATTTCATCACCTTCACTAAGATTGCCCATTTCGATGTAAGCCTTGAAGGTCAGAGTAATCGCATCCAGCCCATTTCCAACCCCTACACAGAAATTTGAACCGCAATAAGCTGCAAATTCCTTTTCGAAATCCGTCACTTCGTCTCCTAAAATGTACCAACCTTTTTCAAGAAAACTGTTCATTTTTTCATGAAAGGCTTTCTCATAAGGCTTATTTATTGCTTTTATGTCCAAAAATGGAATCATAGTAATACGGTTTCCAATAGTTTATGATTAGCAGTTTCCACTTCGTAAAAATCCTGACTAACCCAACCGCTGCCGAAAGTTTCCTTCCAGTACAGCAGTCCTTCGTTAATATTTCTTCCCTGATTTTCGTTCGATATCCCGAAATCAAAATACTTTTTAGCGGCAAAAACCTCCGAAAGCAGCTTGTGATGAAGAAAATCAAGGCTCCCCAATTCATTTTTATTGGTAACGGCAGAAATGTATTGTGAATGTGCCGTGCTTTTCGTTTCAAAAATAGTGGTTCCGGCTACAATACTTCCTTCGTGATAAACATTAAACTGATGTATATTTTCAGGAAACCTTTCTTTCAGAAGCGTTATTTCTTCAAGGGAATGCACCGGTGACACGTTGTGTTTCTGCGCAAGATTAGGAATAAGGATTTTAGTCCAGAATTCTGTAAAATCATTTGTTTCCCTGACTTCAAGATTGTTTTTCTGCCCGCGTTTCACTCCTTCTTTTCGGTCTTTCGATAATTTAAGTTCCTGAGACAAATCCAGAACAGTCAACAGATCTCTCCGATACAATTTTGCCTCGGTTATGAAAAGCAGGTACTTCAAATCATCCGACGGTTTATCAGTATAGAAAAAAGGAAATTCCTTCATGTACAGTTTTTGTACCTGAGCCGCTTCCAGATATTCCAATATCTTTTTAAAAAGGGAAAGTGTGGTTTTCAGCTTTGTTTTTCCGGAAGTCACCAAACCTCCATATGTTAGGCCCTGATGAGAAAAAACGGCGCCATCAGCACTATTGGCCGGCAAAACCGCCAGTAACGAATCCTCTTCAAAAACCAGCAGGGAAAAATCCTCAAATCTGTCAGCATGATAGTCCATAAAATCACGGTGAAATAGGAAAGTGGCATTTCTGGCCTGATTGATAAAATCGTTCCAGAGCGCGTAATCGGATTTTTGATATTTTCGGACAGTGTAATTTTTCACAGGCACTTATAAACTTTGGAAAAGTACTAATTTTGACACAATTTTCACAAAAATAAATCGATTTTTAATTGGTTTTATTATGTTTATAATCAAACAATTTGTTACTTTTAAAAAAACTATTTTATAAGTGAAGACAAAATTACTTTGTTTTTTTAGCTTGCTTTTACTCCTTGTTTCTGAATCTTTATCCGCTCAGAATGTAACCCTATACAGTCAATTTGGAGGACGTTATGATTTCACTTTCGTGGGAAACACCATGAATACCGGTGAAAACAATCCGTCACCGACTTATGTAACCAATACCTCTTCGACGGCAAACCTTAATCTGGCTCCGGGCAATACCGTTTTAAAAGCGTATCTGTATTGGGCCGGTAGCGGTGACGGAGATTTTGAAGTTGATCTTAACGGTATTCCCACAACACCGGACCGGACTTTTTCCTATTCAAGAGAATTTCCGCCAAATACTTTTACGTATTTCAGTGCTTTTAAGGATATTACAACTTATGTACAGACTACCGGGAACGGCGATTACACCCTTTCCAATTTAGATATTTCCGCGTTTGAGGCCTTGCATTTTTCCAGAAAGACCAATTTTGCTGGATGGGCGATACTGATCATTTATGAAAACAGCAGCCTGCCTTTAAACCAAATTAATGTATATGACGGGTTACAGGGGGTTCCGGAAGAACTGGAAATCAACTTGACCAATTTGTACGTATTGGACAACCAGGATGCCAGAGCCGGATTCATTGCCTGGGAAGGCGACGTTGGCTTACCTACCGAAACATTTTCCGTTAACGGTCAGATTCTGAGTAATGCCTTAAACCCTGCCGACAATGTGTTCAACGGAACCAATTCCGTTACCAATTCTTCCACATTGTACAACATGGATCTGGACATTTATGCCATAGACGATTATATTGATGTCGGGAATACGAACGCCACCATAACGCTTTCGTCCTGGCAGGATTTCATCATGATCAACACTGTAGTGACAAAACTTAACAGCCAGCTTCCGGATGCAACGGTTTCAATAGACAATTATCAGTTGGAATGCAATAGCCGGCAAATTCCGCTTAACTATACGGTTTATAATGTAAACAGTACCGATCCGCTTCCTGCCGGAACCCAAATTGCCATATATGCAGACGGCGAGCTGATTGCCGAAAACCTAACTCCGGCTATTTTACAGATCGGAGAAAGTGTGGCACTTTCACAAATCATCACGATTCCAAGCCATATCCCGATTGATTTCACCCTGACTATTGTTGTCGATCCAAACGGATTAATTACAGAACTTGTCGAAACCAATAACCGTGATACTGAAAACATAAGCCTTCATATATCCCCCGCTTTCAATCAGCCGGCAAACCTTACCATGTGTAACCTGGGTCTGACAGCAGCTTATTTTGATTTTTCTGCTTACGAACAGAGTATTAAAGTAAATCCTGCAGATGTGGTAACCTTCCACGAAAGCCTTGAGGATGCTCAACTGGATCAAAATGCCATTATTTCGATTTTCAATTACTATGCAACAACTACGCCTCATGAAATATTTGTCCGCATTGAAAACGAATTTTGTTATGCTACAACTTCATTCTTATTGCTGACCGAAAATTGCCCACCAACGGTTTACAACGCCGTATCCGTTAATGGTGACGGCCTTAACGACACCTTCTTTATTGCCGGTTTACGGGACATATTCGTTAATTTTGAATTATTGATTTACAACCGCTGGGGAAGACATATCTGGACAGGCAACAACAACATCCCTGACTGGGACGGCTATGTTAAAAACGGTGTTGGGGATAACCAGGCTCCGGACGGGACCTATTTCTATGTTTTAAAACTGAACGACCCGAATTATCCGGATGCCATGACAGGGTATTTGTACCTCAACCATTAAAACGGTTTAACCGAAATAATAAAACCGTAAAATTTCGGCATCAAGGTTTTTCTAGTTCAATTACGAAAATCACAAGCTAAAGGCTGAATCTCAATAACCAAATCAACATCTTATTTACGATCGAGAGTCGGGAGTGACCACTGAAAAATCACAGCCATTAAGCGGATGGCAATAATCAAAATCGAGGTTAACAGATAGAGTAAATCCTGAGGCAGATTAAGCGCTTTCATCAAAAAGAAAAACCCTCCGCCTACTATACAAATCGTGGCATAAATCTCTTTACGGAAGATCACCGGAATTTCATTGCACAATATATCCCGTATAACGCCTCCAAAACAGGCCGTCATGGTACCTAAAGCTATACAGATAACCGGATGCAGGTTAATAGCCAGGCCCTTCTCCAAACCGATAAGGGTAAAAACCCCCAAACCAATAGTGTCAAACAAAAACATAGACGTTCGGAAGCGGTCTAACTTTTTTCTGAAAATAACGGCAAGAAAATAGCCCAATATGATTACGTAAACATAGTTTAAATCGGTCATCCAGCCTACCGGAGTCCTTCCGATGAGCGTATCCCGAAGCGTACCGCCTCCTACCGAAGTTACAAAGGCAATGATAAAAACCCCAAACGGATCGAGCTTTTTATTCATGGCCGTAAGCGCTCCGGAAACCGCAAAAGCCATAGTACCTAATATGTCAAGCAGTTCAAACATATTACATGTTGCGGGTGTAGTAGTTGTAATCTTTTAAAACCACTCTGATAAACTCGGAATCATAGGATTGCCGGGGCTTTATTCCAGTTACCGCTTCGATTTTTTCCGCGAGTTTATAGATAAGTTTGAAATCTTTGTTTTTCAAAGCCGATTCAAAGGTTTCCTTAATGATTCTGGCATCGTTATCGGAAAGACGGATCACCAACGGATAAGTCGGAACATAATCGTCTTGTATTTCCTGAAGAATCGTATGATTGATGTTGATATTGTTTTTCAGGGAAATAACCGCAGTACCGGCAGCCATGTCTCCTAAACGCTGATTTTTACTACTTACGGCCATGACAATCAATCCGATAATCCCACTACCGATGCTGATTTCTATAAGCCTAAACAACCAACGGATCAGATAATCACCAAAACCGGCCTGATAGCCGTCCAGCTTGATCACTTTGATTTTTATTATTTTTTTTCCGAATGTCTGGCCTTCCATTAAGCTTTCCTGCACTAATGAATAGAAAATCAACGGCAATCCGAAAAGCATCAGGATAGCAAACACCGACCAATCATCGGCTTTATCCATAAATTCATTCAACCCCATCAGATAAAAAAACAAAAAATACACCACAATCACATACGCAGCTTTAATCACTATATCAAGCAATTGTGCCACCAGTCTGTCGCCTACGGAAGCTGCCGTGAAATTTATATTCACATTTTGGGTTGTGGTTATCGATAATTCTGACATATTTTATATTTTAGCCTCTTTATGAGAGAAGTTGCGTTTATAAAACAAAATAAGGAAAAATGGCTTGAATTCGAACAGGCTATTTTTGGCAAAGCTAAAAAAAATCCCGATGAATTAGCGAGTTTGTATATTCATTTGGTGAATGATTTGTCGTACGCACAAACGTACTACCCGAAAAGCAAAACAGTTGTCTACCTGAACTATCTGGCTTCTCAGATTTACCAGAAAATTTACAAAACCAAAAGAGAGGAAACCAACCGATTGGTTCATTTCTTTAAAACCGAAGTACCGCTTTTGGTTTATGAATACCGAAGATATGTACTTTATGCCTTTTTGTTGTTTTTTCTGTGCGTGGGAATCGGAGTGATTTCCGCACACAATGATGCTACCTTCGTACGTTTGATTATGGGCGATGCCTATGTAAACATGACCTTGGAAAACATCGAAAAAGGAAATCCGGTGGCCGTTTACAAGAGCGGGAGCAACTGGGGAAGTTTTATCGGTATTACGTTAAATAACCTTATTGTCGGCGCCAAATGTTACATTTATGGCATCTTCGCCGGTATCGGTACTTTTTTCGTCCTTATCCAAAACTCCATCATGCTGGGCTCGTTCCAATACTTTTTCTACAAAGAAAACGTATTTTGGGAAAGCGTTCGCGGGATCTGGATTCACGGAGCCATGGAAATATTCGGTATGGTAATCGAAGCAGGCTGCGGATTCATGTTGGGTGCCAGCATCCTGTTCCCGAAAACTTTTTCCCGCATGCATTCTTTTAAAATAGGTTTTAAAAACAGCATGAAAATATTTTTAAGCACTATGCCTTTCACGGTAGCGGCGGGTTTTCTGGAAGGGTTTATCACCCGCTATTCCATCGATATGCCGCGTGTACTGAACGTTGCGATAATTTTGGGAACTCTGGCTTTTATTTCCTATTATTTTTTGATTTATCCATTTATTGTTAACCGAAAATACCGTAAAAACCATGTTTCAACTCTTTAAGAAAAGGAATTTCAGTGAATTGGTCGGTGATACCTTTGCATTTTTTAAGATGCATGGTAAACATTATTTTCGCAATTACCTGATTATCAACGGAGGCATTTTACTGGTATTACTGGTATTGGTTTACTTCCTGATGAAGATTATCTTCGACGGTTTGCTTTCTAATATCAATGGTGGAGTTGGCGATCCCGGAAATATAGATCAGTACATCAACAACAATCTTACAGTATTGATAGGATTATGTATTTTAGCAGGTATTGTTGCGGTTTTTCTAAGTCTTTTAAGTTTCACCTTTCCGGTGGCTTATCTAAAACTTTTGGAAAAAAGCGCAAGTTTTGAGACCGCAGACATCATCAAAGTGATGAAAAGCAAAATCGGTAAAATCATTATCTTCTTTATTGCTTCGTTTTTTGTGATGCTACCTGTGATGTTTCTGGTGATGATGTTAAGTGTTGCCCTTGTTTTTATTATCATTGGTATTCCGTTACTGATGATCGTAATTCCGGCCTTTATGTGTTGGTTTTCATTGAGTTTTTACGATTATATTTCTACAGATAACGGTTATTTTGATGCTTTAGGCAACGGTTTCAGGCTTCTTAAACAGAAATTCTGGCCCAGTGTAGGCTCAACTGCCGTGATGTATATGATCGTTCAGATTGTAGTCGGGTTTGTTTCGATGATTCCTTACCTGATTGGGATTTTTTCGATGTTTACCTCTTTGGATCCGCAGAATGGTGTTGGCCCCGGAAGTGAACAAATTTCATTTTTAATGATCATGTTCAGCATTACCATGGTTTTATCTTTTCTGATGAATTTTATTTTTCAGAATTTCATTTTGGTCAACCAGGGTATTATTTATTACAGCATCCGTGAAGAAAATGAAAACAACTCGTATAGAAACGAAATGGATTTGATAGGTACCCCAAGTGAATAAGTTTATAATTTACATACTGGTTTTCTTTTCCTTAACTGTTTTCGCGCAAACGGAAAAGGATTCATTGGATATGGTTGAAACCGAGGAAATCTATATTTCTTCGGAAGAACCGATTCAGCCCAAAAAGTTCCGTGAAAACTTCCAGAACGATTACCGTTCCAACGAATTTATTTACGAAACCGTTGTTAAAGATCCTACGCAATGGGATCGTTTTAAAGCTTGGCTCGCACATTGGCTGGACCGTATTTTTTCTTTTGGTGGCGATGGAACTGGATCTGCTTTGAATATTTTTATACGGATACTTGCGTTTTTGGTGGTAGGTTTTGTGGTCTATCTCATCGTAAAGGCGATCATCAACAAAGAAGGAGGTTGGATTTTCGGCAAATCGTCCAAAAAGAAAATCCACAGTTCGGATGTTCACGAGGAAGACATCCACAATATCGATTTCAAAACCTTTATCGAAAAAAGCAAACAAGCTAACAATTACCGCCTTTCCATCCGCTACTATTATTTATGGTTGTTGAAAAAAATGTCAGATAACGGTGTAATCGAATGGGACATTGAAAAAACCAACAGCGATTATTTATACGAAATACAAAAGCTTTCTTTGAAAGAAGAATTCCAATACCTGTCCTATATCTACGATTACAGCTGGTATGGTGAATTTACCATCGATGATGCTTTGTTTGAAAAAGCCGAAACTGCCTTTGTTAAAACCATTAATTCCCTATAAATGAACAGAACACTGAAAATATATATCGCTTTTCTGGTGCTGATCATTATCGGGATTATTGTCGTGGATGCCAACCGTCCCAAACCGATTGACTGGACACCAACTTATGCCACCAAAGACAAAATCCCATTTGGGCTTTATGTTTTTGATAAAGAGGTTAAACATCTTTTCCCGAAAGATTCCATTGTTCGTTTCGGAAAGACGCCTTATGAATACTTCCTGGACAAATACAATTATGAAGATTCGGTTTATACCGTAAAAGGAAATATTCTGATGGTTTCCGAAAACAGTGAACTCGACAAAAGTTCCATCGACGAACTTATTTGGTTTGCCGAACACGGAAATTCGGTTTTCCTAAGCATGAAAGATTTCCCGGAAGCTTTAAGAGACTCACTCGGTTTCGATTTCACGAACCAGTATTATATGGGCGACAGCGTGCATTTCACCTTAACCGATAACGTATTTAAAGGCCAAAAATATATATTCGAAAAAGGATACAGCCTTTCCTATTTTAATAAGATCGACACCTTGACCACTACTGTTTTAGGACATCAGGAAATGGATACGGTCAAGCATGCCAATTTTATAAAAATCCCACGGGGTATCGGTAACTTTTACCTTCACACCCAACCGGCAGCGTTTTCAAATTACTATTTACTTAAGAAAGAAAATCCGGAATACTGCGCCAACATTTTATCCCATCTGCCGAAAGGAAAACTGTTTTGGCAGGCAAAGAATTTCAATAACGAAACCGTGTCCAGCTCACCGATGCGCTACATTTTGAGCCAGCCGGCTTTAAAATGGGCCTGGTACCTTTTCCTGCTGGGCATGCTGACCTTTATGATTTTTAATGCGAAACGCCGCCAACGCATCATCCCTATAAAAATACCGCTCACCAACACAACGGTAGATTTCACCAAAACCATTGGGAATTTATACCTTCAGGAGGGTGACCATCATAACATCATCGGTAAAAAAATCATCTATTTCCTTGAAAAAATACGTACCGATTATTTAATCGATACATTTGACCTTGATGAAACCTTTGTCAATCGTTTACATCAGAAAACCGGAAAAGACAAAACCGATATTGAAAACGCAGTACGTCTGATCAAAAAACACAGGAACAACCTGCAAAGCTCAGAAAATGATGTAATCGAGATCAGTAAAGCAATTGAAAAACTAGTTCAGAAATAAAATTAAAGTAATATGGATACTTTTGAAAATAACCATCAGCCACAAACCGAAAGTGTAAACTTCGAAACCAGAATCAACCTTGGCCCGCTTTTACAGAGCGTGAACGAAATCAAAGCCGAATTAAGCACGGTAATCGTGGGACAGCATAAAATGATCGACCAGCTTTTGGTGGCCGTTCTTTCCAACGGGCACGTACTTTTGGAAGGTGTTCCCGGTGTGGCCAAAACCATAACCGCTAAATTATTGTCTAAAACTTTGGATCTGAATTTCAGTAGAATTCAATTTACACCGGATCTGATGCCGTCCGACATTATCGGAACCTCGGTTTTTGATTTATCGAAATCGAAATTCGAATTCAAAAAAGGTCCTGTTTTTTCCAATTTCGTCCTGATCGATGAAATCAACCGTGCTCCTGCCAAAACACAGGCTGCGCTTTTCGAAGTAATGGAAGAACGCCAGATTACCGTTGACGGTCACGCTTATCCTATGGAAACCCCATACCTGGTAATCGCAACCCAAAACCCTATTGAGCAGGAAGGAACGTACCGTTTACCGGAAGCCCAGTTGGATCGTTTCCTTTTCAAAATCAGTATCGGTTATCCGAATCTTGAAGAAGAAATTAACATCCTTCAGAAAGAAAATGCACTTCAGGACAAAAACAAACTGGAAAACATCCGTAAGATATTATCAAGAACCGAAATCAGCAGTTATCAGAAATTGGTAAAACAGATCATGATTGAAAGCCATTTGGTGGAATATATCGCGAAAATTGTAATGAATACACGTGAAAATGCCTTCTTGTATTTAGGAGCTTCACCGCGTGCCTCCATTGCCATTTTAAATGCTGCGAAAGGTTTTGCCGCTTTACGAGGAAGAGATTTTGTAACACCGGAAGACATTAAAGACGCTGCAGTTCCTGTTTTACAACACCGTGTTGTAGTAACCCCGGAAAGAGAGATGGAAGGCATTACCTCCACAGAAATTATCCGTCAGATTATCGATACCGTAGAAATTCCGCGCTAATGCAGTTTTTTAAACGCTTATACTTAAACAATTTCTTTTTCTATGTGCTGATGGGCATCATGGCAGGATTTGTTTTTGCTTATTTTTTCCCGAGCCTTTACAAAGTCATTTGGCTTATTTTATATATGTTTTTAGCAGCTACTGCTATCGACATTTTACTTTTATTTGCCACAAAACAAGAGATAAAAGCCTCGCGCACTACTCCTGAAAAACTCTCCAACGGTGATGAGAACACTATTCTTGTCAAAATCAGCAATCAGTATTCGTTTAAGATTTTCACTAAGGTGATTGATGAGATTCCGTTCCAGTTCCAAATGAGGAATTTTGAGATCAAACGAACACTGACCGCCAATTCTAAGGACAAATTCGAATACCGATTAAGACCTACAGAACGTGGCGAATATTTCTTCGGCAATCTTAATGTTTATGTTTCTTCTCCCTTGCGATTAGTGGCCAGACGCTTTACGTTTGCCAACAATCAGATGGTTCCCACCTACCCTTCGTATATTCAGTTGCGAAAATACGATCTGATGGCTTTTTCCAACCATTTGTTTCAGTACGGTTTAAAGAAAATAAGACGTATCGGCCATACGATGGAATTTGAGCAGATTAAGGAATACGTACAAGGTGACGACATCCGAACCCTGAACTGGAAAGCCACAGCCAAACGCAATCAGTTGATGGTAAACCAGTTTCAGGATGAAAAATCACAGACGGTTTACATGATCATCGACAAAGGCCGCGTCATGAAAATGCCGTTCAATGGCTTGAGTTTACTGGATTATGCAATCAATGCGAGTTTGGTTTTGTCGAATGTGATCCTTAAAAAAGGTGATAAAGCCGGTTTATTTTCGTTCTCCAAAAAAGTTGAAAACAGGGTTTTGGCCGAACGCCGTCAGTCCCAGATGAACCTGATTCTGGAAAACCTGTACAACATCAAAACCGATTTCTTCGAAAGCGATTACAGCCGATTGTATGTAGATGTCAAGAAAAACATCAACCACAGAAGCCTTATCATACTGTACACCAACTTCGAAACAGTCGATGGTTTACACCGACAGCTTCCTTATCTGAAAGGTATCGCCAAAAACCATTTATTGGTTGTCGTATTTTTCAACAATACGGAACTTAACGACCTGATCCACAAAAAAGCAACTACCGTACAGGACATTTACGACCAGACGATTGCAGAAAAATTTGCTTTCGAAAAACGCTTAATCGTAAACGAATTGCGAAAATATGGTATCTATTCCGTGTTAACACAGCCGGAAAACCTAACGCTGGACACTATCAACAAATATCTGGAAATTAAAGCAAGAGGCATTTTGTAGTCATTTTTAAATTAACTCCTACTTTTGCGGAATAAAATCGCCATTAGCAAAAATTTTGCGCAAGCAAATACCTTAATTAAAAAGCGACCCGAGCGGTAGCGAACTGGCGAAGCATACCATATGTTACCGCTTAAGAATAAATTATACATATGAAACAGATCACCAGCATACAAAACCCTTTCATAAAATCTTTGGTTCAGCTTCAGGAGAAAGCCAAAGCCCGCAAACAGACCGGAACTTTTCTTATCGAAGGGCAACGGGAAATCATGCTGGCCCAAAAAGGCGGTTATGAACTGGAAACCATTTTGTTTCTGCCGGATTTGATTTCCGAAAACGAAATTCGTCAGCTGACACAACAAAAAGCAGAACTGATCGAAATTTCAAAAGAAGTTTATCAGAAATTAGCCTATCGCGATACTACAGAAGGCCTACTGGCTATAGCCAAAACCAAATCCTTACAGTTATCCGATTTACAATTATCCGATAATCCTTTGATTTTAGTAGCGGAAGCCACTGAAAAACCCGGAAACATAGGTGCTATTTTACGAACTGCGGATGCTGCGAATTTAGATGCTGTCATCATAGCCAATCCAAAAAGCGACCTCTACAATCCTAACATCGTGCGTTCCAGCGTTGGCTGTTTGTTTACCAGACAAATCGCCGTAGGTTCAACCGATGAAGTGATTGCTTATCTGAAAGAAAAGAACATTTCGATCTACTGCGCCACGTTACAGGATTCTACCTATTATCATACCCAAAATTACACAACACCTTCAGCTTTAGTCGTGGGAACAGAAGCTACCGGTTTAACCGACTCCTGGAGAACGGCCAGTACCAAAAACATCATCATCCCGATGCAGGGTGAAATCGACTCCATGAATGTATCGGTTGCGGCGGCTATATTGATTTTTGAAGCAAAAAGACAACGCGGGTTTTAATCATTATAAATTTTGAATTATGAATTTTAAATTGTTCATCCTGGCATTTTTAACCACTTCTAGTTTGTATGCACAAATAACAGCTCCGGAAGTTGATGCGTTAGTGGAAAAAACCATGAAATCCTTCGACGTTCCCGGTATTGCTGTGGCTATTGTTAAGGACGGAAAAGTAATTCATTCAAAAGGTTATGGGGTAAAATCGATTATCACCAAACAAAAAGTTGATGAAAATACGTTATTCGGAATTGCTTCCAACAGTAAGGCTTTTACAGCGGCGGCTTTAGCTATTTTAGTTGATGAAGGCAAACTGAATTGGGACGACAAAGTAAAAAAATACATCCCCGAATTCAAAATGTACAACGAGTATGTAACCAACGAATTCACCATTCGCGATTTACTGACGCACCGCAGCGGTTTGGGATTGGGCGCCGGGGATTTAATGATCTGGCCGGACGGTCATGACTTCACATCAAAAGATATTATCAACAACATTCAATATCTTAAACCGGTTTCCGCATTTAGAACCAAATACGATTATGACAATTTGCTGTACGTAATTGCCGGGGAAGTAATCGAACGTGTAAGCAAACAATCCTGGGCAGAATTCGTGGAAAACCGAATCATGAAACCGCTGGAAATGAACAACAGTGTCGGCAACTGGTCGCGTTTGAAAGACACTACCAACAGCATTGTCCCTCACGTACCCATTGACGGAAAACTGAAAGTAACCACCCGTTACAAAAGCCGCATCATGGATGCAGCCGGCGGAATTTACACCAACGTGAACGATTTGAGCAAATGGTTGATCCTTCAGATGAACAAAGGAAAATACGGTAACAACCAACAGCTTTTCAGTACTGCACAACATACAGAAATGTGGACACCGCAAACCATTTTACCCAACCGGGCAGCACCACCCTACAATACTTTATTCAGAGCTTACGGACTAGGATGGCAATTACAGGACGTTAAAGGAAAATTACAGGTTTCACACACCGGCGGACTGGAAGGTATCGTAACACAAACTCTTATGATTCCTGAATTACAATTAGGGATCATTGTCCTCACTAATCAACAAGCTGGAGGTGCTTTCTATGCTATTTCCAACACGATCAAGGACAGCTATTTAGGCGGTAAAAGCGAAGATTGGGTGGCGAAATTTTCGAAACAAATGCAGGCAAACTCTTCCGAAGCCGATAAGATTACCGGTGAAGTGTGGGCCACAACTGCCAAAAACAAACTTGACAAGAATTTAAAAATCGATACTAAAAAGCTAATCGGTACCTACAAAGACAACTGGCTGGGCGAAATCACCATCACTGAAAAAAAAGGTAAATTGTTGTTCAACTCAAAACGTTCCCCTAAATTAAGCGGAGAAATCTATTACTACAAAGACAATACGTTTGCCGTGAAATGGTTCAACCGTAATTTTGATGCCGATGCGTTCCTGTTTATCACGTATGACAACCTTGGAAACGCGACCAACATCAAAATGAAACCGATTTCGCCGCAAACGGATTTCAGTTTTGATTTTCAGGATTTGGATTTCAACAGAATAAGATAGTTGATTCGGTTATTTGGTTATTTGAAAGCTGAAGATATTAGATTTATACTGACATGAACTTCTATGACGTATATGGTTTCTTAAATAAACAACAATCACTGTCTTTAAATCCTAATTTCATAACTAACTATTTGGAGATTCACTCAATTTCCCTTATTTTTAGGTACTGAATGAATTACAATGACAGAAATCGACCTAGAAGCTGAAAACAAAGCTATTGCCAAAGAATACAAAGAACTGCTCCGCATCAGTTATCAAACCCTTTCCGAAGACGACAAAAAACTCATCCGAAAAGCGTTTGATGTAGCTGTTGATGCCCATAAAGACCAACGTCGCAAATCGGGAGAAGCTTATATTTTCCACCCTATTGCCGTGGCCAAAATCGTGGCTTCCGAGATTGGTTTGGGTGCTACTTCCATTGCCGCAGCTTTAATGCATGATGTGGTGGAAGACACCGACATTACCGTGGAAGACATCGAAAAGATGTTCAATCCGAAAATTGCCAGAATCGTTGACGGTCTTACTAAAATGGCCAAAGTAAAAACGGATCAGGAAATTTCGATGCAGGCGGAGAACTTCCGTAAAATGCTTTTGACCCTGAACGATGATGTCCGTGTAATCCTTATCAAAATTGCCGACCGTCTGCACAACATGCAAACCATGGAAAGCATGGTCGATTACAAACAGGCTAAAATCGCTTCGGAAACCCTTTATATTTATGCACCTCTCGCCCATCGTTTGGGGCTTTACAACATCAAAACCCAATTGGAGGATTTAGGCTTACGCTATACCGAGCCGGGAGTTTACAACGATATTGTAAGCAAAATGAAGGAAAGCAAAGAGGAACAACAAGCGTATATCAAATCTATAGCCGATGTGCTTCAGAAATCGCTTGACGAAGAAGGCATTCAGTATACGATGAAAGGCCGCCCGAAATCTGTATATTCCATCCGAAGAAAGATGCTGGCACAAGGCGTTACTTTTGATGAAGTGTATGACAAATTCGCACTGCGCATCATTTACAAATCCGATGATCCGCACGAGGAAAAGTTCCTGGCCTGGAAAATTTACTCCATAGTTACCGATCATTATCGTCCGAGTCCAAGCCGTTTACGCGACTGGATATCTTCCCCAAAATCAACGGGTTATGAAGCCCTGCACATTACTGCCATGGGACCAAAAGGCCGTTGGGTAGAGATTCAGGTACGAAGCGAGCGTATGGATGAAATTGCCGAAAAAGGCTATGCGGCCCACTACAAATACAAACAAGGTGCCACCGAAGAAAACAGCTTAGATGTCTGGCTGAATCAGTTGAAAGAAGCACTGGAAAATGCCGAAACCAATGCCGTTGATTTTGTAGAAGATTTCAAACTGAACCTTTATGCTAAAGAGATTTATGTTTTTACCCCAAAAGGAGAAATCAAATCGCTGCCAAAAGGTGCAACCTCTTTGGATTTTGCATTCAGTATTCACTCAGAAATCGGTGTAAAAACCAGAGGAACAAGAGTTAACGGAAAACTGGTACCACTAAACCACGTACTGAACAGTGGTGATCAAGTGGAAATCATCACGTCTCCAAACCAAAAACCGACTGCGCACTGGCTGGACTATGTAACCACATCCCGTGCTAAAAATAAAATCAAAAACGTACTGAACGAAAGTACCAAGAAAATTGCCGAAGACGGAAAAGAAATCCTTACCCGAAAACTGCGTCATTTGAAAATCACCCTTAACGAACAGACCGTTAACGAATTGGTGAATTATTTCAAACTGCAGACCAGTCTGGATTTATTCTATCGAGCAGGGCTTGGCACGATCGACAACCAAAAACTAAAGGATTTTGCTGCGCAGAAGAGCAACACCTTGGTTAATTTCTTCAAGAAAACCATCAAACGTTCGCCGAATGCACAACCGGAGCACATCCACAGGGAAGAAATCAGCAAAAATTACGATTTATTGGTTTTTGGCGCAGAGCAGGACAAACTGGATTATAAACTTTCCACTTGCTGTAACCCGATTCCGGGCGACGAAGTATTCGGTTTTGTAACCATCAACGAAGGAATTAAGGTACACCGAAAAGACTGTCCGAACGCCATCAGCATGCAATCCAATTTTGCGTATCGCATCATACAGGCGCGCTGGATTGACTCTTCTCAGGAAGAATTCAAAGCTACACTGAAAATCACCGGAATGGATACTTTAGGATTAACCAACGAACTTACAAAAGTGATTTCCAACCAGATGAACGTTAATATCCAGAGTATTTCCCTTAGCGGAGAAGCCGGGTTGTTCAACGGTCAGGTCACTGTTGTTGTTCCAAACAACGTAATTCTTAAGAAAATGATGGACAACATCAAAAAAATTGACGGTGTGGACAAAGTGATCCGTGTCAACAATAGTTAAAAACCTTTTAATAAAGTATCTCCTTTAAAGTTTTCACCTCAAAAAAAATAAGCTTATCTTTGCCGGTCTTTCATAGCAAACCTCAATGGAAAATAGTAAGAATCAGGAAATTGTAAAAAACGTATTCACCAAATACCTTGAAGAAAAAGGG
Source organism: Flavobacterium pedocola (assembly GCF_053764385.1). Taxonomy (NCBI): domain Bacteria; kingdom Pseudomonadati; phylum Bacteroidota; class Flavobacteriia; order Flavobacteriales; family Flavobacteriaceae; genus Flavobacterium; species Flavobacterium pedocola. The sequence goes on along the minus strand of NZ_JBSNCR010000004.1, from coordinate 455,319 downwards.
CACCGTAAAACACCGGAACGCTACGCCATTCTTCAGGAGATTTATGAAAGTCAGGAGCATTTCGACATTGAATCGTTGTACATTAAAATGAAAAATAAAAACTATCGTGTTAGCCGAGCCACGCTTTACAATACGATAGAATTACTATTGGAATGCGGTTTGGTGCGCCGTCATCAGTTTGGACAGAATCAGGCACATTACGAGAAATCGTATTTCGACAAACAGCACGACCACATCATCATGAGCGACACCGGAGAAGTAATCGAATTTTGTGACCCGAGAATCCAGACGATCAAACAGACCATCGAGGAAATTTTCGGCATTGAAATCCACAACCATTCGCTTTATTTCTACGCTACCAAGAAACAGGAATAAACTAAAGTCGGGCAATCCGGCATAACAATAACAACTAAAACAACAAACAACACAATGACGGTAGATTTACTGCTAGGCCTACAATGGGGCGATGAAGGAAAAGGAAAAATCGTAGACGTTCTAACTTCAAAATACGACATCATTGCTCGTTTTCAGGGCGGACCAAACGCCGGACACACACTTGAATTTGACGGAATCAAACACGTTTTAAGAACGATCCCATCGGGTATTTTTCACAAAAATTCCATCAATATCATCGGAAACGGTGTAGTAATTGACCCGGTAGTTTTCCAGAAAGAATTGGAAGGTTTAGAGAAATTCAACATGGATTTAAAATCCAAATTACTGATTTCCAGAAAAGCACACTTAATTTTACCAACACACCGTTTGTTAGACGCTGCTTCGGAAGCTTCTAAAGGAAAAGCAAAAATCGGTTCCACTTTAAAAGGTATTGGACCAACGTATATGGATAAAACCGGAAGAAACGGAATCCGTGTAGGCGATATCGAATTAGCGGATTTCAAAGAAAGATACAGAAATCTTGCAGACAAACACGAAGCCATGATTGCGTTCTACGATGTAGACATGCAGTACAACTTAAAAGAAATGGAAGACGAATTTTTCGCTTCTGTTGAAGTGTTGAAAACCCTTCAATTTATTGACAGTGAAGAATTCCTGAACCAGGCTTTAAAAGACGGAAAATCGATTTTAGCGGAAGGCGCTCAGGGTTCATTATTAGATATCGACTTCGGAACTTATCCGTTTGTAACTTCTTCAAACACAACAGCTGCCGGAGCTTGTACCGGTTTAGGAATTGCACCGAACCGCGTAAAAGAAGTATTCGGAATTTTCAAAGCTTATACTACTCGTGTAGGTAGCGGTCCTTTCCCAACAGAATTATTCGACGAAGTTGGTGAAACCATTGCAAAAGTTGGTAACGAATTCGGTTCGGTAACCGGACGTGCCCGTCGTTGCGGATGGTTGGATTTGGTTGCTTTAAAATATGCCGTGCAAGTAAACGGAGTTACGGAATTGTACATGATGAAAGGTGATGTACTTTCAGGATTCGACACTTTGAAAGTTTGTACAGGCTACAAATACAATGGTGAGATAATCAACCACTTACCCTACAATATTGAAGAAGAAAACGTAACACCGGTATATGTGGAGAAAAAAGGCTGGAAAGCGGATTTGACAGGAATGACCAAATACGATGAATTACCGGCTGAATTAAAAGAATACGTCGAATTCATTGAAGCTGAAGTTGGTGTACCGATCAGAGTAATCTCTGTAGGACCGGACAGAACACAGACTATCTTGAAATAATTCACAAACAAAAACCAATTAAAGGCTTCTCGACACGGGAAGCCTTTTTATTTAAAGATTTTTTTTTAAACTTCAATTACTTTACTCTTGTCTCTTGTCTCTTGTCTCTTGTCTCTTGTCTCTCACTAACATAAATAATTCTTAACAGAAAAAATCATTCGCGTATTTTACTTAAATTTGGGCAAAATTTCACACATTGAAGAATCGTTTTCTATTCATATTCTGCACGCTTTTCATCTGTTTGTCCTTATCGGCACAGGAAAAAAAAGTGATTAAAATTCTAAATTCGGATTTCATCGACATGAACCAGACCGAAATTCCGGGTGCGACCCTGTTCACCGGAAATGTTCAGGTGGAGCACGACGGCGTTTTGATCCATTGCAACAAAGCCTATCATTTTAAAGATGAGAATTATGTAAAAGCTTTCGGAAACGTCCGCATAACGCAAGGAGACACCATTTCACTTACCAGCAAATATGCCGAATACAACGGAAACCAGCAATTTGCCTTTGCTACCGGAGATGTGGTTTTGCGTTCACCGGAATCGACTTTAACCACCGATACCATTAATTTCGACCGAAGCATTCAACAGGCGTATTACAACAGCTACGGAACGATCATCAACAAGGAAAACACCTTACGAAGCAAATCAGGCCGTTATTTTGTAAACGAAAAGAAATACCAGTTCAAAACCGCGGTAACCGTTACTAGTCCGGAATCCACCATTAAGACCAATCACCTGGATTATTATGAGGAATCGGGTCATGCGTATGTTTTTGGGCCATCAACCATCAACAACAAAGGCAACATAATTTATACCGAAAATGGCTTTTACGACACCAAAAACCAAACATCAAATTTGTCCAAAAATTCCACCATTACCTATCAGAACAGGAAAATCAAGGGGGAGAAAATATATTACGACGGTAAACGGAATTTTTCATCAGCCACCAATAATGTACGGATTACGGATTCCATTAACCGAATGGTCGTAACCGGGCATTATGCTGAAATGCACCGTGCGAAAGACTCGATGTTTATCACCAAAAAAGCGTTAATCGCCAGTTTCGTGGAAAATGATTCGGTTTACATTCATGCGGAAAAATTATTGGTAACCGGAAAACAGGGCGAACGCATAGTACGCGGGTTCAGAAATGCGAGAATCTTCAAATCCGATATGAGCGGCAAGTGTGATTCCATCCATTCTGATCAAACCAAAGGATTGACACAATTAATCGGAAGACCGATTTTATGGAGTCAGAAAAGTCAGCTCACCGGTGATATTATGCACCTGATCGGCAACAACCAAACCGAAAAACTCGATTCGTTAAAGGTTATGAATAACGCGTTTATTATCCAGAAAGACACCATCGGAAACGGGTACAATCAGGTAAAAGGCATGAACCTTTACGGAAAATTCCGCGACAATAAACTTTACCAAGTTGACATGGTCAAAAATACCGAGATGATTTATTACATGTACGACAACAAAAACGAATTGGTAGGCATTGACAAAGGCGTTTGCAGTTCTATTCATCTGGAACTTGAAGACAATCAGATTCAAACCGTTACCAAAATAACAAACCCGGAAGGACAGATTTACCCAGAAAAAGATTTTCCTGAAAACGCCAGAAAGCTACGAGGTTTTGTGTGGCGCGGCGACGAGGAAATAAAACGCCTGGAGGATATCTTCCCTGCCGAAGAATTAGCTTTAGATGAAAAAGCACAGATTCAAAGCAAAAAAGACGCTGTTGAAGCTGAAAAACCAATGGAAATCAAAAAAGAAACCCTGGAATACGGCAAACCGGTTAAGAAAGCAACTCCGGTTAAAAAGAAGAAGAAGAAATAGGAAACAGTGGTCAGTTAGCAGAAGGCAGTTTTTTCAATCCTCAGCTACCAAATAACCATATCCACAAATTACCACACCCCGAATATAATGCTTAAAGATTTCTACAAATACCAGGCACAGACTTCCCCTCACCCACTCGGAATGGAAGTTTCCCATGCCAAAGGATCCTATATATACGACACCAACGGAAAAGCCTATCTGGATTTTGTTGCCGGTGTTTCTGCGTGTACACTTGGACATCAACACCCAAGAGTACGTGAAGCTATTGTAAATCAATTGGATAAATATACCCATGTAATGGTATATGGAGAATATGCCCAAGATCCGTCTGTGGAATTGTGTAAACTTTTAGCCGAAAACACACCTGCACCTTTAGACAAAGTCTATCTGGTAAATTCAGGAACGGAAGCCACGGAAGGCGCTTTAAAACTAGCCCGACGCGTGACCGGAAGAAGCCAACTGATTTCGTGTTATAACGCTTATCACGGCAATACTATGGGTTCCATGAGCGTGATGGGGTTTGAAGAACGCAAACAGGTTTTTCGCCCATTAATTCCCGATGTGGATTTCATCACTTTTAATAACGAGGAAGATTTACTTAAAATCACCGAAAAAACAGCCGGAATAATCCTTGAAACCATTCAGGGCGGTGCCGGATTCATTCAACCGCAAAACGATTTTCTTAAGAAAGTCCGCCAGCGCTGTGATGAAGTGGGCGCTTTACTGATATTGGACGAAATCCAACCCGGTTTTGGCCGTACCGGAAAACTTTTTGGTTTTGAAAACTACGATATCGTTCCGGATGTGGTCGTAATGGGAAAAGGCATGGGCGGAGGAATGCCGGTTGGTGCGTTTATGGCCAAATCGGAATACATGGATTTACTGAGCCACGATCCAAAATTAGGACATATCACTACTTTCGGAGGGCATCCGGTAATCGCAGCCGCTTGTTTAGCCACCCTGAAAGAACTGCTGGAGACCGATTTAATGCCAAAAACCTTGGAAAAGGAGCAATTAATCCGTAACTTATTGGTGCATCCTTTAATCACGGAAATTCGCGGTGAAGGATTGATGCTGGCAGCTATGACAGAAAGTCCTGAAATCACCAATAAAGTCATTTTCAAATGTCAGGACAAAGGACTTATATTATTCTGGTTGCTGTTTGAAGGCTGTGCTATCCGTATCACACCGCCTTTAACCCTTTCGATGGAGGAAATCGAAGAAGGTTGTGGCATCATTCTTGAAGCTATGAATGAAGTGATGGATGAAATCAGGAATTAGGGATTAGGATGAAAGAATTACGAATTACGAATACTAATTACTATCGACTAATTACTGATTGTTAATAATATTGTTTACAACCTACTAACGTTCATCATAAAAAGGCTGCAAAGTCTTAGTAATTTTAATAAGGATATTTTAAACAACAGGAGTATGTATTTGAGTAACGAGGAAGAGGAAAACAGTTTATCCTTATCAAAGTTCGAATCTATGTTGAAAACCAACAAGGTATTCTTCTTTGACTCCGAAGAGTTTGAAGACATCATTCTTCACTATCTTGACACGGGGAGAATAAACTTGGCCAAAAAGGCCTTAAAGTTAGGTTTAGAACAACATCCCAAATCGACCGGTTTGAAGTTAGTTCAGATTGAGCTCTTAGTATTTGAAGACAAGCTTGACATTGCCGAAAGACTTTGCAATGAATTGTTTGCCATTGAACCGACCAACGAAGAAGTTTACATCCAAAAAGCCAACATCCATTCGAAAAGAGACGAGCACGAAAAAGCAGTGGAAATGCTTAAAACCGCTCTGAGATACACCGATGATTATGCCGATGTGTATAATTTAATCGGAATGGAATACCTTTTCATGGACGAACTGGATTTAGCTAAAGAAAATTTCATCAAATGTCTGGAGGAAGACATTGAGGACCACTCTGCGCTATACAACGTTGTATATTGTTTTGATTTCTTAGACCAGAACAACGAAGCAATTTTGTTCCTGAACAGTTTTATTGACCGAAATCCATACAGTGAAGTAGCCTGGCACCAATTAGGCCGTCAGTATTACACCATTAAAGATTACGATCAGGCTGTTCGTGCGTTTGATTATGCGACTTTAATCGATGAAAATTTCTTAGGTGCTTATCTTGAAAAAGCCAAAGCCCTTGAAAAACTAAAAAAGTATCAGGAAGCCATTGACTGCTACAACATCACCATGGAATTGGACGATGCCACTTCTTTTGCGCTATTGCGCGTGGGGAAATGCCATGAAAAACTGGGTAATCCGGAATTGGCTTTACAGTTCTACCAGAAAACGGTTCATGAAGATCCATTGTTGGACAAAGCCTGGATTGCGATTACGGATTTTTACATCCGCCAGAAAAACTTCCAAAAAGCCTTGTATTATGTAAACAAAGCGATTGGTATAGATAACGAAAACAAGTTATACTGGAAACGTTATGCCGTAATCAACAAAGCGCTAAACTTCTTTGAAGAGGCCGAATACGGATTCCGAAAAGCCATCGAATACGGTGATTTAGAATTAGACACCTGGTTATTCTGGGCAGACATCTTGCAATTTTTAGGCGAATTCGACAGTGCCGTTCAAACGCTTTTACAGGCCGCCGAATACTTCCCTGAAGAATACGAAGTTGAATACCGATTAGCCGGCCTATATTTCATGCTACAGGATGAAATCAAAGGAAAATTCCATTTAACCAACGGATTACATCTGAATTTTGAAAACAGAACCGTATTGGAAGAATTATTCCCGGTAATCTGGAACAGAAAAACCGTACAGGATTATATCCAGAAACATAAAAAAGCAGACGAATAGTAATTCAAATACCACATTTTACTATTATCTTTATGGTCAGTTACAAAAGTTACTGACCATAATTTTTTTTATAATGAAGCTTAAAAAGAAAAAATTCGGTTTATTGGGAAAAAACATCAGTTATTCCTTTTCCAAAAAATACTTTACTGAAAAATTTGAAAATATTGGTTTCGATCATTTCTCTTATAAGAATTTTGATGTGGAAAACGTAGACGATTTCAAACAAATAGTCGCCACCACCAAAAACTTAAAAGGACTGAACGTCACAATTCCTTACAAAGAAACCGTCATCCCTTTCCTGACCAGGCTTTCCAGAAACGCTGAAGTCATCGGGGCTGTCAATACCATAAGAATTTCCAAAAAAGGCAACCTGAAAGGCTACAACACCGATTTTTACGGCTTCAAAAAATCATTGAAACCACTGCTGAAAAAGAAGCATCAGAAAGCGTTAATTCTAGGCACGGGAGGCGCAAGTAAAGCCATAGCTTTTGCGTTGAGAAAACTAAAAATCGAATTTGATTTTGTTTCCAGAAACCCTTCAGAATACGAGTTCTCCTATGACGAACTGACCAAAGAGGTTTTTGAAGAATACCAGATTATCATCAACACCACACCTTTAGGCACTTTCCCAAATGTAGAGGATTGTCCTCCTTTGGACTATAGCCTTTTCACAGAAAAACACATCGCTTACGATTTGGTATACAATCCTGAAGAGACAAAATTCCTGCGATTGGCCAAAGATAATGGTGCAACTACCAAAAACGGCTACGACATGCTGGTTTTTCAGGCGGAAAAAGCATGGGAAATCTGGAATAAATAAACCCAGAAAACATCTTTCAGAAACCAACCCTGCAAGACTGTTAAATACAATTTTTAAAAAGTAAGAATTATCCTTATGTTATAAAAGATGTATTTCAACTGATAATCTGTTTATTTAACCTGATTTCCTTTGAATTATCGGCCTGCTTTAGTATCTTCGGCAAAATAATGTTAACCTTAAGCATTTAAACAATGTTAGAAGAAAAGAATGATAACCTGCCAGAGGCAGACGGACAGGAAGAGATTATTCAGGACGAAACTGTTCAAAACGAAAATCAATCGGCTATCGAAGCCATTGAAAGTTCTAATGCCGAAGAAAGTGAAGACGAAAGCATCAGCGAAGGGCACGATATACCGATGCTCAACTATGAAGCCATGTCGATGGAAGAACTGACCGACGAGCTGAACAAACTGGTTTCCAATGAAAAAGTAATGTCAATTCGCAATCACGTGGAAGAAATCCGCAAGGATTTTATGGTGAAATACCATCATTTCATTGATGAAAAGCGTGATGAATACAGCCATGAAAACAATGGCGACACCAGTGGGTTCGATTACCATTTCCCGCTGAAGAACAAATTCGACGGCATTTACAACAAATATAAAGACCAAAAAAACCAGCAATTTAAGGTAATGCAGAACAGTCTGAAACACAATTTAGACCTTCGCCTTGCCATCATCGAAGAATTGAAAAACCTGGTGGACAATTCCGGCGATAACATGCAGGAAACCCTTAAAAATGTAAACGAGCTTCGTGAACGCTGGAAAAATGCAGGACCGATTCCGCGTGACAAATACAATCACGTCTGGAACAACTTCCATTTTCATATTGAGCGTTTTTACGATCATCTTCACTTAGACCGTGAAGCCCGTGATTTGGACTTTAAGCACAATTACGACCAGAAACTAAAAATCATTGCCCGCGTTGAGGAATTGGTAAACGAAGAAGATGTAACCAAGGCTTTCCGCGAATTGCAATCGTTACATAAAATCTGGAAAGAAGAAATCGGACCGGTTTCGCGTGAACACCGCGAGGAGTTATGGAACCGTTTCAGTGAACTGACCAGGCAACTACACGACAAACGTGAAGGATTACTGGCCAAAGCAAGAGAGTTTGAGGTGGAAAACCTTAACCGTAAAAAAGAAATTATCGCCCAGATTGATGCCATAGCCAAAGAAGAAGTTGTTTCCCACAACGTATGGCAAGGTCAAATCGAAAGAATTGAAGCATTGCGCACGGCTTTCATGCAGGCGGGAAAGGTTCCGATGGAAGTAAACGAGGAAACCTGGACTGCTTTTAAAGATGCGGTTCGCAACTTCAATGCACAGAAAAATGCTTTCTATAAAGACATCAAAAAAGACCAGCAGGACAACCTGAACAAAAAACTGGCTTTGGTGGAAAAAGCAAAATCATTACAGGACAGTGACGATTTTAATGCCACGACACCAATCATGAAGCAGATTCAGGAAGACTGGAAAAAAATCGGCCATGTCCCGAGAAAATATTCCGATAGTGTATGGAAGGATTTCAAGGAAGCCTGCAACCATTACTTCGACAAAATGCACGCCAAACGCAACGAAGCCAACAGCGAAGAAATCGAGGCTTTTGAAAGCAAAAAAGCATATCTGGAAAGCCTTAAGGAATTCCAGTTGACCGGAGAGCACAAATCCGATCTGGATGCTATCAAAAAACACATCGAAAACTGGAAAGCTTTCGGAAGAGTACCGCACAACCGTCGTCATATCGAAGGAAAATTCAATAAAATTTTAGATGCTTTGTTCGACAAATTGAGCCTTTCTAAAAAAGATGCCGAAATGGCCAAATTCAACAACCGTTTAGGACAACTGGCAGAAGGCGACGAACGTCAGCTTCAGAACGAGCAGATTTTCATCATGCGCAAGATTGACGAAGTGCAGAATGAGATCTTCCAGCTTGAAAACAATATTCAGTTCATTTCCAACGCCAAAGCAGACAATCCTTTGGTAAAAGAAGTCAACAAGAGCATTGACCGACAAAAAGAAGAATTAAAACTGTGGAAAGAAAAACTGAAACAAATCAGAAGCTTAAAACAGGATTAATTACCAATACAAACCGCAGTTTCATTACGAGATTGCGGTTTTTTTTATGATTTGCCTATCAAAATACAAACCTAAATATTACCGTATGACCAGCGAGGAATTAAGAAAGCTACAAACGCCTTTAAAAGAAAAATATACCGAAGACGTCCAAAGCGCTTTAATCACACTGAAGGCAAAAGGCAGCCTTGGTGAAAATGTTTCCTGCAAAATTGAAACGGGACATAAGATTTCCGAAGCAGGCCTTCATCCGGCTACCGGTGGAAGTGGTTTACAGTTGTGCTCCGGGGATATGCTACTGGAATCTTTGGTCGCCTGCGCAGGTGTAACCCTTAATGCAGTGGCTACTTCTCTCGGGTTTATTATAGAAGAATGCATCATTAAAGCAGAAGGCGATTTAGACTTCAGAGGAACACTTGGGGTTTCTAAAGAGGCTCCTGTTGGTTTTAAACAAATACGTTTAAGTTTTGAAATCAAATCCAATGAACCAGAAGAAAAGCTGCAAACGCTTTTAAAACTGACCGAACGCTATTGTGTGGTTTATCAAACCTTGATCAATGCAACTAAGGTTGAGACACGAATGATTAATCAATAAAGTTTTTATTTTCCAATTTCATCTTTATACAGCAATCGGATGGAATTAAAATAATCCGAACAAAAAGTGATTACCCGTATAGCATCAATGTCAAAAACAAATTCATAAGAAGGTTCCAGAGTACCGTCAGACAAAACCATATCTATAATTAAGTCCAAGTTTTTAATAGTATTTATTCTTCCATAAAACAATTCCGTTTCATCTTCATCTTGAAATTCAAACAAATCAAACTTATTTTCACTCCATTTCAGGAAATTTTCAGTAGATAAAAATTCAAAATTTTCTGGAACAGCATCAGATTCGTTTTTTAACTTCAGAACACGTTCTATCAACTTCTCATCCTCATCCGTTCTTCTGGAAATAATAAATTCTTTTTTATACAATCTAAATCCGTCAATAACATAATCAACCGGAATATGCTTCACTAATACCCATTCGTCATTTTCAGCCAACCATAAACCTGTCTGAATATCATTCCAATCCTGAATTTCAAAACGTTCTACTTTCATGCTTATTTTCTCTTATAATCAAAAGTTGCAGGAAACTTTCTGGTGATAATCGAAGGCTCAGACATGATTTTCTTACCGTATTTCGGTGTAATCTGGGTATCCGTATAACTTTCGTTTTTGTATTTTTTGTGCTCTATAATGGCCGAAATCTTCACATTTACGTCTATACCTTGAACGTAATTGTCGTTTTTCATCATTACGAAGTATTTCCCCTGCAATAAATTAGGCTCCGTAAAACGCTTGTAAGCCGCAACTCCTTTACCGAAATCATACGACTTGGAAGGTTTCTGCTCTAAGAACAGCTTCTTGTTTTCCTCGTTCACCAAAGCATACTCCACATCTTCTCCATTGGAAGGCAGTGCAAGGTTTGTAATCGCTCCGGCTGCAATTCCTCCTAACGGTGTGGTAAAATACGTAGCGACACCCTGAACGGCGCCTACAATCATTTTACGGTTCTGGTTCCAGTATTCGTTACTTTCCTTTCCGACACCAACCCAATACGCCCAGGCAATCACTTTTTTGGTTTCATTTTCGGAAACTTCATTTTTAGGCAATTCAAAAAACACACTGGTCGTACTTGAATCGAATGTGGTTTTCGCATTTACACGCTGGCTTTTATCCAACACCATTTCCTCTAATTTCTTCTCGTAAAAAGCCACTTTCCTGGTTTTCTGCAAATGAAGGGTGTCATAGCCCACCACGACATCTTTGGTAACGGAATTCCAGGTCGTATCCTGCTCCGTCACCCATTTCACCGAAGTATTAAAATTGGCCGTATTATCACTTGTGGTAATACGTTGGATCAGAAGATTTCCTCTTAACTCAACATCGCCTGTATTTTTAAACTGAAATTTATAAACCGATTTGTGATGCACCGCAATTTCTTCTTTCTTTACCTTTTTTACATCCAGCACCTTGAATTTAGTCACATCCGGATACTCGGAAACCGCAACTTCACTGATTTTATTACCGTTTTCTTCCACAAAGGTGAATACGATTTTATCGCCTTCGTTAAATCCGAAAAGTAATTCTTCGGTGGTATTTGGCTTAATAACTAATGCCTGTTCGGTTACTTTAACGGCTTTCTGGGCAATCGCAACATTTGCAAGTAACAGTATTACTAAAACTATTTTTTTCATTTATCAATTCAATTATTTCGTAAAATCATAATCGCGTTCCACTTTGGCGATACGCACTTTGAACGTTTTGTACCAATCACTTCGGCCTGTTTCACGGGCAATGGTATGTTCGGCATTCATTTTCCAATTTTTAATCGACTCGAGATCCTGCCAGTACGAAACGGTAATACCGATATCATTCCGGGCGGATTCGACACCCAAAAAACCAGGTTGCTCTGCAGCCAATTCCACCATTCGGTCTGCCGTTTGCGCATAACCTGCTTCTACTTCAGTTCGAACCGAAGTAAAAATCACGGCATAATAAGGTGCTTCCGGTGTTTTTGCTATCATACTATAAACTATTTACTGTGACTGTGACTGTGACTGTGACTGTGACTGAAAACTAAAGTCTTTTCGCTTCTTCCCAAAACACGTCCATCTCAGCCAGTGTCATATCCGAAAGCGGTTTCCCGATTTCATTCGCTTTACTTTCCAGATACATGAAACGCTTCATAAATTTTTTGTTCGTGCGCTCCAAGGCATCTTCCGGGTTGATATTCAAAAACCGTGCATAATTGATCATCGAGAACAAAACATCGCCAAATTCGGCTTCTATTTTATCCTGATTTGCAGTCTCCACTTCATGTTGCAGTTCTGAAAGTTCTTCCTGGACTTTTTCCCAAACCTGCTGCGGTTCTTCCCAATCAAATCCGACTCCTTTAACCTTATCCTGGATACGGCTGGCTTTTACCATGGCCGGCAAGCTCTTTGGCACACCTTCCAAAACCGATTTTTTACCTTCCTTTAGTTTGAGTTTTTCCCAATTCTGTTTTACTTCTTCTTCATTTGCCACGACCACATCACCGTAAATATGCGGATGTCGGTCAATCAGCTTGTCACAAATCGAATTGGCTACATCAGCAATATCAAACGCCTTTTTCTCGCTCCCTATTTTGGAATAGAACACGATATGCAGCAACACATCGCCCAATTCTTTCTTGATTTCGTCCAAATCGTTGTCCAGAATGGCATCGCCCAATTCGTAAACTTCCTCAATGGTCAAATGACGTAAACTCTCAAGGGTTTGTTTTTTATCCCACGGACATTTTTCACGCAGATCATCCATGATATCGAGTAATCGGCTGAAAGCGTCCAGTTGTTGCTGACGTGTGTTCATAACTTCAGAATTTGTGTAAAAATAAGAAATCCCACCCGAAGGCAGGAATTTATTAGTAAGCAGTCTCTGTTTTCAGTAATCAAAACCAAAGCCTGACTTTGAATTAAAATTATTCTTCAGTCTTATCCGCTTCCACTGCTGCAGGAGCTTCTTTCGAAACCATTCCTTTTGCCTGAAGCATGTTGTACCAGTTCAGTACTTTTTTGATATCCGAAGCATATACTCTGTCCTGATCGTAATCCGGTAAAACTTCAGCAAAATAAGCTTCTAACTTAGCGTTATCTTCTTTATGTGAAATAGCTGGACCGTTGTCTTCTTTTTCAGCAATCTTTCTGAAAACTTCAGACAAACGAACTTCTCCGCTGTTAGTATAAATGGAAATTTCAGATAACAAACTCACGTTGCTTCTCATACCCACAGTAACTTTTTTACCATCGATTAAAGACTCGGCAACAAATCCGGTTCTTGTTTGTAATTTCAAATCGTATAATCCCGGTTTACCTGAAATAGCTAATATTCTTTCTATGCTCATTGTGTATTATTTTAAAGGTAGCAAATATCTAATCTTTCGTTTGAAAAACAAAAATTATCGCCCTTTTTTGGCGGCAAATTTCATTTTATAATCAGGACGGGCTTTCCCCTCCATAATGTTTTGTAATTTCTTGGATATTAAACGTTTTTTCAATGAAGATATTCTGTCGGTGAACAAAATTCCTTCAATATGATCGTACTCATGTTGTATCACTCTGGCAATCAGCCCGTCATACACCTCGGTATGTTTATTAAAATCCTCGTCGTAATATTCAATGGTGATTTGCTCGTGACGGAAAACATCCTCGCGAACATCCGGAATACTCAAACAACCTTCGTTAAAGCCCCACTCTTCCCCTTCTTCTTTCAGGATTTTAGCGTTGATGAAAGTCTTTCTGAACGTTCTCAATTGTTCTTCTTCTTCTTTCGATAAATCATCGCTGTCACTGAAAGGTTCGCAATCCACAATGAAAAGACGGATTGCCAGTCCAACCTGTGGCGCTGCCAAACCTACACCATGCGCATTATACATGGTTTCATACATGTTAGCAATCACTTCTTTAAGACTTGGGTACTCTTTTGAAACTTCTTCCCCTACTTTGCGGAGTACCGGATCGCCGTATCCTATAATCGGTAAAATCATTTTCTACTACTTAATTATGCCGCAAAAGTAATCAAAAAAGAGACAAATAGACAGCCTTTGAACCGTTTTGACTTTTTTTAAACACTATATGTGAAATGATTCTTAAATTTATAGTACGTTTTCTTACATGCCCCTACCTTTGCATCGGTAAACTATGATTCAGAAAATCAGAAAATACACGGATAACACCAATTTTGCAAACGCTGTAAAAGCTACGCTTTCGTGTGTACTTCCCGTTTTGCTATTAGCACCGCTAGGTCATTTCCAGGAAGGCTTCGTGATGGCACTTGGCGCTTTGCTGACTTTCCCCAGCGATGTTCCCGGCAGCCTTAACCACAAAATAAAAGGTATCCTTATCGCTATCTTTCTGATCACGGGCACCAATCTTTTTTTAGGGTTTATTCAAAATTTCACCTTCATAGTCTATCCGGTTTTGCTGTTGTTGGTGTTCTTTTTTTCAATGCTCTCCGTTTACGGGCACCGGGCGAATATGATTTCGTTCGTCTGCCTGATTTCGGCCACTTTGGTTTTCAGTCATTCGTATACGGGTGCAGAACTTTTAAAACACTGCGGTTATATCTTACTTGGCGGTTTGTTTTACCTGTTTGTTTCCCTATTGTTTTATTTTTTAAGACCGCATCGGTATATCGATTTGCAAATTGCTGATTGTTTGCGGCTTACCTCAAAATATTTAAAACTCCGCGGCGATTTATGGAATGCCGATGCCGACCGGGCTCAAATCATTGAAAAACAGCTTGAACTTCAGGTAGAGATTAATACGATTCATGAAAACATCCGCGAATATCTGATCCGGAATGCCATCAATTCAAACAATTCCAACCAGAACAGACGCAAACTCATCATCTTCACCAATTTAGTGGAAATTCTGGAGATTGCTTTATCGTTTGCTTTCAACCACGAGAACCTTCATCAGAAGTTTGACAGCCATCCGAAAGTAATGAAAACCTATCAGGATTTGGCTTATACCATTGCCGAAACGCTCAAAAAAATGTCGGTAAGTTTAAAAGCCGATACGGAATACGTTTCAGACAACCAATTGTTCCAGGCGCTGGAAAATCTTGAAATCACCATCAAAGAATATCAGGCAGAAGCAGGAAACACCAAGGCCTCCGAAGGCGTTTTAATGCTCAAAAACATGCAGCATTACGCGCAAAGGCAAATCGAAAAAATCAAAGTGATCGAACAAGGCATAACCGGATCGATGAGTCCGGAAATTCTGAATCGCAAAAACAAAGAGATTGAAAAATTCCTGACCCCACAGAATTACCAATTTAGTACATTACTGGAAAACCTGAGTTTTTCTTCGACGACTTTCCGGCATTCACTACGCTTATCGCTTACCATTCTGATTGGTTTTGTCATTGGAAAACTGCTGCCGTTTCAAAACGGCTACTGGATTTTACTGACGATAGCCGTAATCATGCGACCGGGTTACGGACTGACCAAACAACGCTCTTTTGAACGCATTTACGGAACGCTTCTTGGAGGTGCCATTGCTTTCGGCATCCTCTATTTCGTTCAGGATCATTATGTTTTGGGAACCTTATCTGTAATTGCCATGATTTTGGGCTACGCTTATTCACAGACCAATTATAAAATCGGGGCTACGTTTGTTACGGTGTATGTGATTTTTATTTTCGGAATGATTACCCCTAACGTACTGGAAGTGATCCAATATCGGATTCTTGATACGCTTTTGGGCGCTGCTTTGGCCTTCCTGGCGAATTACTTTTTATGGCCTTCGTGGGAATTCCTGAACCTGAACAAATACCTCGAAAAATCCATTGTGGCCAATCGGGATTATATAACGGAAATTACGGCGTATTACAATCAAAAAGGGGAAGTGACGATTCCCTACAAATTAGCCCGCAAACAGGCTTTTATCGAAATCGGAAACCTGATGGCCTCGTTCCAGCGGATGAAACAGGAACCGAAATCCAAGCAGAAAAACATGGCCATGATGTACAAATTCGTGGCACTGAACCACACGTTACTTTCCTCGGCTGCTTCGTTAGGCACTTATGTTCAGTCACACAAAACCACTAAAGCTTCGGAAGCCTTTAATATTGTGGCAAATTCGGTGATTCGTAATTTAAACCTGGTGATTGAAACCCTGAACAGCAAAAGTAATTTTTCGTTATCCGATGCCGAAAAAGAACGTCTGGACCTAAGTTTTACCGAACTGAAAAACATCCGGGCGATGGAGTTGAAAAACCAGGGAATTGAAGATGAAGATTTCCGCCAGAAAATGGAAGAAGCACAATTGGTGATCGACCAACTGATCTGGCTGATCAACTTATCTGAAAACCTACTGAAAGTCGCTAAAACACTTCATACTAAAGCATAAAAAAGCACCCAATTAAGGATGCTTTTTTTATAGTTTCAACTGAACTTAGGCTTTCGCTAAATCTCTCAGTTTTAATATCGTTCCGGTTTTCAGACGGATTTCGTCTGCCAACTCAGGGTTTTCGTTTAACGACTGCCCGTATGACGGGATCATTTCTTTAAGTTTTGCCTGCCATTCCGGATTTGTCAATTCATATTTAAAACAGCGGTTGATCAAATCCAGCATAATGGAAACCGCCGTTGAAGCTCCCGGTGATGCTCCTAAAAGCACCGCTAGTGAACCGTCTTCACAATTCACCACTTCGGTTCCGAATTCCAATACCCCTTTTCCGTTTTTGTCTTTTTTGATCACCTGAACACGCTGTCCGGCATTCTCTAACGTCCAGTCTTCGGGTTTGGCATCCGGCAAATATTCTCTTAAGGCTTTCATTCTGTCTTCAGACGATTGGAAAACCTGTTCAATTAAGTATTTCGTCAACGGAATATTATTGATTCCGGCAGACAACATCGGTTTGATATTATCCAACTGAATGGATTTCGCCAAATCGAAGTACGAACCATTCTTTAAGAATTTAGTTGAAAATCCGGCATACGGCCCAAACAACAAGGCTTTTTTACCGTCAATCATACGGGTATCGATGTGCGGAACCGACATTGGCGGTGCACCAACAGCCGCTTTTCCGTAAACCTTAACCTGGTGTTTTGCAATTAGTGCTTCATTTGTACATTTCAGCCATTGTCCGCTAACCGGGAAACCGCCGTAGCCTTCTCCTTCCGGAATATTTGCTTTTTCCAGCAACAATAACGAACCACCTCCCGCACCGATGAAAACGAATTTGGTTTTCACACGTTTCTTACCGCCGGTTTCTAAATCCTTAACTTTTACACGCCAGGTGCCGTCTTCATATTTGCGAAGTTTTTTTACTTCATGATTAAAATGCATTGTAACACCCTCTTGTGTTTCCAGATATTTGAAAATGCTTCGGGTTAACGATCCGAAATTCACATCGGTTCCGTATTTCATGGTAGTAGCCGCTACTTTTTTAGCACCTTTTCTGCCTTCCATGATCAGTGGTGCCCATTCCTGGATTTTGGCTGGATCTTCAGTATATTCCATGTCTTTGAACAAATGGAACTGCTGCAAAGCATCGTAGCGTTTTTTAAGGTACTTGGTATTTTTATCGCCCCATACAAAACTCATGTGGGGTACGTGTTTGATAAAGGTTTCAGGGTTTTTCAACAATCCTTTCTCTACCAGATACGACCAGAACTGACGGGAAACTTCAAAGGCTTCCACGATTTTTACAGCTTTTGTCGTGTCAATGGTACCGTCTGCTTTTTCGGGAGTGTAGTTAAGCTCACAAAATGCAGCGTGCCCTGTTCCTGCATTGTTCCAGGCATCGGAACTTTCCGCAGCGGCCACATCCAGACGTTCAAATATTTCGATTTTTAAATTCGGTTGTAGTTCTTTCAGAAGTAATCCTAAGGTAGCACTCATGATGCCGGCACCAATCAATACTACATCTGCTTCTGATTTTTGTGTTGTTGTTGTCATTGCAATGTATTTGAGGTTACAAATTTACGGCTTACAATGCAAAGTTTATCTTAATTTTCAAGGGTTTACAGCCTCTGAAAGCATTTTTAAGGAATCATAAAAAATTTTTAAAACATTTTTCGGGATAGATAATCCTGCAGCATAATCGTTGCAGAAATCTCATCAATTAAGGCTTTATTCTGACGTTGTTTCTTTTTGAGCCCGCTGTCGATCATGGTCTGAAAAGCCATTTTGGAAGTAAAACGTTCGTCGACACGTTCCAGGGCCATCTCCGGAAAGGTCTGTTTGAATTTCACCACGAAAGCCTCAATGATGGGCGCACTTTCCGAGGGCTCCCCGTTCATTTGTTTGGGTTCCCCGATAAGCACTTTCCCGACTTTCTCTTTGCTGAAATAATCGGTTAAAAAAGTCAGGACGGTTTCAGAAGGAATCGTGGTTAAACCCGAAGCAATAATCTGCATTTCATCGGTAATGGCAATTCCGGTGCGTTTCAGTCCGTAGTCTATGGCGAGGATTCTTGGCATTGTTTATTTTTTTTGTAAAGATAGGTTATTTGATGACTTAGTTATCTGTTTATCTTGTTAATGAAGCTACGACTGCGACTGCGACTGTGACTGTGACTGCGACTGTGACTGTGACTGCGACTGAAAACTATTGCATCTTCTTCCCCATCCTCAAAAACATCGGAAAACTCACTCTTTTATCCCCTTTTTCCCAGGAAAGTCTTAATTCGTCTTTTACAATGCCTACCGGATTCTGATTGTTCTCCTTGATGAAATTCATAGTAGCCGACCAGGTTTGCAGGTAACCCATAAGCTGTTCAAATGACCAGGTGTATTCCCTTGAAAATCTTTTATTGACAAGTTCCTCCAACGGAAAGGGAATGGTTTGATACGCATCGGTTAAATACTGGCGTTCCGGATTCCAGTAGGTTCCCAGTATGTCTTCGTATAAGTGCCACAAAATCTTATCGGAATCGGGATTGGTGGAAAAAAAACCATAGCCCAATACGGCAAAGATTCCGTCCGGTTTTAAAATCCTGTAGACTTCCTTGTAAAAAGCATCAAAATCAAACCAGTGAATGGCTTGTGCCACGGTAATCAAATCGAATTGTTCGTTGTCGAAATCCGTATGCTCGGCTGTCATTTTTTTGTAACTGACATTCGGTACCACAATCGCCTGACTCAATTGCTTATCGCTGATATCTGTTGCGCAAACCTTTTGAAAATAAGGAGCCAATTCCACAGCTACCTGACCGTTCCCGGTAGCAACATCGAGTGCCATTTCTTTATTATTAACCAAGGAAAGTATCTCCTGAAGCATCGCTTCGGGATAATTGGGACGAAATTTGGAATAATCCACCAACTGAACGGAAAAATGGTCTTTCATATTACTGCAATTTGCTACAAGATACGACATTTAACGGTATTATAAAACCATCCTTACCACGTTCTGACCTTAACAAAGCCTCCAAAAACCCCAATAGTCTATTCCTCATAGCCCCGATGGGAGCGGTCCCGATTATTCATCGAGATTAAGCGGACAGCGGGAACATGGACTCCAAAAACGCCTGAACCCTTCGCTCCTAATCCAACAAAAAAAGTGAAATTCACTATTTCTCATAACTTATAACTCATAACTTATAACTCAAAATCCTTTATCTTTGCTCAAAATCAAATTTTATGAACGCATTACAAACCATTATCGAACAAGCCTGGGAAAACCGTGCTTTGTTACAGGAAGAAACGACAACAAAAGCCATTAGAGAAGTTATTGAACTTTTAGATTCAGGAAAATTACGTGTTGCCGAACCTATTGAAGGCGGCTGGCAGGTAAACGAATGGGTAAAGAAGGCCGTGGTGATGTACTTCCCTATTCAGAAAATGGAAACCTTGGAAGCGGGAATTTTTGAATACCACGACAAAATGCCTTTAAAACGCAATTATGCTGAAAAAGGAATCCGTGTGGTACCGAATGCGGTGGCACGTCACGGCGCTTACATTTCAAGTGGTGTGATTTTGATGCCGAGTTATGTTAACATTGGAGCTTACGTAGATGAAGGAACGATGGTGGACACTTGGGCAACTGTTGGAAGCTGCGCTCAGATTGGTAAAAACGTTCACTTAAGCGGCGGTGTTGGAATCGGTGGGGTTTTGGAACCGTTACAGGCTGCTCCGGTAATTATTGAAGACGGTGCGTTCATCGGATCCCGTTGTATCGTGGTGGAAGGTGTTCGCGTAGAAACTGAAGCGGTTTTAGGTGCCAATGTTTGTTTGACAGCTTCGACTAAAATCATTGATGTAACCGGTGATACTCCGGTAGAAATGAAAGGTGTGGTTCCTGCCCGTTCAGTTGTAATTCCTGGTAGTTATACCAAAAAATTCGCGGCTGGAGAATATCAGGTACCTTGTGCTTTGATCATCGGAAAACGCAAACCGTCTACAGATTTAAAAACGTCTTTGAACAACGCGTTACGCGAATACGACGTAGCGGTTTAATCTTGTAAAAAATAGTCGATGAAGGTATTAGTCATTCAACAAAAGATGATCGGTGATGTTTTGGCCAGCACAGCTATCTGTGAAGCTATAAAAACCAGCCACCCGGACTGGGAAGTGCATTACATGATCCATTCCGGCACCCGACCGGTTGTTGACCATAATCCGTTCATTGATAAAATAGTGGTGTTTGACCCTCCTAAAAAGAATGCGTTAAAGGAACTCATCCGATTCGGCAAAGAGCTAAAAAAAGAAAAGTACGATGCCGTTATCGATGTGTATGCCAAATGGGAAAGCATCATCCCTTCCTTCCTGTCCGGAGCGAAAATCAGGATCAGCAACCGCAAATGGTATACCCGATTGGTTTACACCAACACTATTGTCCCTAAAAAAAATATCGAAGGTTCAGCCATTGCACATCGTCTGCAATTGGCTGAAACTTTGCTGCTTACCGAAAGTCCGGTAGCTTTCCCAAAAATATATCTTACCAAAGAAGAGATTCTTACCGCGAAAAGCAATATGAATGCGCGTCTGAACACTTCATTGCCTGTTTTCATGATCAGTGTTTTAGGAAGTGGCAAAACCAAGAGCCTCCCGCCAATGCAGATGGCTGAAACGTTAGATATAATAGCCGAAGAAAACAACAACATCCAGTTGCTCTTTAACTTCATGCCAAATCAGGAAGAAGAAGCCAAAGAAATTTACAACCTGTGCAAACCGGAAACCCAGCAAAAAATCATTTTTGATTTTTACACCAAAGGCTTGCGTACCTTTTTGGCGGTACTCTCCCAATGTGATGCCATGATCGGTAACGAAGGTGGTGCCGTAAATATGGCAAAGGCATTAAATATTCCGACGTTTACTATCTTTTCCCCATGGATCAATAAATCATCCTGGAACATGCTCAATGACAACGAAACCCATGTCGCAGTCCATCTGAATGATTATTATCCGGAAATCTACAACAGGAAACACGCTAAAAAATTCAAGAAGCAGGCTTTGGAATTATACAAAAAGCTTAGCCCGGATTTATACAAAACCGAGTTGGTAAAATTTCTGAAGCAAATCAGCAAATAAATTACGTTGTTAAACTAATTGGAATCGATTCCGATAAGTGTTCGGACCACTTTGTTTTTACGGGTGTTTTCCCGAATGGCAAAATTCTTTTTCCAGGTTTCCTCATTCACATACCCTCGGGCATGATCCAAATGCACACAAATGGCACTGTAACGGATTTGCTTCGACTTAAGCCCTTTATTGAACAAACGCTCACCAAGTTCTCTGTCCTGCCCGCCATACTGCATTTCCTGATTGAAACCGTTAATGGCCACAAGATCTTTTTTCCATCCGGAAGCGTTATGCCCGTTCCAGGAAGCATTGGTTGGGGTTAAGCGATTCAGTACTTCCGATACCAAACCGGAAACCGTAAGTTTCATGTTTTTATAACTGGATTTTAACCCGTTGTGTCTTAGCCACTTTAAATCGAAACAGTTTTGCTTCAGTATGTCTTCTTTTGAAATGAGATGAGAGATATCCATCGGAAGTTTAAAATAGCCGCCGGAAAGAAAATAACCTTCTTGGCGGTTTTTCAGATGCACCCCAACAAAATCCTTTCTGGGAATGCAGTCGCCGTCCGTGAAAATCAGATAATCTGAGCTGGAAGCCACAATCGCTTTGTTTAAAATCTGTGATTTCTGAAAACCGTTGTCTTCATGCCAGACATGGACAATCGGAATTTCAATTTCCTTACGAAGTCTCTCGAGAAGCTGTCTGGTTTCGTCTCTGGAACCGTCATCCGCTATTACAATTTCAAAATCCTTTTCGGTCTGTGCACTAAATCCCCAAAGCACTTTTTCAAGCCAGGCTTCGGCGTTGTAGGTACTCATTATAACGGATGCTTTCATTTATCTAAGACGAATTTTAACTCCAAAAATACCTTTTTTTTCTTTGTCGTGCAAGGTGTTGCCGAAATCTAAAAATATTTAGAAAAACTTAACAATAATTGCGGATAATCACATCAATTATTCTATTTTTGTTTTTCACCAAAAGTTGAAACGAGATTTAATTGAATGAACCGATCTTTTGAAAATAAAATTAGCGGGCTTGTAATTACACTTAACGAAGAAAAAAACATCCAGTCTATTATTGACAACCTTAATTTTGTTGACGAGATTATAATTGTTGATTCATTAAGCACAGATAAAACCGGTGAAATCGCCAAAGCCAACCCTCATGTAAGGTTTATCGAGAACAAATTCGAGAATTTTTCGGCACAGCGCAACTTTGCTTTGAACCTGGCTTCATTCCCCTGGATACTTTTCCTGGATGCCGATGAAAGGATCCCGGACAACCTTAAGAATGAAATCATCACTACGGTCAACCAAAAAGACACCAAAGACGCTTACTTTTTTTACCGAAAATTCATGTTTGACAAAGCACCGCTATTTTTCAGCGGATGGCAGACCGATAAAAACATCCGTTTATTCAAGAAAGGCAAAGCAAGTTACATTCCCGGAAGGCTTGTACATGAAAAATTAAAGGTAAAAGGTTCTGTAGGGAAACTGAAGAGCAAACTGATTCATTATTCCTATAATGATTTTGACTCCTATAAGGCTAAGATGACCAGTTACGGAAAACTTAAAGCCTTAGAGCTTTTTGCGAAAAAAATCAAACCTAATTTTTTTCATTATTACATCAAACCGGCTTATAAATTCCTGCACAGTTATGTAATCCGTTTGGGGATTCTTGACGGTAAAAAAGGGTTTATTATAAGCTATCTGAACGCTTACAGTATTTATATACGCTTTAAAGAGCTGAACAAGCTGTACAAATAATTGCTTTTCATTTTTTCCTTTCTGCTGACTTTTCGCTTAAACTCGGAGGTACAACGCCATAATTCCTCAAATACCGTGGCATAGTCTAGCCCGTAAAGCTTAGCATACTCATCGCTGATAACTTCCACCATTTCTTTTTTGGGTGTAAGATGGCTCAGATTCCGCATTCGTACTTTAAAATCAAGTGTATCTCGGAATCGCATCCTGTTTAAATCCACAAGATAAAAATCGTATTGGCTTGAGCTGTTTTTTTTGATGAGCGTATTTCCCGGGGAATGGTCTAAAAACTCAACACCCTTTTCATGAAGTTCAAACGAAAAACGGGTGAATTGCCTTAAAATAAATTCGTGGTCCTCATAATCAGGACATTCCACCAACTCCCTGAAAGTCAGGTCGTAATAAAAATGTTCACTTACATAAAAGCTTTCCGCCAATCCCAAGAAATCAAATTTCTCACAATAAGCTATCGGAACGGGAGTTTTGATTCCCTTTTCCAACAGAAAACAGGCAAATTCAAAGGAGCGCCTTGCCTTGGATTTACGAAAATAACTATAGATAAGCTTATTGAAAAAGAAAGGTTTTTTAAACGATTTAACGTTGATTTTCAAATCGTTAACCTGAAAAAGCTTGATTTTATTCCGCTTGCCGTCTCCAAACAATTCCCCGGAACTCCCAAAATTATCTATACATTTCAGAATTTCGTTTCTTATTTCGGGTTTTTTGGGATCGACAATGAAATTCATTAACCAAATTTTGGCAAAATAAATGCTTTTTTTTCTAAATAACTAATTAGATTTGCGCAGAATTAAAATAACTAATTATTAACGGTTTAATAATGAAAAAACAAGGAAATATTTTTATAAAAGAAACCTATTTGGTCTTCCTTTTTAATCTGCTTGTGATTTTGTTCATCGCAAAAAGATACATCGATTTCCTTGAAAATACAGATGGTTTTTTCACCAAGGTCTATTTAGTCTTTAATACCTACAGCCATTTCTTCCTTATCGGACTTATCCCTCTATTGTTGAGCAGTTTAGCTTACTATTTGAGTAAGTCCCAACTTTTGGGAAAGATCCTGAACATATTGTTTTCCTCAGTAATATTGATTTTTTTAAAAGTCGATACTATCGTATTCAGCCAATTCCGCTACCATTTGTCTCCGATTGTATTCAAATTGGTGTTCGGAAAAAAATCCGGTGATATCTTCCAGTTTTCCTGGTACAATGTTCTGGCTGCGGTTCTTTTTGTTGCCTTTATTATAGGGTTACAATTTTTGTTCTTTTATCTGGCCAAGAAAGTACTGAACAAAGAGTTCAAACTAAGACCCAAATTGGTTTTTACAAGCTTTTTCATTACATTGTTATTTAGTCATTTCGCCTTTGCCTGGTCCAGTCCGAACCAATATAGACCGGTTACGCAATTTAGGAATATTTTTCCGGTATACTATCCTCTGACAGCCGATACCGTTCTGGAAAACCTTAATTTAGTTGACAAAAACTCACCTCTTGGAAGTCAGGATTTCAGCAGTGAAAACACAAACAGCACGGTTCTATATCCTTTAAAACCGATTACTTCTGCTCCTATTCAGGACAAGAAAAATGTTTTGTTCATTGTAATCGATTCGTGGCAATACAAATACTTCAACCAAAGCATTACTCCGAATATTTCTGAATTTTCGAAAAAATGCCAGGTATTCAACAACCATATTAGCGGTTCCAACATGACAACCGGTGGTATTTTCTCCATTTTTTACGGCATTCCGGCAACCTATTTCGATTCGTTTACCGGACAGGAAATCGCACCCGTAATGATGAATGAGTTCCAAAAGCAAAACTATGCGCTTAACATTTATGCCAGTTCTACTTTGGAAAACCCGCCTTTCAATAAAAATATTTTTGCCAAAGTGCCGAATTTAAGACTTTCTTCCAAAGGGGAAACACCGGCAGAACGCGACATCAACATCACCAACGAATGGATGGCGAACCTTGATAAAAACGCAAAAGAGCCGTTTTTCGGGTTCCTTTTCTTCGATTCTGCCCACGGGTTTGATCATCCTGAAAAGTACAACTCGCCGTTTAAACCGGAACTTGACGAAGTGAATTATCTGGATCTTGACGATGATTACGAACCGACGCAACTTATCAACAGATACAAAAATTCTTTGCATTTTACCGATGCTTTAATCGGAAAAGTGATCAAACAACTGGAAGAAAAAAATCTTCTGGACAACACGCTTATTGTGATTACAAGCGATCACGGCCAGGAGTTCAATGAAAACAAAAAAGGTTATTGGCAGCACGGCGGAAACTTCACCCACTATCAGCTCCATGTCCCTATGTTGGTTTTTGACCCTTCAAAAGCGGCTAAAACCTACAACCACAAAACAGTGCATTACGATATTTCTGCAACGGTTCTTACCGATGTTTTAAAGGTTAAAAACAATTTTGCGGATTACAGTTTTGGAAGAAGCCTTTACAAAACCGATTTGCGAAACTATTTCATTTGTGGCTACAACCAAAAGTATGCTGTTGTTGAAAACGACAAAATTACGACGGTACAGCCTCCGGGTGTTTTTGAAGTTACCGACCTTAAACTGAAACCCTTAGACAGCAAAGACGTAAACTATGAATCGGTTACGACTGCCTTAAACGAAATGAACAAGTTCTATCTAAAAAAATAATCCATACGGTTATTTCTTCCAGAATTTCAGCTTTTTCTTGAATTCCCTTTTTTGGTTGAAGTTGTCCCAGAGTCTTTCGGATTCCTTTTGAAGTGCCGCACTGAAAGAGGCTTCCGGTACGGAATACAGTTTAGCATATTCGTTGCCCAAAATAGTATTCATATGCGGATCAACCGTTAATCTGGCCAGGTTCTTAATACGGATAGCCATAGGAATATTGGTATGGAAACGCATCCGGTTCAAATCTACCAGGTAAAAAGCATATTGATTTTCGCCTAGCTTCTTAAAAAGAGTATTTCCGGCCGTATTATCCATGAATTCAATACCTTCGTTATGGATTTTGAAGTAAAATGCCGCCGATTGTTTAATAATTTCGTCACGATTGGGAAAATCGGGTTCAAATTTCAGGGTTTGAAACATGCCGTCCACATCCTGCTGCAAAGAAAAATAGTAACTTTTTCTTAAGCCGAAAGCGGATTTCTCCTGATAATATGCAAAAGGCTCCGGAGTCCCTATCCCTTTAGACAACAACAGGTTGGCATATTCAAACGATCGTTGCGCTTTGGATTTCCGGAAGAAACCGTAAACAATCCCATTAAAGAAATTCGGTGTTTTGAAACACTTCACGTTAACCTTGAAGGTAGCTACTTCAAAGGCTTTGATGGCATTCCTTTTACCATACCCCACCTGCTCTCCGGAAGTTGCAAAATCATTTAAAATACGATCAAACTCCGCTTCAAGATGCTTGTATTCAGGATTGAAAACTTTTTCCATTAAATTACTCCAATTACAACCGCAAAAGTAAGTTATTTTATCTATTTCGCTTATTTTTACAAAAAAATTACCCATGTTTTATCACTACTTAATCACGCGTTTTAATCTTAAGAACCCGGAATGGGACGTAACCAAAAACAACGAAACACTTTTGGACACCGCCTGGATGGACGAACGCATGAATTTGTTTGAAACCTATTGTTTGCCTTCGGTAACCGGCCAGACAAACAAAAATTTCGAATGGTTACTTTTTTTTGATTCCTCTACAAGTGAGCAGTATCGCAACAGGATTGTGGAAATCACTAAAGACCACAAAAACATAAAGTTGTTCTTTATTGATGGGATGCCGAAATTCAGCAGTAGTATTTTAGATTATATTGCGAAAAACGCAAGTGACAAAGAATACCTGATTACCTCAAGGATTGACAATGATGACTGCATCCACAAAAATTATATTGATGCCATCCAGAAAATGTTCAACAGACAGGAATTTTTAGCGATTGACATTATAAACGGTTACACCCTGCAAGTGGAACCAAATTTTATATTAGGTAAAAAAGACCATATTTTCAACCCGTTCATCAGTTTGATCGAGCGAAATGAAAACCCGAAGACCGTTTGGCATTATAGCCATAATATGTGGAAGAAAGAGCCCCGTATTGTTCACACCACCGGTAAAAGACTGTGGCTTTCCATCATTCACGGCAAAAATAAAGTCAATGAATTTGACGGTTACGGAAATATCAACTGGAACGATCTCAACGCTGATTTTATTATCAGACAGGATGTGAGCGACACCATCAAAGCTACGCAATTGCCTTTCAGCAAATGGTGGTTCCTAAGCTTGAGAAATTATCTGTATGTAAGAAGGGTTCTTCTGAGCAAACAGCTTAAAAAAGCAATAGGGCTCTACAAAACAAAGTAAAGCCCTATCGTATTTTATTTGAAAAGAAATTTGAACCATTGTCCGAAATTCTTGAAGAAGAGATACGATTTCCCCAGTTTCAACTTTTTCGATGCATTGGTATATTGCTTGACTTCTTCAATGTTTTTGGTCGGAAAGTATTCAAGGGTTTTCCATCTGTCCGGTTCGATGTAATAGAAATCCTGATAGTCCTTATAATTGGTTTCATCCACTTTCAGCCATTTATCCAGAAAGCTTTCGTTCACGTGGGTGTTGTGGCTCCAGTTTTTCAACTTAAAGCGGAGTTCTTCTTCCGAACGTGAAACGGATTCATGCAGTACTAAACTGTCCAGGTAAATTACACGTTCGTTTGTTCTACGGAATGCTTTATAATTCGGATAATTTGTCGCGAAAATCGATTTCATCGGCTTATCCACATACAATATCCCGTTTTCGGTATACTTGTAGATGATCAGCCAAAAGGCCGCAATTTGGATTTTATTTTTCTCCGGATTGTCCAGATAATGATCGTATTTTCTCAGTTGTTTCACAAAGCTTTCAAAATCGATAAAATACTCGTCACTGTCAACCTGTATCAACCAGTTTCCAATACCCATCTTATCGGAAAGCATTTTTCTTTCCCGCGTGTCCATTTGCGTGGTAGTCAGTTCCGGCACATGGAAATTGTCGTAGTAAAGCTCTATTTTGTTCTCGGTGTCAAATGCTTTCAACCAGGTAAAAAAGGAAGGATCCACGTCAAATTTATTTCCGGACCAGGTCATGGAATTCTCGTCAATGGCGATGAAAATCCTGTCTGAATACTTATAAACAGGCGGAATTGCCAGCTTTAACAGTTCATAGTCGTATGACAAAAGAAAGCCTACGTGAATTTTTTTCATTTGTATTTAAATTAGAATTTAAACATTCTTTTAATTTTTCTCAAAAAGAAATTACCCTTAACTGCTTTACCCCGATAAATACCTTTATTGAAGCCCAGCGCCTTGTAGTAATGGTAATCAAGACCAAAGGTTTCGTTCCAATGTCCGTATTTTATTGGTTCGATAGGATTAATCTCAGGGAAAACATAATCGTTATCCGTTAAAATCTTCAGTAAATCGTCATGGTCTTTAGGCGTTACGAAGCAATTAAGATTCTCATAGGCCGCTTTACCCAGCAACACCACTTTTTTGTTCGCAAACGCAGCTTCCACCCCAACAGTTGAACCAAAAACGATGATGATATCACTGGAATTGATTAGCGCATAGGTATCTACTTTATCTTCCGCAGCAATAATCTCAACGGAAGGAATAGTGGCAATCTCATCATTTAAAAAGCGTATCTGGGTATTATCCATATTCCTTAGATTAGGATGCACTCTCAAATACAGTTTTATATCGGGAAACTTTTGTAAATCCTCACAAATTCGTTTAATCCCTTCGTTATCATTATGATAAAAATACGGACCAAATCCTTCAAGCCCTTCGTATTCGTCAAGCGAAGAATTAAAAATAGTGATTACTTTTTTGCCGTTCAGCTCTTTAAAACTTGCCGGCAATCTTCCTTCCTGCTGTTCTTTGGTAAACGAAAACCAGGCATCTTCAACACCTTTTATTTTGTTGGTAAAGAAATTTGTCCCGATTTCCTGTTTGTTTTCAGCTCCGTTTTGCCATAATTCCTCCATTTCCTCGCTTATGGTTTCAATCGAATGCGGAATAGAGTTCAAACGGAACAGATAAGTATTCAGTTTACCGCCTTTTTCATGCGTGGCATAATCAATTTTCATTTTCTGACATACGCGCAAAAGCGGCCTGTTTTCAATAAACCTTCCGTTAAAAAACACTACCAGATCCGGCTTTACCTGTTCCACAACCTGGGTAAAAACATCATACAGATAAGCCCCGGTTACCAAACCGCGCTGTACAAAATTTTCATATCGGGTCAGGTCCGGCTCATGATCACGGATATAGGATACCAGGGAAGAAACCGTTGCCAAACCTAAATCATAATCTTTGTAGTGATAGGCTTTAAGTTCTTTTACGGAATCAAACTTCAAGTCGTCAAAAAGTTTCTTTTTCTTGAAATCCTCGACATCAGCAAATTGCTTATACTCAAGTACATGAAGGTTTCCTGAATTTTCGCCTTGCTTCTTTACCATTTTAATCCCTTGGGAAACGCGGGAATGACAAACCTTGCAATGCATTTTTTTATGCAGCGGATTGTAATAACAGTTCTGGAAATCGCCTTCACACTTAATCCAGTACACGGTATTGTTTTGCTCCAACAAACGCTCGACTATTTCCATTTCCGTCTCCAAATGGGGCGACGTATGATTAGAGGTTTGTACTAAAACCGTAGCGTTTTTTATATCTATGAATTTACTCATTTACTTTTTACTGATTACAGAATTCTTATTAGCTTATATTGCTGTAAGTATGGGAATATTTTTTGGCCTGATCCAGGTATTTTTCTTCAATGATATTCCAGTTTGTAGCTTCAGATTCCTGACCAAACAGACTGTTACTGAACTGAATCTGGAACAATAAGCGTTTGCCTTTCAACAATTCCTTTCCTTTATGGAAACCTCTCGTGTCGACGGCGATTATACTCCCCTTCTTCCCTGTAATCTCAATAAGATTCTCACTTCCGTATACTTTTTCTATTTCCTGGTCCTCAAACCTGCCATCCCGGTTAATTTGTTTAGGCAAATCGAGATGGGATCCTTTTACATAACAATGCGGCCCGGTATCCGCATCTACATCAGTGATGTAAAAAAAGAATTTCAGAAACTTAATTCGGTCTAAATCAAAATGATACATTTGCGCCGCACCATTTTTTCCCACTCCGTTGAAAGGGGCGCTCCACCAAAAAGCCACTAAATCCAAAATCGGTTTACACCCTAAATACTCCTGGGCAAATTTTAACAGCGAGTAATCAAAAGTCAGTTCCTGTAAGGTGCTGCATTTTAAAATTTCTTCATTGGTAAACTGATACCTCGGAGAAATAGGCTCATTTTCATTAAAAACGACTTTATCTTTGGAGTATTCCTGCAAATTATTAGACGTATTCATGTACGACACCGGCGTAACGGTGGCATAGTCTAAAATCGACTGAATCTGTTTTTCATCCAGGCAATCGTTAAAAACATAAAAACCTTCTTTTCTGAACTGGTTTAGTATTGTCCCGTCTATATTTTTCAAGATGCCTGCCTCCGGAATCGAATCGTATTTTCCGTTCTTTTCTGCAATTTCTTTGGATAGCATGTCGTTGCTCTTTCCTTTGGTAAGAACGAACATTTTACGGAAAGCTTTATACCCTTTCTGGCTGAACTTTTGCGTTTGTAAAAACATATCGTATTCCTTTCTGAACACGCTGCCATACTTAAACTTCTTGTATACCAAAGAAATACTTTCAATCATACTCTGAAAATTACAGGTTTAAACTTTGTTTATTTATTCTCAAGATATTCTAATTTCATAGGAATGCCTTTTTCCAGATCCTGATTGGCGGTCCCTCCGATCAACTGATGGTAATATTTCGGGTGCAATCCAAAACCGGGACGCACAGAACGCAAATTCTGCTCCGTGAAAACCTCCCCTTTTTTGACATCTTCCGCAATATAAAGCGAACGACTGAAATCTTTTCCTTTTGCCTGTTTCTCCGTTAAGGCATAATCCACCACACCTACAGCTCTTTCGGCTTCGCGCACTGCTTTTACCATAGCTGTAAACTCTTCTTCATTCATGGAAAACGAAGCATCAGGTCCGCCGATAGCACGGTCTAAAATAAAATGCTTCTCAATGATTTTTGCCCCGAAAGCGGTAGCCACAACAGGCACCGTACTTCCCATGGTATGATCGGAAAGACCACTGATTACGCCATAACGTTCCGTTAAATCCTTCACCATAACCATGTTGGCTTCTTCAATGGGAGCCGGATAACTGGAGGTACATTTTAACAGGGCAATATCCGTATTCCCCATTCTTTTACAGGCATCCAAAGCCAATTCAATATCTTCTTTTTCGGCTATACCGGTTGAAATGATAATCGGTTTTCCTTTTGAAGCCACATATTCGATCAGCGGAATATCGGTAATTTCGAACGAGGCAATCTTATACGCCGGAGAATCTAATCCTTCCAGAAAGTCAACCGCGGTTTTATCAAAAGGGGAAGAAAAACAGATTAAACCTTCTTCTTTGGCCGTTTTGTAAATCTCGGCATGCCATTCCCAGGGAGTATAGGCCTCCTGATACAAGGAATGCAGCTTTTTACCGTCCCAGATCGTTCCTTTTATGACAAAATCCTCCTTATCGGAATCTAATGTGATCGTATCCGCTGTATAGGTTTGCAATTTGATACAATCGGCACCTGCTCTTTTGGCCGCTCTGACCGTTTCCAAAGCCGTTTCAAGACTTCCGTTATGATTGGCGGAAAGCTCGGCTATAATGAAAACCGGAGATTGTGCCTCTATTTTATACTTATCTATTATCATATTCTTTTAATGTAATGAAAACTGTCTGCTCCTTCGTATTTCAGCGTTTCCAACAGCGAAAAGCCGGCCTTCTCAAAAGCTTTTGAGGAAGCCTGATTATCCAGTTTAATGTAAGCGCTGATGCAAATTTCAGGATTTTCCGTTAAAAATACATCGGAAGCTTTGGCAATCATTTTGGCAGCATAGCCTTTTCCACGATGATTTTCATCCGCAGAAACTCCTATTATCGCTGAAACAGCATTAGTTTTCTGGATGCGGACCTGTCCAATATTTTGATTTTCATGGTCCTGAAAAATAACCATGAAACAATTTTCGTCCTTTACTTTTGATTTGAACCAGTTTACATGATTCTCATACGGAATACTTTCCGTGGCATAGGAATTACTTCTTACAGCCGGGTCGTTTGCCCAGGTGAAATATAGTTCCACATCCTCTTCTGTAGCTTTCCTGAACCAAATAGTTGTATTGATTTTCGAATGGATCAGCACGTCAAGATACTTACCGTCAAAGAAACAGTGTTCTTTCAATCGGGCATCTTCCCTAAAACCACAATCCAATAAAACCGGGTATAAATGCGGTCGTAAATCGAAAGCATAGGTAAATATTTTATGGAATCGCAGCGCTTCGAAAGCTACTTTTTCTATCAGCCTAAGATAATTTGACCAGAATTTCGCAAAATGCTCCTTTTCAAGTTCAGTTTTCATGATAAAAGAGATTTCGGCATTTTTATCAATCCAATTGATATGAACCAAACCGCCATAACCGACGAATTCATTTTCATAAAAAAAAGAAAACAACAACTGATTTGGTTTTTCCACTTCAAACAAAGCGGCAACCACATTGGCAAAATATTGCTCTTGCTTTTCCGCGGTTAAAGGTTCCGACTGGCGCAAATGGTACAACTGCTCGTTTCTGATGTCCAGAATACCATACTTATCCTCATCCCTTATCGGTTCGATATGAAAGGATCCCGTTTTAAAAACATTGGTATGTAGACATTTATAGCTGCGCATGGTCCTTTACTTATAAAGTCCTTCTGAAAACCGCTTTTGCAGGTTCTCCAACCAGAAATTTTTCATAACCCAGCTCCAACGCTTCGCTGTAAACTTTTAAAGATTCGCTGAACGCTTTTGCAAAGTAATAAACATCTTCATCGGTATGTGAAAAACAAGGAACGAAAGCACCCTGGAACAACACGCCTCGTTTGATCATTTCCTGCATGAACAAAGTTCTGTACCCTTGGCTCACGGTACCTTCTTTATCTTTAAACACAAAGAAAGGCATCCATTCCGCGGCAACAACCTCAACGTAATCCTTTAAATTATTATCTGTGACCAACTGCGAACACAATTCAGCCAGTTTTTTCCCTATCTGATGGTTGTGTGCAATTACATTTTTCTCTTTATATTCTTTTATGGTGGCGATCGCTGCGGCCAATCCGTGGGTTTCTCCTCCGTGTGTAGTGGAAATCAGGAATACTTTCTCTTCCCCGGTGTTTTTGATTCCTCCCAATTCCATGATGTCTTTGGTTCCCGTCAGCGCACAGAAAGAAAATCCGTTAGCGATTCCTTTACCCCAGGTAGCCATATCCGGAGTAATTCCGTGTTTGGTTATGGATCCCGGAAACTCGGTTTTAAAACCGGTAACCATTTCATCTGCAATAAACAAAGCTCCATTTTCATGGCATAGATCGATGGCTTGCTTTAAAAAATCGGCCACGTTAAAATCCGCCGGTAAATGAGGGTAATTTCCTTTTTCAGGCTCCGTAATCACACAGGCAATTTGCCCGGGATATTTAGCAAACATTTCTCTTAACGACTCAATGTTGAAAGACTGAAACGTTACCGATAAATTCGAAATAGACTCCGGTACACCTTTATTACAGGCTGTTTTTCCAATAAACCAATCGTCATAACTGTAAAACGGATGATCTACCGGGAAAGCAACCAAATCACGACCTGTTTTCGCACGGGCTAATTTAACAGCAGCGGTGGTAACAATGGATCCGTTTTTAGAAAATTTCACCATATCATGTCCGGGCACTAAGGCCAGGAAGGTTTCAGCCATATCTTTTTCCAAAGCGGAAGGGCGTTGAAAGTTAACCCCGTTTTCCAATTCGTTTCGAACGGCTTCCAAAACAGGCTCATAGGCATGTCCTAAACTCACACTGGTCAATCCCATGGAACAATCCAGGTATTCGTTACCGTCAACATCCCAAATATGGGATCCTTTTCCACGGGCAATGGCTGCCGGTGATAAAATCGGGAACTGGTCGTCTCCTTTGGAATAAGTATGACCTCCGCCCGGAATCAGGTTGTGGATAGTGTTTCTATACTCGTCTGATGCTTTGAAATTAGTGATGGTTCTCAGCTGTATTTCGTTGAATTTACTTTTCATATACCCTTCGTTTCTAAGAATAGCATGATTTATACTTTGTATTTCTTTATGTTGCAGCAAATAATCGGCATATACCTGCCACGGTTCTTTTGCGCCCAATGCCTTAACCAGATGACTGATGACTTCAAAATCGGAAGCTTCATCAACGGTGATTCGGAGTGCTGCGTATTTTTTATCCACTTTTTCATCCGCAATTTTGGTTTTGCCGTTTCTGCGGATAAATGGTGTTACGTGTTCCCTGTCTGCAACATTTGTGGCAGTCTTCCAGGCTTCCTCAAGCGATTTAAAGGTAAAAACCTCAACATCCAGTCCGTCGGGATAGGCTTCCTGAGACTGGTTGGAATGATAGTCTAACTGATTGTCCAGACAGAACTTTACAGTTTCATCGATTAGCTTCGCATCAATCAGGGGACAATCCGAAGTTACCCGAACCACATACTCCGGGTTTTCCTCTTTAACGGCCTGATAAAAACGGTCTAAAACATCGTTTAAATCGCCTTGATAAGAACGTATTCCGGCTTCTTCTGCAATATCGCAAATCTTTCCGGAATCCTTTTCATCAGTTGTAGCTACCCTCCAATCGGTTACTAAGACGGAGGCCTTTGCTCTTTCCAAATGATATGCCAGCAGTGATTTCCCTTCAATTTCCAGAAGTACTTTCCCCGGTAATCTGGAGGAACCGATGCGGGCTTGTGTTACACCTATTATTTTCACCAGTTTACGGGATTTAATAAGGATTTATCTTTTATTTCTATGGCTTCGATTTCGGCAAAAACAGCTGCATTTGATTGCCAGTTCGAAACCATTTGTACATTCTGTTTTAGTTGTTCGGCAGTTTCCACACCAATAACCACCTGATCGATAGCCGGATTGTTCACGGCATAATTCAGCGCCACATCACCAACGTTTAAATTATAGTCGGCACAAATTGCCTGAAACTTCGTTAATACCGATGCTAAAGGCTGTAATTTTTCCGGCAACTGCTTCGGATTCATAAAATACAAACCTTGCAAAAAAACAGAGCGGACATGAATTTCAGTGCCTAATTTTTTAAGCAAGGGCAATTGTGCTTCAAATTTTCGGTCAAGAATACTAAACGGAAGCTGTACCAGATCCGGTATGCAATTCAAATTCAGTAATTGCTCCAACTGCTCCGGATAATATAAGGAATAGCCGATTTTTGCAATCTTCCCTTCCTGCTTTTTTGCCTGTAGTATTTTCCAAAGATCGGGTTGCTGCAATAAGACATCTGCATTATGCGCTAAATATCCGTATACGGATTCAAGTTGCAATTTCTTCAGGGATTCTGAAAGTGCCTTTTCCAGTTCCTCACCGGAACGGACCGCCGGAAACTTGGTAACCACCTTAAACCTGTCGTCTGCAAACTGCCCTAAACGTTCTTCTGAATTACCGTACGCTAAAGCCGTATCCAGTAATTCCACTCCCAAGGAACCGGCTGTATTGAGTATGTCCTCTAAGCCGCTATCCGATGGGACGCCGCTAACATTTGAAATCCCGTAGGCAATTCCAAACTGAACCGTTCCGAGTGTTAGTTTCAAAATTATTTTTCGAAATATGAATTTACTTTATCTATCACAAATTGCTGCTCCTCCTCTGTTAAAGTCGGATACATCGGTAAGCTGATGCAATGTTTATAGTACTTTTCAGCCAATGGCATATCGTTTTCCTTCCAGCCCAATTCTCTGTAATATGGCATTAAATGACACGGGATATAGTGAATCTGTGCAAAAATTTTATGCTCTCTAAGGTAGTTGTACAAACCGATACGGTCGTCCACTTCGATTACATACAAATGATAAGCGTGCCCGTTTACAAAACCTGACTGCCCTTTGACATACTCTTTCCCTGAAAATGAAGTATTGTAATGTTCGGCAATAGCTCTGCGTCGGTCAATGCCTTTATCGGCTCTTGATAACTGGCTGATTCCCAATGCTGCCTGAAAATCGGTAAAGCGGTAATTGTATCCCAAAGTCTGCATTTCCATGTACCAACCCGGGTAACTTCCGTTTGAACTGTTTTCTTCTCCTACGGCAAATGCGATATCATTTTTAAAACTGTCAACATCTCTTGTAATCCCATGGGTACGCAATTCCAAAAGTTTTCTGTAAAGTTGTTCGTCGTTTGTGGTGATCATCCCTCCTTCACCGGTTGCGATATGTTTCACCGGATGAAACGAGAAAATAGCCAAATCCGCGAAATTACCGTTACCGCAGTTTTGCTGCTGCCCTTTACTGTCTGTGAAAGAGCCTCCCGGCGCATGACAAGCATCTTCAATTATCCACAAACCGTATTCATCTGCCAATTTCCTGAATGCTTCCAGATTGACTGCCCTTCCGGCAAAATCAACAGGAACGATTCCTTTGTAGGTTCCTTTAGGTGATGCTTTTAAAAGTGCTTCCACTTTTCCCACATCAAGCAAATAGGTTTCCGGATCAATGTCCGAAAAGACCACTTCTCCTCCACAGTAACGAACACAGTTCGCTGAGGCTGCAAAAGTGATTGGCGTAGTGATGATTTTATCCCCTGAAGTAACCCCCAAGGCTAAAGCAGACAAATGCAAAGCGGCCGTTCCGTTAGAAACCGCCACGGCGTACTTGCATCCTATGTATTGGGCAAATGCCTTTTCAAATTCTAAAATTGTAGGTCCCTGCGTCAGAAAATCACCTTTCAGCGCTTTGGACACCGCCATGATATCTTCTTCAGTGATGTTTTGTTTTCCGTAAGGTATCATGCGCTATTATTTTGGTTCAAAATCAGGATACAGGTGCTCTTTAATCTGCTCTCTCATACTGGCAACGGTTTCCCATTCCGTATTTTCCCCCGATGTATAACTGAATCCCTGCGGAACAATTGTTGCATTAAAATGTTTCTTATACGCTTCCATATCCCAATTAGTAACCTGAGGCAGAATCACATAATATTTTCCTAAATCATAGGTCGTAAACGAATCCGAAGAAGTAATCATCTCTTCATGAACTTTTTCTCCCGGACGAATCCCAACTACTCGGTGCTCGCAACTTGGCGCGATGGCCTGAGCTACATCCATAATGCGGTAAGAAGGAATCTTCGGAACGAACAATTCACCGCCCCATGCCGTATCCAAAGCATGAAGAACCATATCCACCCCACCCTGAAGCGAAATATTGAAACGCGTCATGTTAACATCTGTAATAGGCAAAACCCCGTCGTTTCTTCTGTTCATGAAAAACGGAATAACCGAACCGTTCGATCCCATTACATTACCGTAACGAACCACTGAGAACTTAATATCCTGTTTCCCTTTTATATTGTTGGCTGCAATGAACAATTTATCCGAAGTCAGCTTGGTAGCGCCATATAAATTGATTGGTGCACAGGCTTTATCTGTTGACAGGGCCACCACTTTTGTAACGCCTGAAGACAAACACGCCTTGATAACGTTCTCCGCACCACCAATATTGGTTTTTACACATTCATCAGGATTGTATTCCGCTATGTGGACATGCTTCATAGCCGCTGCATGAATAACATAATCGATCCCGTTGAACGCTCTTTTCAAACGCTCCAGATCCCTTACGTCACCAATAAAATAACGTATTGCCGGATATTCGGCCTCAGGGAATTCCTGCGCCATCTGAAACTGCTTTTGTTCGTCACGGGAATAAATTACAAGTCGCTTAACATCAGGCCATTTCTGAAGGATCGTCTTAGTTAACTCTTTCCCTAATGAACCGGTTCCGCCTGTAATTAATATGGATTTATTATTCAACATTTTTTACAATTTTTAAGTCTACAAATATATAAATTTAAAAATACTATTTATGCATAGATAACAGTGCTGTTTAAACTTTAAATTCCCTTAATTTTCAAGCAAGGCAATAGTTAAGTATATTTGCTGAAAAATAGAAAAGATGGACATCAACACAGAAGTTCACAACGCTTACGAAGCAATAAAAAACGGAGGCATTATCCTTTATCCGACCGATACCGTATGGGGAATCGGCTGTGACGCCACCAATCCGGAAGCCATAAAAAAAATCTACGCTTTAAAACAGCGCGAAGAAAGCAAAAGCATGATCGTACTGATGAATTCCGACCGGATGATGTACACTGTATTTAAAGACATCCCCGAAGTGGCCTGGCAGATTCTGGATTTATCCGAAAAACCAACCACGCTGATTTTGGACAACCCAAGAAATGTATCCGAAAACATAATCGCAGAAGACAAAACCTTAGGCGTTCGCTTAGTCAAAGAACCCTTCTGTTTCAAACTGATGGAACGTATGAAAAAACCGCTGGTTTCCACTTCGGCGAATATTTCAGGGCAGCCCACACCGAAATCGTTTAAAGAAATCAGTCCCGAAATTTTAAAAGGTGTGGACTATGTGGTAAATTTGCAGCAGGATAAAATTTGCGACAAACCTTCGACGATCATCAAATTAACGGCTGACAGTCAGGTAAAGATTATTAGGAAATAGTTTTCAGTCACAGTTTACGGTTTATGGTTTACAGCTATCCGTTTAAACCATTAAACATTTGAACTTTAAACTTCAGCATGAATTACAAAGAAGCATTACAAGACACTATATTCAAAATCATCACACAGGCTGCCAAAGAACTTAACGTGGACAGCTACGTTATCGGTGGTTTTGTTCGCGATCTGATTTTAAAACGTGACCATAAAAAAGACATCGACATCGTTGCCGTGGGCAGCGGTATCGAACTCGCCTTAAAAGTATCCGAACTGATTCCGCACAAACCTAAGGTTCAGGTGTTCAAGAACTATGGTACCGCCATGCTGCGTTATCAGGACATGGACATTGAATTTGTGGGTGCCCGAAAGGAAAGCTATCAGTTTGAAAGCCGCAAACCCGTGGTGGAAAACGGCACTTTGGAAGACGATCAGAACCGACGTGATTTTACCATCAACGCGTTGGCACTTTCCCTAAACGAAACCAATTTCGGAGATTTAGTCGATCCTTTCAACGGATTGAGCGACATGGAACATAAAATCATCCGAACGCCTTTAAATCCGGACATCACCTATTCTGATGACCCGTTGCGCATGATGCGTGCCATCCGTTTTGCTTCGCAATTGCATTTCGAGATCGAAGCGGAATCATTGGAAGCCATTTCTCGTAACAAAGAGCGCATCAACATTATCTCCGGGGAGCGTATTGTCGATGAACTGAATAAAATCCTGATGTCGAACACACCATCAGTTGGTTTTTTATTGCTGTACAAAACCGGTTTATTAGACATTATCCTTCCGGAACTTACTGCTTTGAATCAGGTGGAAGAAATTGAAGGACATACACATAAAAACAACTTCTATCATACGCTGGAGGTAGTTGATAACATCTGCCCGAATACGGATGATGTTTGGTTGCGCTGGTCGGCATTATTACACGATATCGGAAAAGCGCCAACCAAGAAATACAACAAAAAACAAGGCTGGACATTTCACGGTCATGAATTTTTAGGCGGAAAAATGGCCAAGAAAATCTTTGTTCGTTTACACATGCCGTTAAACCAAAAACTGAAATTCGTGCAGAAAATGGTTACGATGAGTTCCCGTCCAATTGTACTGGCACAGGATATCGTGACTGATTCCGCAGTGCGACGACTGGTTTTTGATGCCGGCGAAGACGTGGAAAGCCTGATGACTTTATGTGAAGCCGATATCACCACCAAGAATCCGAAGAAATTCCAGAAATACCATAACAATTTCAAAATCGTCCGCGAGAAAATCGTTGAAGTGGAAGAACGTGACAAAGTTCGTGTTTTCCAGCCGCCCATCACCGGAGAAGAAATCATGGAGCTGTTCAATCTGAAACCTTCTCGTGAAATCGGTGTTTTGAAAGAAGCGGTAAAAGAAGCAATTCTTGAAGGCGAAATCCCGAACGAATACCAGGCTGCTTATGATTTTGTAATGAAGAAAGCCGATAAAATGGGGCTTAAACCAGTTCGATAATGCGAAAATGGGGCGAGCTAACATTTATCATATTCGATTAAAACAAAACTAAAGATATTTGCACTTTGCAACTCTGAAACTTAAAACAATGAACTTCAATAAAATTGCCAAGACCGCTTTAATTTTAGTCTATTTAGTAATCGTTGCCGGCGCTTTGGTACGCATGACGGGTTCAGGTATGGGTTGTCCGGACTGGCCGAAATGTTTTGGGTATTACATTCCGCCCACTGATGTTAAAGAACTTACCTGGAGCGAGAACCACGACTTCAAAAAAGGTCAGGTTATCATTAAAGACCAAATGTTATTAGTGGCCAAAGACAATTTCACGACCGGAAACGAGTTCGACGCTTCACATTGGGAGAAATATACCAAACACGATTACGCCATTTTCAATCCGACACATACCTGGGTGGAATATATGAATCGCCTTGTAGGTGCTCTGGCGGGATTAGCCTGTTTTGTGATGGCTGTTGCTTCTTTTTGGCTATGGAAAAAAGATAAAAAAATCACCTTACTTTCCTGGCTGGTGGTGTTCCTGATGGGCTTTCAGGGCTGGCTGGGCGCAACGGTTGTATACAGCGTTTTGAATCCGATTAAAATTACCATCCATATGGTAATGGCCCTGGTTATAGTTGCTGTAATTTTATATATCATTCAATTGGCGAAACCGGCAGCAGCGGCGAAAGTTTTCAATCCGATGTTTAGAAATATCCTTTGGATTTCCTTGTTGCTTACCCTGATTCAGGTGGTTTTGGGAACTCAGGTGCGTCAGTTTGTGGACGAACAGGTAAAATCCGGCATCGCAAATGAAACACTTTGGTTAAGCAAACCGGAACTGAGTTTTTATTTCCACCGAACGTTTTCCTTTGTGGTGTTTTTTGTAAATCTGTTTTTATACCTGAAAAATAAAAAACTAAACCTTGGCTTTAGCAAAATCAATTGGGTAATGGCTTTGATTTTTGTGGAAGTGCTGTCCGGAATTGCAATGTACTATTTTCATTTCCCTTTCGGCAGCCAGACAATACATTTGGTGATTGCTTCGTTATTATTCGGAATCCAGTTTTATATGATCCTGGAAGCAAGAAAGAGTAATAGGTAAACAGTCGTGTCAGTAGTCAGTAAAAGCTGCTTGAAAAATTAATCTGAACCAACCCAATAGTTCCCAACATGAAAAAAATAGTTTTTGTATCGGTATTCCTTATTACAGCTGTGTTTGGAACAAATATATTTGACAAACAGAAAGACAAGCCTATATCCAAAACAGAAAATTCTTTTGGAAAAGCTGAAAGAAACAATATTCAGAACTACGTAGATACTGCAAGAACTTTTATAGCCAACAATAAAGATTTCAATACCAAAACCGCTTTTTTCATCGACATGAAGATTCCCTCGGGAAAGAACCGGTTTTTCATTTACGATTTCAGTCAAAACAAAGTTGTTGACAAAGGCTTAGTAGCACACGGATCAGGTTCGGAAACCGGTGTGGAAGGCAAACTGAAATTCAGCAATACCAATAACTCGTACTGCACTTCACTTGGAAAATATTCCATAGGAAAAAGTTACGAAGGGAAATTCGGAAAAGCATACAGACTTTATGGTCTTGACAAAACAAACGACAATGCCCTGTTACGAAACATTGTACTTCACAAATATTACCAAGTGCCTTATCCGGAGCAGGACCAACCGATTTGCAACAGCCTTGGATGTCCTATGGTCAACGAACAATTTTACAGCCGGATTGAGAAGATCATCGATACTTCCGATAAAAAAATACTGTTGTATATTTATTATTAAAAAGGGTTCGGCATAGGTTTACCCAATCCATTCCTTAAAATCATTTACACGCTCACGGGCCACAATTACCTCATCATCGGTATAACTTGGCAGGATTACTTTCAGGCGGGAATTGCTGTGCAGCTGGATTTCCTTAATGGCTTTCATCGGCACGATAAATTTACGGCTCACCCGGTAAAAAGCATCAGGATCGAGCTCGGTCTCCAATTGTTCTAAAGTACCGTCCAACAAGTAATTACGATTATCAAGCGTATGTAGGTACGTGCCTTTGTTTTCACTGTAGAAACATTCCACTTCGTCCACATTGATCAGTTTGAGTTGCTGCCCGATTTTTACCGTAAAACGCTTTTTGTAATTTTTATCTATTGGATTGACCAGCATCTTTTTGATCATTTCGAAATCGAGCGACAGGTTTTGCGGCTGGTTACGCGCTTTGAACTTGTTTACCGCCACTTCCAGATCGTCTTCATCAATCGGTTTTAAGAGATAATCGATACTGTTCAGTTTGAAGGCCCGCAGCGCATATTCATCGTAAGCGGTCGTAAAAATTACAGCGCTTTTTATCTCAATCTTCTCGAAAATCTCAAACGACAACCCATCGGACAGCTGAATGTCCAGGAAAATCAGATCCGGGTGTGGATTGTTCTGAAACCAGTCCAGCGACTCCTCCACCGAATGCAGCATCGTGCTTACATTCAGCCCTAATTTTTCCACTTTACGCTGCAACAAACGTGCCGCCGGTTTTTCGTCTTCGATAATGATAATGTTCATTGGTTTATTCGGTTATTTGTGAATTTGGTTATTCGTTTCGTTTAAAAACTGTAAACTGCGACTGAACTTACTCCCACTTATCATGTTGCTGTTGCTCTTTCTTCATGAATTCTTTGATCTTCTTTTCTTCCCAACTTTTTCCGAAAATCAGGTGATGACCAAAAACGCTCACGCCATGCGCTAACAACCCAATACCCCAAAAGAATGCCGTAAAGAAGTTCTCAAACCGAAAATAGCTCTCGCCCGGTTTTAAATCGTTGATGTTTAAAAAAACAATCATAATATTGACAATCAGATACGCCAACAGGTGTGAATAGAACCCTTTAATTCTTTTTACACGCTT
Source organism: Flavobacterium pedocola (assembly GCF_053764385.1). NCBI lineage: Bacteria > Pseudomonadati > Bacteroidota > Flavobacteriia > Flavobacteriales > Flavobacteriaceae > Flavobacterium > Flavobacterium pedocola. The sequence goes on along the minus strand of NZ_JBSNCR010000004.1, from coordinate 412,086 downwards.
TTCAGCCGCCTGATAGCGTTCGTCGAAATTGTTGTTATTGCTTTCCATTATTTCCATTGGTTTTTACGACGTTCTTCTTCTTCCATAAACTCTTTTATCTTGCGCTCTTCCCATTCTTTACCTAAAAACGGCAACGCACTGAAGGTCTTCAAGGCATGTACCACTACGCCCACACCCCATCCTAGCATGGGCCAGAAAAACCAGATGTGTTTCGGTGAAGTCAGTAAATTAATGGCCAACAGGAACATGTTCACAATCAGATACACCATCAAATGGGTATAAAATTCTTTGATTTCCTTTACCCGGTTTTTAGCACTTTCGTACTTTTCCCTTTCGTTATAGTTTGATTCCATGACTATTTCCAATTTTGTTTTTTCACATCCTGATCCATAATTTCCTTAATCTTGCGTTCCTCCCAGGAAGCTCCGAATCCGAAAACTCCGAATCCGTGAAATACAAGCCCCATTCCCCAACCGATCATCGGAAACCAAAACCATTGGAATTTGGAGGAAAATTGCAGGTTAATAAAAATCAGTACCGGAATTACCACGAAGTACGATAATAAACTTCCGTAAAAACCACGGATGGCTTCGACGCGTTTTCTGGCTCTGTAATATGATGATTCTTCTTTATAATTGCTGTATGTTGTTTCCATGATTCCTATTTGTTTTGTCAACAGTGGTAATTCCACCGTAAATTCTTTTTCGCTTTGTGTAATCGTAACTTTTCGATCCGTTAAAATAGCATAACGGCTGATAATATTCTGCAGACCAACGCCTTGTCGGTCTTTCAGCACTTCTTTCTTTTGCAGATCATTTTGAACAATCAGACAGTTATTGCGTTCAAATATCCTTATTCGCAAGGGTTTTTTCTCACTAACCACATTGTGCTTTACCGTGTTCTCAAGCAGTAGTTGTAAAGAAAGTGGTACTACTTTGGCTTCAGGATTGTTCACTTTTTCGGGCAATTCGTAAAAAACACTGTTCTCGAAACGCATCTTCAACAGGTTCATATACGTTTTGGCAAAGGCTAATTCTTCTTCGATACTTACGAGTTCCTTATCGCGTTGTTCCAGAACGTAACGGTAAATCTTGGATAAGGACGAAGTGAATTTTTGTGCGTTGTCCGGATTCTCTTCAATCAGGGAACTCAATACGTTCAGGCTGTTAAAAAGAAAATGCGGGTCGATCTGGTTTTTTAAACTTTCGAATTTAGCCGAAGCCGTTCCTGCAATTATTTTCTGTTCTTTTACTCTGTTTTCCTGATAGGAACGGTAGAAAAATACCGCATGAAAAATCAGCGTAACAATAAACGTCATGATGGTGGCCACTACATAATTTGCAGCCCGTTCATTTATCATAAAGGTTTCAAAAGAAGCCCCTACAATAACGACTTCCTCAAAAATCCGCAACAGGAAAATAGTTAAAACCGATGCTACAAAAGAACTTAAAAACCCTATCAGTATCCTTTTAAAAGTAAACCTGTTATCGGCAAAAATTTTATCTAAAGAAATAAATATCAAAGCGTTTACCATGTACAGACAAACCGAATACAGTAAGGTATACTGAAAATTCATCAGTAAATTATTGTCTAAAGTGATTTTCTGTCCGGTGAGCCAACTGATGAAGGTGAGCACCACAAAAACTATCAGTCCTAAGACAATCGATTTTAAAAACTCTTTAAGATATTTATTCATTTCCAGACGATTATAATTTAGCTTTGGCGATGGCGGAAGCGATAAATCCAACTCCCATTCCCACTAAGGTTCCTACGGCTGTATTGTGCATGTACATCCCGATTCCAATCCCTACAAACATGCAGCCTACAAAAATAGTTCCTGCGATTTTGTTGGTATTCTGATTTTGTGATTCCATTGTTTTTTGATTTTTTTTAAATTTCTTCTTGATTATTGTCTCTTGTCTCTACCTTCTTACTTCCCGCAAGTCGTTAAAACTTCTTTTGCACGATCCAGTCCCCAATTTGGATGAAACGGCGTTTCCGGTTTAAATTTAGCAAAAAGTCCGATAGAACGTTCGATTTCCGCACACATTGGCTTGGTATCAGTTCCCCAGTATTTTGCACCACCGATTTCAAATTCCGCTTTTGAAAACACCACGCGCGGGTTTTCCGGAGCAAGTGCCTGAGCTTTATAGTATTGCTCCATCGTTTTTGAAGAGTATTTCATTCCGTTGGCCATTGGGTCCTGTACGATCCATGCCGTGTAAATTAACGCTTGTACCACCATCAATTCAGGGTTGTTTGGGCTTACGGCCGTTGCATCGTCTAATGCGATTTGCGCTTTATCCAGATAAGCAGGGTTTTTGGTTTTGTCTTTAGATTTGAATGTCTCAATCGTGTTTACCAGAGCTACATAATAATTAGGCAGCCAGTTGTTTTTTTCCACCGAGGCAATTCTTTCGAAAATCGCAGTAGCTTCAGCAGCTTTACCTTCTTTCCATAAACCTAATGCTTTTCCCATTCCCTGTTCGTACTGTGATGGGGCCTGAGCGAAGGCTAATCCGCAAATGAATAATACTAATGTTGTGATAACTCTTGTCATAATGTTTTGTTTTTTTGGTTGATTACTTTTGATTTTTAACTGATGATTAAAACTTCTTTTAATTTGATAGTTCAAAGATATTCCGGTTTTTACTCCTTATAAATTTATGTTTACCGAACTGTCGGATTTTGAGGATGAATTGTTGTTCCTAAGTAATTAGTGGAATTCTACTAACTACAAATTCTCCAACTGATTCTTAGTCTTGTCCTGACTTATCGTCCAGAAGAACCCGATGAAAAAGAAACGGTCTGCCGGTTGTGTAATGGCCTGACGCTGAAACTGTCCGTTAAGATCCGGGGAATTCGCATACTGATAACCGAAAACATTATCCCTTCCCAAGACATTCGATACAGAAAAATACAAAATCTTTTGCGGCGACAACAAATACGCCCAACTCAAACTCAGACTGTTGTAGGCCTTGGTTTTTCCGTTCATGAATTGCGTTTCATTCGGATTGTTGTATGGACGGCCGGTCGCAAAACTGTTCGTCACTCCTATTTGCGATTTCAAATCGTCGATCCAATATTTTCCAACAACCGATAAAGTATGATTTGCCACAAAACCTGGTGTTACTTCAGCTGAATAATTTTTATAATTTCTTTCACTGTCGATATAGGAATACGAAACCCAGTAATCCAAATACTTAATCGATTTGCTGTCTCTCCAAAACACATCAAGTCCTTTGGCAAAACCATAGCCGTTGTTGTTAAAACTGCTATTGAACATTGGCATATCGGTATCATATTTCACCAGATTATTGTAGTCTTTGTAGAAAATTTCAGCACGAAGGGTTTTTCCGTTTGAACCATACAGATAGTTCAAAATGTAATGTGATGTTTTTTCAAAGTTAAAATCCGAACTGTATTTCAGGTAATCTTGTTTTGGGTTCTGATGAAAATCACCGTAGGCCAAAGAAAGTTGTCCGTTTTTACTGGTTTTATATGCCAGGGAAATTCTCGGATCGACGGTGTTTTTCCCAAGCAATTCACTATTCATGGCTCTTACCCCAAATTTGGCGGCGAACTTTTTGGAAAAGAAAATATCCGATTCTGCATATACTGCTCCAATATTGTTACGGTAACCGCTGTTGTAATTATCGACTGCATAATCGTTATAACTTTCATTAAAATCCGTGATGAAATAATCACCCCCGAAAGTCAAATGAACGCGTTCCGAGAACTTTTTGGTCAGCTTCAGTTTCATGTGCGAAGCATTTTCGCGGTTGTTCAGTTCATCCTGATCCAAGCCCATTTTGTTCTGGCTGTACCCGAAACTGATTCCTGCCTGAATACTCCAACCCAAACCGAAATTCCCTTTATAAGAAGAATTCAGGTAGAAGTTATTATTCTGATTATCAACACGGATAGGCTCCGGCGCATTCACATCTTTCTGATTCAAATCAAACGTAGCATGATCGAAAGCCGCATACAATTTGAACAAACCGTTCTCAAAATGCCTTCTAAAAACCGTTTCCCCGGACATCGACTGATATGGTTTATTCCAATCCACATTCTGCTTGATTACTCTTTGGTACGGTTCTAAATTGATGTAGGACAAATTGAAACTCAACGATGTTTTCTTCCATTTTTGCGTATTTCCCAATCCTAAACCAACCGTCATAAAAGCGATATCGGTCTGCTCCTGTTGGGGCTCGTTAATGGTATTCAGCAACAAAACACTGGAAAGCGCATCACCGAATTCCGCCGAATAGCCTCCGGTAGAAAACGTCATGCCACTAAATAAAAAAGGGGAAAAACGGCCACGGGTCGGCAAATTGTTCGCCGTTGCGCCATACGGTTGTGCCACACGGATTCCGTCTACATAAGTTTGGGTTTCATCTGATTCCCCTCCGCGTACAAACAAGCGTCCGCTCTCGCCTACAATCTGGGCTCCGGGCAAGGTTTGCAAAGCCCCTACAATATCACCGGCAGCTCCGGCTGTGGTAACAATATCAAGCGGTTTCAGTGCCGATACTTTCGAATTGTCTCCCGCTTTGAACGTTCCCGCTGAAATGACCACCGCGTCCAAAGTATTCACGCTTTCTCTCAGTTTGAAGGTTTTCGGCTGATAGTTTTCCAAGACGATCGGAATTCTTGTTGTTTCAAAACTGAGGAACGTGATTACTAAATTCTGTTCGCCTTTTTCAGTTGTGGTGAAAGAGAAATCACCTTTGGCATCTGTTGTGGTTCCGTCGTAAGCGCCTTCAACAAAAACATTTGCGCCTTCAATCGGTTTTCCTTTCTGATCGGTAACTTTTCCCGCAATCGTGGTTTGCGCCATCAGGCCGATACTAAATAAAAGGACTAAAACTGTAACTAACTTATTCATTTTGGTTGATTTTGATAGGACAAATTTCTATCAGAATTTCCACCCATTATAAAAAAGAATACCGAACCGTCTTTTTTTGAGGATGAATTGTTGATTTTAGCAATTAGTGAATAATAATTAGTGGGCTACTACTAACTACTATTTTTGTACATTTGAGTTTCTTTAATCCGAATCATTATGAAGAAAATACTATTCTTATTACTAATAAGCCTTTCCGCATTCGCACAGGAAAAACAAGCAACCTACGATGAAAAACTGGCCAAAGAATTGGGCGGAGATGCTAACGGTATGAAAACCTATGTTTTCTGTCTGTTGAAAACCGGAAGCAATACTACAGCTACCAAAGAAGAACGCACCAAGTATTTTGAAGGCCACATGGCTAACATCAACCGATTGGCTAAAGAAGGTAAACTGGTGGTTGCAGGTCCATTCATGAAAAACGACAAAAACTACCGCGGAATTTTCGTTTTTAACTGCTCGACAATTGAAGAAGCGCAAAAATTAGTGGAAACCGATCCTGCTGTTCAGGCGAAAATCTTTGACGTAGAACTTACCCCATGGTATTGCAGTGCGGCTTTGATGAAAGTTTCCGAAATACATGATAAAATTTCCAAGAACAAAATCTGATCCATGAATATTGAAGAACTGCAACAACTCTGCAAAACATTACCACATGTAACCGAAGACGTGAAATGGGGCAATGATTTGTGCTTCTGCATTGGAGAGAAAATGTTTTGTGTGGCGGGATTGAACCAGTCGCCAACCTCAGCCTCATTCAAAGTTTTGGACGAAGAGTTTGACGAACTTTCCACCCGAAAAGGCTTCATACCCGCTCCGTATGTGGCTCGTTACAAATGGGTTTTGGTGGAAGACATCAATACTTTATCTGCTAAGGAATGGCAGCATTATGTTACCCAATCGTACAATTTGGTTAAAGCGAAATTGCCGGCCAAAATCCGAAAGCAATTTGACGCTGAATGATTTGAATTGGATCAGCAAGCCGAATTTTAACATTTTACACCTACTTTTTGCCTTCTCATAGGTTATTTTTGTAACTGAAAATTTAGCTACTGATTCCCCAGATGTCGAAAACCGCACAACTTCGTAAAAACCACAAATGGATTGTCCTGCAAAAACTAAGCATCGTTTCTCTGTTGATTGGTTTTCTGTGTGCCTTCATGGCGGTTTCCTTAAAACGCCTGACGGAACATTACGAAGAAATCCTGTTTCACAAAGCGAACCTTAACTGGATATTTTTCCTGGTTTTCCCTGTTTTCGGGCTTTCGGTGATTTACTTCCTTCGTCGGTATCTTTTCAAAAAGAAAGAAAACAAAGGCATCAAAGAGATTTTCGAAACTACAAATTCTGCCAACAAAAAACTTCCTGTCTATAAAGTCCCTTCCCATTTTTTCAACGGATTACTTACAGTCGTTTTTGGCGGTTCCACAGGAATTGAAGTATCGACGGTGGTGGCTTCGGCGGCTATCGGTTCTGTGGCCCAACAGAAGGAGAACATGTTCCGACGTTACAAAACCGAACTCATCTGTGCCGGGATTGCTGCGGGTATAACCGCCCTGTTCAGCAGTCCGATTGCCGGGATTCTTTTTTCTTTCGAAGTGGTTTCCAAAAAAGTAACCAAAGCCTTTGCGTTTACCACCATTTTAGCGGTAGCAATCGCCTATGGTTTCATCCTTATATTAGACGAAAAACCGCTGTTTGAAGTAACGGTATCGACCTGGCATTTTTATGCTTTTCCTTATTTTCTGTTGCTGGGAGTTTTAGCAGGCGCTAATTCGGTTTACCTGACCAAATCGGTTATTTTCATTAAAAAAAGGTTTACCCAAATCGAGAAAACTTCAGCCAGAATCCTGATTGGTTCTGCTATTATCGGTACATCTTTATTGCTACTTCCGCAATTGTACGGAGAAGGATACCATGCAGTAAAAAACATATTATCCGGTGCCGATTCCGTGGTGCTGACGACTTCATTTGCGATAACTATTATTGGGATTTTATTACTTAAACCTATCATTACATCAATAACACTGGCTTCTGGCGGTGATGGCGGTGTATTTGCACCAAGTATGTTTATCGGTGCGTTTTTAGGATTGTTCTTAGCAAGTATTCTGAATACTTTTTTTGATGCCGGTGTGATTCCGGTCAATTTTATGATCATCGGAATGGCAGCTATGCTAAGCGCCAGTATTCATGCACCCTTCACGGCCTTATTCTTAATCTGCGGACTGATCAACGATTATACCTTGTTCTTCCCGATTCTGGCAGTAAGCCTGGTGTCTAAAACCACTGCAAAACTTATTTATCCCTATACCGTTTACAGTTATCAGCCACAACCTATTAAGTAAATATGCCGACGCAGAAGATAAAACGAGGGTACCGCAAAACACGCTATATTCTTTACAAGGAAACCCTTGTCGATTTTAAAGAACATTTCTGGGCTTTTGTCGGGGCATTTGTGGGCATCGGAACTATTGCTTATTTACAGTATGATGCTTTTCCAAAGCAGGATTTTGTCTTTTTAATCGGTTCCTTCGGGGCTTCCTGTGTTTTGGTTTACGGTGTGATTCAAAGCCCGTTAGCGCAACCCCGCAATCTTATTGGCGGCCATGTAATTTCGGCTATTGTTGGAGTGACCGCTGCAAAATTATTTCCGGACATCCTTTGGCTGGCTTCTGCTGTTGCCGTGGCTTCCGCGATTGTGATGATGCAGATTACCAAGACCTTGCATCCGCCTGGTGGCGCAACCGCTTTGATTGCCGTTACAGGTTCTCCGGCCATTTTAAAATTAGGGTATTGGTATGTACTTTCTCCCGTTTTGAGTGGCGCCGTAATTCTTTTAATCGTAGCTTTGATTTTCAACAACATGACTTCGAACCGTCAGTATCCGACCAATAAGAAGTTCACAAAATTCAAAAAAAGACTGATTAACCGAATCAAACCCGAATAATTATGCCGCATATGTTAGCCACGCTGAAAAACGTTCCATTGGAAACCATCAAAGAAATCTTGGAAAAAGACAGCGAATATCACGCGTCCCAAGGTATGTATCTGGAAAATATTTGGCAAAATGCCGATGATATAAACGAGGTGTTTTTTCTTTTCAGCATTGACAACATTCAAGCGACCAAGGCCTTGATCCATAAGTTGCATTCCGAAGCACTGGCTCAGGATCCAAACGTAAATCTGCCAACCATGACTTATCTGGACTAATGCTGCATCTCAACAAAATCCATCATATCGCCATTATCTGTTCCGATTATGAAAAATCGAAGTATTTCTATACGCAGCTTTTAGGTTTGGAAATCCTGCAGGAAGTGTATCGCACAGAGCGTCAATCCTACAAACTTGATTTAGCGGTAAACGGACTATATGCCGTAGAGCTTTTTTCGTTTCCCGATCCGCCCAAAAGAGTTTCCAGACCGGAAGCAGCAGGGCTCAGGCATCTTGCCTTTGAAGTTAATGACATTGAAAAGACAAGGGCTTTCCTGCTTTCCAACGGAATTGAGGCCGAAACCATCCGAATCGATGAATATACTGACAAGTCATTTTTCTTCATTGCCGACCCTGACGGTTTGCCTATCGAATTCTATGCGAGCTGATTAAAATCTTATCAACAATTCGCAAATCCGACCTCTAAATTCGCAATTATATTTTACCTTTGACCTTTCCAAAAATTACACAAATCATGGTTTATAAGTTTAGAGTGATATTAGATGCTGAAGAAGATATTTTCCGCGATATTGCCATCCTTGAAGACGATTCATTAGAAGATTTACACAACGCCATCGTGAATGCTTTCGGGTTCGACGGTATGGAAATGGCTTCATTTTACACGTGTGATGATGCCTGGACACAGGAAGACGAAATTCCTTTGTTTGACGCCGGAGATGTTCCCGGAGAAATGAAAACCATGGCCGATTATCCGTTATCGTCAATTTTGAATGAAGACGACACTAAAATTATTTACGTTTACGACTTCTTCAACATGTGGACATTCTTTGTGGAATTAGCCGCTGTAGAAACCGAAGAGCCAGGCGTTATCTATCCGGATTTACTTTTCGCACACGGGGAATTGCCAAGCGATGCGCCAACCAATGATTTCAAATCGCCAACGATTTCAAAAGACGACATCTATGGTGATTTTGAAGACGATATCGATGATGAGGACTACGACATGTTTGACGGAGACGATTCTTTCGAAGACTTTGGGTACGAGGACAATAACTGGAATTAGTTTTAGGAAGCAAGAGACAAGAAGCAAGAGACAAGATATACTTGATAATAAACTGGGACCAAGATTTGAGATTTTTCTTTTTTCTTGGTTCTTTCATCTAAAATACAAGCAAAATGATTAATCTTTTCAACACTCACATCGACAATTTATCCATCCACCGCGTTGGAAACAAAAGCCGTAACGAAGCAATTTTCCTTTCGGAGCAGCCTTACAATCTTAACGATGAGATTATGCCGCTTTTGAAGGAGTTTTTCTTCAAGCCTTTCCGTGATAAGGAAGAAAATTACTTCCAGTTCGCACACGATGTAGATCTGGATTACAACGAAATGTACAATTTTGCCAATGAGATTTTCGCGAATCCGGGCAGCGTACATGAAGTTTCCAAAAAGATTACCAAGCACTTGTTCGAGCAGTCGAACCATCCGCATATTAAAAACGGAGAGGTTTATGTGGCTTACCTGACCAATGTTTCCATCGACAACAATGTGGTGGATGCCATCGGTGTTTTCAAAAGTGAATTAAAAGCGGATTTCCTTCAGTTCGAAGAGAAAGAATCCAATCTGGAGATGATTCTGCAACAAGGGATCAACCTAAATAAACTTGACAAAGGCTGTCTGATCTTCAACTACAAAAAAGAAGAAGGCTACAAGATTTTAACCGTAGACAGCAACCGTTACGATGCCCGTTATTGGTTAGAGCATTTCCTTTCAGTAGATGCGTTCCAGGATGAAAACTTCATCACTAAAAAATACCTGAAATTCTGCCAGGACTTCGCAAAAGAAGTTGTTTTACCTGCGGAAGACAAAAAAGAAGAAGTAATGTTCATGAACCGTGCCGTAAACCACTTCGCGAAAAACGACAACTTCGAGGAATCCTTGTTCCTAAATGAAGTGATTGACAATCCGGACCTGATTTCGGAGTTCAAAAACTTCAAAGTAGACAAAGGCGAAAAATACAGCATTGAAGATTTAACAACCTTCCCTATCGCCAACGCTGCCGTTTCCGATGCGCGTAAAAAGATGAAAAACGTAATCGAACTGGATACCAACATTCAGATCAAACTGGATTTCATCAACCCGGAAAGCGCCGAAAAATTCGTGGAAAAAGGCTGGGACGAAGAAAAACAGATGTATTACTACTTAGTGTATTTCAACAAAGAACAAAAAAGTTAATACAACTCAATACAAAATCCCCGATGGCAGAAACTGTCGGGGATTTTTTTATGGAACCCACTTATCGCTCATCGTATAATCGTTATTTTTGTTACTACCAATAAACTTAATTATGAAACATTTTTTTACGCTCTTTTTACTTTTATTTTCCTTACTGACGTTTTCACAAAACCAAAAATTAGGAAGCGATTTCATTCAGACTTTGCTGGTGGATAAAAAATACGAAGAAGCCTACTCCTATTTTGATGAAGCCGTAAAAGCACAACTTCCGCTGCCGGTTCTGGTGCAAACCTCAAAGCAAATTGAAATGCAATTGGGTAAATTCAAAACCGTCTTGGAGATCAATGAATTAGATGGCGTCTATTATTACTATTCCGAATTTGAAAAAATGAAACTGGACATCAAGATTGTTCCCGAAAAAACCACCGGTAAAATTGCGGGTTTCTTTTTCACGCCTCACAAAGAATTCGGTAAAGAAAACTCGATCGGCAAAGCATACAACATAAAAAGTAACGGTGTCGAACTAAAAGGTACCTTACTGATTCCTGCTGAAAATAATCTTAAAAAATTAGTGATTCTTTTACACGGATCCGGGCCACAGGACAGGGACGAAACCATTTGGGAAAACAAACCGTTTAAAGATACAGCGGAAAGTTTATACCAAAAAGGCATTGCTTCCTACCGCTTCGACAAAAGAACATTTTCCAACCCGGAATCTTTTACGGAACAGAGCACCATCGATGATGAAGTCGTTTCAGATCCGCTGAACATCATTGCGCATTTTAAAGCAGATCCTGCTTACAAAGACTATGAAATCACATTGATCGGACATAGCCTGAGTGCTAATTTATTACCCCGAATTGCCAACAAAACGACACAGGTTTCCAAAATAGTGCTTATGGCGGGGAACGCAAGACCTTTAGACAAACTTATTGTTGAACAATACGAGTACTTAGTCGGTTTGAAGCCATCCGAAGAAGGGAATGCTGAAATAACTAAAATAAAAGAAAAAGTGGCTTTCTTAAATTCAAAAGAGTTTAACCTGCAAGCCCCTAAAGACAAATTGCCCCTGGATCTTTCCGCCGCGTATTGGAAATCTTTATTGGACTATCAACCTTTAACCGAAGTTCAAAAAACAAAAATCCCTATTTTAGTTTTACAGGGAGAAAGGGATTATCAGGTTACCATGACAGATTTTAACCTGTGGAAAAAAACACTTCAAAAGAACAAAAGAGCGAAATTCATCAGCTATCTTGCTCTAAATCATTTATTCATAAGCGGAACAGGAAAACCGAATCCGGATGAGTATTTAGTAAAATCAAAAGTCGACCCAAAAGTAATCGATGATATTTTCAGTTTTATTGTGGCAAAATTATAGGTTCAACTTTTTAAGAAAAAAGAACCCTAAACACATATTATAATATTGATATTCAATAAAATACAGAATCCTCAAGCAGCAATGTTTGGGGATTTTTTCTTATATTTGGTATACCCTTAAGCAATCTGCTCTACTGAAAATCATTTTAATGGCTCAATATCATTTGGAGGTGAAGCCGTAAATCACTTTAAAAAACGGGGCAGAACCGAAAAGCCATACGAGTAGGAGTATCTTAACTTTTAAAATTATGCCTAAATATGTAATCGAAAGGGAAATTCCAGGAGCCGGAAACCTGAATTCCGAACAGTTAAAAGACATTTCAAAAACTTCCTGTGATGTTTTAAGAAAAATGGGATCGGAAATCCAATGGCTGCACAGTTATGTCGCCAATGACAAAATTTATTGCGTATACATTGCACCAAACGAAGAAATGGTTCGCGAGCATGCAAGACAGGGAGGCTTCCCGGCAAACGCTGTCAGTAAAGTAAGTACGGTTATTGATCCTACTACATCCGAGTAATTTTTTTCATAATTTAAAAAGATAAGGTCTTTACGGCCTTTTTTATTTGCCTTTCACAACAATAAAAGGTAAATTACGCAGTTATTCTTTATTTGCTTTAAATGTCCAATCGAATACTATTGTTGTTTTTTTTGCTGTTTTTTTCCCTTCAGCCTCTTGCTGCACAGGTAAAAAACGTATCGCAGGACACCACCAAAGTGTACAATAAGATTGAACAGTATTCCAAGAAAAGGAAATTTACAAAATTCGTCCATCGGTTAATTTTCAAACCCACCTCTAAAACTTCAGATTCCAGACGAAAAAAACAAACAAAACCCAACAAAAACCTTTTTGCGAAATACGAAGGTAAAATCATCCGTAATATTACCATTGAAACCCTAGATCCCTTTGGATATTCTGTCGATAATCCGAATAAAAAACCAAAAAAATGGATTGAGAAGACCGGTAATGTCATTCATCGCAGAACCCGAAAATGGACCATCCGCAACAACTTACTTTTTAAAAAGAACGACCGTTTGGATTCCCTGCTGGTTAAAGAATCCGAGCGACTTATACAACGGCAGCGGTATATCCGAAATGTTAGTATCAAACCCGTTGCCATCAATACCAGCCAAGACTCTGTTGATATTTCTATTGTTGCCCTGGATTCCTGGAGTTTGATCCCAACCGGTTATGTTTCGACTTCCAACGGAAACCTTGAGCTAACAGAGCGAAATTTCATGGGTATGGGGCATGAGTTTGAAAACAATTTCAGAAAACGTTTTTCAGACGACGAAAGCGCCTACGGTATGCGCTACACCATTCCCAATTTTAAGAACACTTTCATTACCACTACCCTGTTGTATGACGTAAGTTTCGACAACAATTACGTAAAAAGTGTTTCCATGGACCGTTCTTTTTTCTCGCCTTATACACGATGGGCTGCGGGTGCCGGCTTTCAACAGCGTTTTTACACAGATTCCCTGAGCAATCTGGCCAATGAGAGCAAAGTCTTTAATTTCAAATTTGAAACCCTGGACCTCTGGGCCGGTCACTCCTTCCGTATTTTTAAAGGAAAAACGGAAGACGACCGAATTTCCAATTTGGTTACAACGCTTCGTTTTTCAAATCAAAAGTTTATCGAAAAACCGCTGCCTGAATTTGATCCGTATCGGTATTTCACGGATTCTAAACTGTATCTGACCAGTATCGGTATCACTTCCAGAAAGTTTATCCAAGACAGATATCTTTTCAACAACGGGATTCCGGAATATGTACAGATTGGAAAGACATATTCGGTCACAACAGGTTTTCAGGATAAAAATTACAACAAACGAGGCTATTTTGGCGGGCGATTCGCTTTTGGAGGTTTTTACCGATTGGGGTATTTCAGTGGCGGAATTGAATTCGGCAGCTTTTTTAATCACGGAAATCCCGAACAGACCGCCGTTCGCCTGGATGCTCTTTATTTTTCAGACCTAATCGAACTGGGCAACTGGAAAATCCGCCAGTTCATCAGCCCGCAACTTATCATCGGAAACAATCGCTTCCCTTTAAAAAATGATTTGGTAAACATCAATGACCGCAACGGAATCCAGGGTTTCAGTTCCAATTTATACGGAACAAAAAAACTCCTGACGACTTTCCAGACGCAAACCTATGTACCGGGAAGTTTGTATGGTTTCCGTATGAGCCCGTTCTTCAATGCCACTTTCGGAATGGTTTCAGATAAAAGCCAAACCCTGTTGAGCGGTCGTTTGTACTCAAAATTCGGTCTTGGTGTCTTGATCAGTAATGATTATCTGGTGTTCAACAGTTTTCAGATTTCTTTTTCGTATTACCCGAACATACCGGATGCCGGGGACAACATCTTAAAAACCAACACCTTAAAAAACAGCGACATCGAACTGCCCGATTTCCAGATTGGAAAACCCTACATAGTTCCTTTTCAGTAAGTAACAAAACGCACAGTGATTCGTCTAACAATAACAATCAAAAAACAAACATATTGGAAACTATCCTAACCATCGACAATCTTAACAAACATTACGGAAAAGTTCATGCCGTAAAGAATGTTTCTTTCGAAATAAAAAAAGGGAATGTTTACGGGATTTTAGGCCCTAATGGAAGTGGAAAATCCACAACATTGGGGATCATTTTAAATGTAGTGAACAAAACTTCCGGAGACTACAAATGGTTTGACGGAAAATCAAACACTCATGAAGCCCTGAAAAAAGTAGGCGCCATTATTGAGCGTCCGAATTTCTATCCCTACATGACCGCTGAAGAAAACCTGAAACTGGTTTGTAAAATCAAAGGGATTCAGTACGAAAAAGTAGATGAAAAACTTGAAGTAGTTGGGCTTTTGGACCGTAAAGACAGTAAGTTCCGAACGTTTTCACTCGGAATGAAACAGCGTTTGGCGATTGCTTCGGCTTTGTTAAACGACCCCGAAATCCTTATTCTTGACGAACCTACCAACGGATTGGATCCTCAGGGAATCCGCCAGATCCGTGACATCATCAAACATATTGCCTCATTGGGCACCACCATTTTACTGGCATCTCACCTTTTGGATGAAGTGGAAAAAGTGTGTTCGCACGTTGTGGTACTCCGAAAAGGAGAAATCCTGTACTCCGGTTCTGTTGACGGTATTGTGGCCAACGAAGGTTTTTTCGAACTGCAGACCAACGACAACGTACTGTTGAAATCCCTACTTCAAAACCATGCTTCCGTTGAGAAGATTGAAGAAGAAGACGGGAAATTGTATGTCTACCTGAGAGCACCGTGGGAAGCTGCCGAGCTGAACCGTTATCTGTTTCAGAACAACATCAGTTTAAACCATCTGGTGAAGCGTAAACACAGCCTTGAAGAGCAGTTTTTACAACTTACCAGTCATCAGTCATAAGAAGCACAAGAAAGGGAAAAGGGAAAAGCGAGAAGAAAAAGAGAAACATGATGATTGAAACTATCAAATCCCAAATAACCCAATAACCAATCAACAAATAACCAACAAAAATGAAACGTCTTTTAGATATAGAATTACAGAAACTTTGGAAAAACAGAGCCAGCAAAGTCTTAATCATTGCTTATTTTGTGCTGCTTTCCTTTATCGCCTTAATAGCTTCCATCAAATTTGAATTTGGCGCTTTCCAGCTACACATTGCCGAACAGGGAATTTTCAACTTCCCTTATATCTGGCATTTTAACACTTGGGTAGCCGCAATCCTGAAACTATTTTTAGCCATTGTTATCGTGTCGATGATGGCCAACGAGTACAGTTATGGTACCTTGAAACAGAATTTGATTGACGGGATGAGCAAAAAAGAGTTCATTCAGTCGAAATTTTCCACGATAGTGCTTTTCGCCTTAGGATCAACAGTTTTCGTCTTCCTGATGTCGCTGATTTTAGGCTACACCTTTTCTTCTTATAACGAAATCGGCATCGTTTTTTCTGATCTGGAGTATCTTGTTGCGTACTGTATCAAATTGATCGGGTTCTTCTCATTCTGTCTGTTTTTAGGGATTTTAGTGAAACGTTCGGCTTTTGCATTGGGCTTTTTATTTGTTTGGAACATTGCCGAAGGAATTGCCATCGGCCTGATGAAATGGAAATTCTTCAAAGACACCAATATCGCTGAAAAGGTAAGCCAGTTCTTCCCGTTGGAATCGATGAGCAACCTGATTAAAGAACCTATTTCAAGACTGTCCGTTATTAAAAGTGCCGGGGAAATGATCGGTGGTAAAGCCTTTGAAAAAGACTACAGCGTGCACTATTACGAAATTCTGATCGTCTTGGCATGGACTGTTATTTTTGTGTTAATGTCATATAAAATTCTGCAAAAAAGAGATTTATAGTATCTTTGCAGATGCTATGCACGAATACAAAAAGTTTATTCTCTCTTTATTTTTGATGTTGATAACCTATTCAGCATCTGCACAATACATTACCATAGACAATTCAAAAAACCCAACGGAACTGGTTCAGTCCTTATTTCCGGCGGGAAGTTGCATTCAGCCTACAAATATCCGCATAAACGGTTATGATTTTGGTGCAGGCGAAAAAAGCTTTGCGGCATTTGACAGCAATGGTTCCGGTTTTCCGCTTGCCAAAGGATTGCTTATTTCCACGGGAAAAGCAAGTTCGGCAGAAGGGCCTAACGCTTCTCTTTTAAGCGAAGGACCAACCGGTTGGGCTGGTGACAGTGATTTGGAGACCGCCATCAGTGAAACCAGCACCATAAACGCTACTGTAGTTGAATTCGACTTTACAGCAGTTACCGATTACATGAGTTTCGATTATATTTTTTCTTCGGAACAATACCTGTCGAATCCGGGAGCGAACCAATGTAATTATTCGGATGGTTTTGCTTTTTTATTGCGTCAGAACAGCAGTACAGTTTATCAGAACCTAGCCGTTATTCCAGGCACCTCTATCCCGGTAAAAGTAACGACTGTAAGAGCGCAAACGCCTAACTGTCCTGCGGCAAACCCAGGTTATTTCGGTGGGTTCAACGGGACAAACCACCCGACCAACTTTAACGGGCAAACCATTGTATTAAAAGCCGAGGCCAATATCGTTCCCGGTGCTTCCTATCATATTAAAATGGTCGTTGCCGATCAGGGTAACAACTTGTACGATTCGGCTATTTTTATTGGTGGAGAGAGTTTCGAAAACGAAATCAATATTGGAACCGACCGGCTTTTTATCACAAACAACCCGCTATGTGAAGGAGAATCGCTATCTATAACCCCTACACCGCTTCCGGGCGCCTTGAATTTTACCTGGAGCAAAAACGGAACGCCTATTTCTGGACACATTAATACCTCTTCTCCGGATTACACCATTACCGAACCCGGAACTTATACGTTTTCGACTGTGCTTCCGTCCTGTACCGTTCGGGGGTATATTACCGTGGAATATGCATCGCTTACCGCTAATGATACTTCTTTGACCCAGTGTGACGACAATAATGACGGAATAACCACTTTTAACCTGACCACAGCAGCCAATATTATCACCGGAGGCAATGCTAATATGACGATTGAAGGCTATTATCAAACACTTACCGACGCGCAAAACCTGCAAAACAGGATAAACAACCCTGCAAATTTCCAAAACCTGCTTACGGACAATACTGTTACGGTAAGGGTTAAAAACCAATACAATTGTGTAGCCTATGCCGAAATTACCCTGCAGATTGCCAATAACACATTGAACAGTATTCCTCCGGTTGAAAAATGCGATGCCGATAACGATCAGGATGGAATCACACAATTCGACCTGAATGAAATCACGCAGACAATTGAGGACAACAATACTTTACCCGTCGGCAGTGTGCTACACTATTTCAGTAGCGCCTCGGATGCAGTTTTGCTGAATAATCCAATAAGCAGTCCATTTACGAATACACAGGCCAATACACAAATTCTTTACGCAAGAATTGTCAATGGTTCAGAATGTTACGGCATTCTTCCGGTGAGTCTAAAAGTTAACACTTTTTCACCGAATGATTTTGAGGATGAAACCAAAGCTCTTTGTCTTGGCAATACGCTGACACTTGGTGTTCAAAACGGTTTTTCTTCTTACAGTTGGAACACTACTCCTGTACAAACCACTGCTTCAATTACTGTTTCATCACCAGGGACTTATACCGTGACAGTAACCAACAACAAAGGATGTAGGGCCTCAAAAACATTTACGGTAACGGCCTCTGCAGCTGCTACCATTACCAATATCGAAGTAGAGAGCTTTAATGGTCACAACAACGCTATTTTAATCCATGTAACAGGAATTGGGGATTATGAATATTCACTGGACAATCTGAATTTTCAGGACAGCAACCTTTTTTCAGGACTGCCTCCTGGGGAATATACGGTGTATGTTCACGACAAAAACAATTGTGGCATCACAATATCAGAACTGGTTTATGTATTGGATTACCCTAACTTTTTTACGCCTAACGGTGACGGGTTTAATGATTTTTGGCAGATAGAGAATCTTTCCTTGAAACACCCGGGTGCTAAAATCTACATTTTCGATCGTTACGGAAAACTGCTTAAACAACTGAGTTCCACAGGTATCGGCTGGAATGGATCCTTCAACCACAACCCATTACCGTCTAACGATTATTGGTTTACACTTGAACTTGAAAACGGCAGAATAATAAAAGGCCATTTTGCTTTGAAAAGGTAAGAGTTTCCGTTACTTTTGCCGCAAAAGTTATATTATGTGGAGTTTCAGGTCAAAAGGCTTATTTTTATTTTTTTTCATTTGTTTTCAGCTTTCTTTTTCACAAAATGATTGTACGGATGCGATTGTCGCCTGCGGTAACAGCAATTTCAGCGGACTTTCTGCCACCAATGCGGGAATTCAGGAGTTGAGCGGTTCCAATTCGTGTTCCAGTGAAGAAAACAACAGTATCTGGCTAAAAGTGGTTATTGAAAACAGTGGAACCCTGGCCTTTACACTAACCCCTGAAAACCCTGATATAGACGTAGATTTTGACTTTTTTGTTTTTGGTCCTAATGCGACCTGTGGCAACATTGGAATGGCCATAAGATGTTCTACCACCAATCCGGCAGCGTCTAATCAGACAAACAACCTGACGGGGCTTTCGGATACGGAAACCGATGTAAGTGAAGGACCGGGCCCTGCGGGGAACAGCTTTGTAAGTTCCATCAACGCAACGGCCGGCGATGTTTATTTTATTGTTATTGACCGACCTGTCGGAACCAGTAACTTTTCGTTAGATTGGACAGGGACGGCGACTTTCAGTACCCCACCGACAGTAAACAATACTACCAGCGGAAACACTCTAGATATCAGTAAATGTGACACAGACGGCACAGACGACGATGTTACTAATTTCGATTTAACCCCTAGCAGTGCTCTGGCCATCGGAGCCCAATCCAATGTGGTAGCTACCTTCCACTTGAACCTAAACGATGCCCTGACTAACACCAATGGCGTTTCCAATCTTACAAACTTCAGAAACACCTCAAACCCGCAACAGCTTATCCTACGATTAACCAATAGTATAACCGGATGTTTTTCAACCAAGGAGATCAATTTAAACGTAACACCTTTTACTACCAACGATCCGGCTAATCTGCACGAATGCGATTTAGACAATAACGGTTTTACAGCTTTCAATTTAAATGACAACAATGCTGTTCTGACCAATAACGACCCAAGTTTGACCATCACTTATCATCCCTCAAACGGAAGTCCGACGGTTTTACCCAACCCGTATACCAATCAAGCCGCTTTTACCAATGAAACAGTTTGGGCAAAAATCACTTCCGCTAACGGTTGTTTTGTATACAAACCTTTCGACCTGATTATTGAAAGGATTCCAAACGCGGTTGCTTCTCAATTGACCCAGTGTGATTTTCAGTTAAGCCCTGATGGTTTCACCACTTTTGAATTAACGCAGGCCAATTCGGCACTAACAGGCGGCAATAGCAATTATACCACTTCATTCTTCCTGACTGCTACCGATGCACAGGCTAATACAGGTGCTTTAAACAGTACTTTCATCAATACCCAAAACCCGCAAAATATAGCGGTTAAGGTTACTGACACTACAACTGGTTGTTACAGCATAACCACTTTGACCTTGAACGTAAATGTTAATCCTACTGTCACAGCTACTTTACACCATTGTGACGACGACGGAGCTGAAGACGGGTTCACGGAATTTGATTTAGCCGATGCAGGTTTTGAAACCGGCGGAAACACAGTCACTTATTTCGCTACGAGTAATGATGCCTTGCTTGAAACAAATGCATTACCTGTAAACTACACCAATACACAAGGAAATACACCCATAACTCCTCAAGTGGTATATGCCAGAATTGAGAACGGAAACGATTGTATCGGTATCAACATCATCCGATTGATCGTAGACAAACTACCTTCAATTACCATCAATGATAACGATGTTTACTGTTTAAACAAACCTACTGTTCCGGTTACCTTAAACGCTGGAATTGGCACACAAAACCCTAACAGTTTTACCTACAGCTGGACGCCAAATGGTGAAACTACTCAAACGATCAATGTACTTGCAGCAGGAACCTATACCGTAAAGGTCACCAACAGTCTTGGCTGTTTTAAAGTGAGAACCGTTATCGTAAAAGAATCGGATTTGGCGGTTGTGGAAAATGTTGAAATCGTAGATTTAAGCGATAACAACACAGTTACCGTATTTGTTCAGGGTGATGAAAACGATTATACTTACAGTCTGGATTTACCAAACGGCCCTTTTCAGGACAGCAATTATTTTGACAACGTAACACCGGGTATTCACAATATTTACATTTCCGATAAGGATGGCTGCGGAATTCAAAAACACGAGATTTCACTGTTGAGCATCCCGAATTTCTTTACACCAAATGGTGACGGTTTTAATGACACCTGGAAAATAAAAGGAATGGAACGAGGGCATTTCAGCAACAGTATCATTTACATCTTTGACCGTTTTGGAAAACTTTTAAAACAAATGTCCCCTAGCGGTGAAGGCTGGAACGGAACGTTTAACGGGCAACCGGTTCCTTCTTCCGATTACTGGTATGTAATGCATTTGGAAGACGGCCGAACAGTTAAAGGCCACGTATCCATAAAAAGATAACCAAATAAAAAGCAATAAAAAAACCACTCAATTGAGTGGTTTTTTATTTATAACATCTTGAAATTAATCAATTTTGAAACGTTTTCTGTCGTTCTCGTTTAGGTAGATTTTACGTAAACGTAACGATTTCGGTGTAACTTCTACGTACTCATCTTTCTGGATGTACTCTAAAGCTTCTTCCAAAGAGAATTTGATTGCCGGGATAATTCTTGTCTTATCATCAGCTCCTGCAGAACGGAAGTTAGTTAACTGTTTCGTTTTCGTGATATTGATTACCATATCATCCCCACGAGAGTTTTCACCCACTACCTGTCCTTCGTACACATCTTCATTCGGATCTACGAAGAATTTACCTCTGTCCTGTAATTTGTTGATGGAATAAGGAATTGCTTTTCCGTTTTCCATAGAAATTAACGAACCGTTGATACGTCCAGAGATTTCCCCTTTGTACGGTTGGTATTCCAAGAAACGGTGTGCCATGATTGCCTCACCAGCGGTAGCAGTTAACAACTGATTTCTCAAACCGATAATACCTCTTGAAGGAATGTTGAATTTGATGATCATACGCTCACCTCTTGGCTCCATGCTTAACATTTCCCCTTTACGAACGGTTACGAATTCTACTGCTCTACCGGAAACGTTTTCAGGTAAATCAATTGTTAATTCTTCGATCGGCTCACATTTCACTCCATCAATTTCTTTGATGATAACCTGTGGCTGACCGATTTGCAACTCGTATCCTTCACGACGCATGGTCTCAATTAAAACCGATAAGTGCAATACTCCACGTCCGAAAACCATGAATTTATCAGCAGAATCTGTTTCGTTAACACGAAGTGCTAAGTTTTTCTCCAACTCTTTAGTCAAACGGTCTTTTACGTGACGGGAAGTAACGAATTTACCTTCTTTACCAAAGAAAGGCGAATCATTAATAGTGAACAACATACTCATTGTTGGCTCATCAATAGCGATAGACGCTAATGCTTCCGGATTTTCGAAATCTGCAACAGTATCACCGATTTCAAAACCTTCTAAACCAACAATCGCACAAATATCTCCAGCCATTACACTTTCTACTTTTTTACGGCCTAAACCATCAAAAGTGTGTAATTCCTTAATTTTAGATTTGATGATTTTCCCATCGCGTTTTACAAGGGAAATGTTCTGGTTTTCTTTTAACTCTCCTCTTTGCAAACGACCGATAGCAATACGACCTGTAAAAGATGAGAAATCCAAAGAAGTAATCAACATCTGAGGTGTTCCTTCGGATACTTTTGGTGCAGGGATGTGCTCCAATACCATATCTAAAAGCGGCTCGATGTTTTCCGTTTGATTTCTGAAATCCGTAGACATCCAGTTATTTTTAGCCGAACCGTAAACCGTTGGGAAATCCAACTGCCACTCCTCTGCACCTAATTCAAACATTAAGTCGAAAACTTTCTCGTGTACTTCTTCCGGCGTACAGTTTTCTTTGTCAACCTTATTTACTACCACACATGGTTTTAATCCTAAATCGATTGCTTTCTGCAATACGAAACGGGTTTGCGGCATTGGTCCTTCGAAAGCATCCACCAACAACAAAACACCGTCTGCCATGTTTAGTACACGCTCTACTTCACCACCGAAATCGGCGTGACCCGGAGTATCGATAATATTAATTTTAGTTCCTTTGTACGTTACGGAAACGTTTTTGGAAACGATAGTAATTCCACGCTCTCTCTCAAGGTCGTTGTTGTCTAATATTAAATCACCGGTGTTCTCGTTATCACGGAACAATTGGCAATGATACATGATTTTGTCAACCAAAGTCGTTTTACCGTGGTCAACGTGGGCAATAATCGCGATGTTTCTAATTGAAGTCATATACTAATTTTGAAGGTGCAAAAGTACAACATTTTTTTGGATTAAAAATCCTAATTATGAAGTAGTTAGCAAAAATTTAATCTTTTAATGATACAAAAAAAGCCCTCAAAATGAGAGCTTTAGTATTTTCACGAGAAACGTCCTACTATAAAGCAGCTACGTGTCTTGTTAATTTAGATTTTAAGTTTGAAGCTTTATTAGCGTGGATGATGTTTTTCTTCGCTAATTTGTCAATCATAGAGATAACTGAAGATAATTTTGCAGCTGCCTCAGATTTGTCAGTCGCTAAACGGATTGCTTTGATAGCATTACGTGTAGTTTTGTGCTGGTATCTGTTTAATACTCTTTTCTTTTCGTTGCTTCTGATTCTTTTTAAAGCTGACTTATGATTTGCCATTTTCTGAAATTTTTAATTGTAATAATTATTTTAAACTACTAGTTAAAAAAGAAAAACCTCCCACAATTATATTAAAACAATCACTTTGGTTTTAACTAATAAAACAAGGGCCGAGACACCAACCGTTATTTCATAAAACTTATTTACAACTAATTTTGTAGCCCGTAGGGGAATCGAACCCCTCTTACCAGGATGAAAACCTGGCGTCCTAACCGATAGACGAACGGGCCAAGACTGTTTTTAGAGTTTTCAGTAAACTGTGTAGCCCGTAGGGGAATCGAACCCCTCTTACCAGGATGAAAACCTGGCGTCCTAACCGATAGACGAACGGGCCATATTAGAAAAAAAGTTGTAGCCCGTAGGGGAATCGAACCCCTCTTACCAGGATGAAAACCTGGCGTCCTAACCGATAGACGAACGGGCCTCTTTTTCTAATTGCGGTTGCAAAAATACAACTATTTTTTATTCCTGCAAGCCTCCTTTTAAAAAAAAACTAATTTTTTAATATGCCTTAGCAAAAAGCACTCTGCCTGAGGATGGTTTACCTGTAAAAATGCAGCTTCCCGCCTCTTCTTTCCTGTCTAAAGCAATGCAGCGAATGGTTGCTTTTGTAAGTTCTTTTATCTTTTCTTCGGTCTCTGGAGTACCATCCCAATGGGCTGCCAAGAAACCTCCTTTGGTCTCCAATAATTCCTTGAACTCTTCGAACGAATTTACTTCCGTAATATGTGAATTTCTGTAATCCAGAGCCTTACCAAACAAATCGCTTTGGATTTGCTCTAATAAATTCTGAATATAACCCACAATTCCTTCTTTGGAAACCGTTTCTTTTGTTAACGTATCACGACGGGCCACTTCATAGGTTCCGTTCTCCAAATCGTTCGGACCGATTGCCAAACGAACCGGAACACCTTTCAATTCCCATTCCGCAAATTTAAATCCTGGTTTTTGCGTGTCCCTGTCATCAAATTTAACCGAAATACCGGCTTTGCGCAAATCATTCATCAATTCGTTTACCTGAGCGGAAATCGCCTCTAATTGCTCATCCGTTCTGTGAATTGGAACAATTACCACCTGGATCGGCGCTAAATTCGGAGGCAATACCAAACCGTTATCATCGGAATGCGTCATCACCAAAGCTCCCATCAAACGCGTGGAAACTCCCCAAGACGTTCCCCAAACATGTTCCTGCTTCCCTTCTTTGTTGGCAAATTTTACATCAAAAGCTTTGGCGAAATTTTGCCCCAAAAAGTGTGAAGTCCCAGCCTGTAGCGCTTTTCCGTCCTGCATTAATGCTTCAATACAATACGTTTCTTCTGCTCCGGCAAAACGCTCGGTTTCGGTTTTCACTCCTTTTACGACCGGAATCGCCATGAAGTTTTGAGCAAAATCTGCATACACATCCATCATTTGTACCGATTCCTCAATTGCCTCTTGCTTAGTAGCGTGAGCGGTATGCCCTTCCTGCCACAAAAATTCCGCGGTACGCAAAAACAAACGCGTACGCATTTCCCAACGCACAACGTTCGCCCATTGATTGATTAACAACGGTAAATCTCTATAGGATTGCACCCATCCTTTGTAAGTGGACCAAATGATCGCCTCACTGGTTGGACGCACGATTAATTCTTCTTCTAATTTTGCATTCGGATCAACAATTAGTTTCCCTTTATTTTCTTCATCGGTTTTTAATCGATAATGGGTAACGATTGCACATTCTTTTGCAAATCCTTCCGCGTTTTTTTCCTCAGCTTCGAACATACTTTTGGGCACAAATAGCGGAAAATATGCGTTGCTATGACCTGTTTCTTTAAACATTCGGTCTAATTCTTTCTGCATTTTTTCCCAGATAGCATAGCCGTACGGTTTAATCACCATACATCCTCTTACTCCTGAATTCTCTGCTAAATCTGCTTTCACGACCAGTTCATTATACCATTTGGAATAATCTTCTGCTCTTTTTGTTAAGTTCTTGCTCATTTTTAAAACTTTGGCACAAATATTGTTTAACTTATCTTTGATACAATAGTTCGACAAAACTAGTTATTTTTGTTATGTCCAACAATAAAAAAACCAGCGATATGAAAACTTATTACCTATCCAGCCGAAAAGCATCCATTTACACACTATTTGGATTAGTAGGACTTTTGGCTACTTCTTGCGGTTCCTATCAGAATTCGTCGTATTACGACAACGATGGTGTTTATGGCAATTCCGATCGACCTCGTAACGAAGTCCAAAACAAGTACAGCGAAGAAAATGTCGCTCAAGCGAACAAGTATAAAGAATATTTCGGCGCTCAGAGAAACGAATATCCGGATGCGGGTGATGCAGTTTTTACCGATGTTGATAATTATTCTTCACAAAACGATTCGATTCAACCAACGCAGGCAAGACAAAGTTATGCCGGCTGGGGGGACAATTCCGATAATGTTACCATAAATTATTACACTAATGATTACTGGGGCTGGAACGGCGGATGGGGCTGGAACTCCTGGTATTCACCCGGATGGAACTGGGGCTGGGGATGGAATTCCTATTACGGAAGCTACTGGAATATAGGCTTCGGATGGGGCTATCCTTACTACGGCGGCGGATGGGGCTATCCTTATTACGGTGGCGGATGGGGTTATCCTTATTATGGCTATTATGGTCACCACCACCATCATTATTACAACAATTACGCCTATAATTACGGGCCAAGAGGCGGCAGACCGCACAATGATTACAGATCCGGAAACCCTAGAGGTTATTCTCCGGGCGTAAGAACAAATGCAACTCCAAGAGGCAATTACGCTTCACCAAGAAGTAATAATTTCGTAAATCCGAGAAGCAATTTTACCAATCCGAGAAGCAATGCTTCAAACCCAAGACCTACCTTTTCAAACCCAAGAGGTGAAGGGAATGGCAACCCAAGACAAAACACTATCGTAAATCCAAGAGGAAGCGAAGGAAATGTTGCACCTCAACCAAGAAATTACAGCGAACCTAGAAGCACCTCTCCAAGAAGCTACAGCGAACCAAGAAGCAGTTCTTCACCAAGAAGTTACAGCGCTCCTAGCTCTGGAGGTTATTCTAGCCCGAGAAGTTCAGGCTCTTCAGGAGGCGGAAGTTACGGTGGCGGTCGTTCAGGCGGCGGCGGTGGCAGAAGATAACATACAATTTTCCCAAGTCTGAGTAGTTAGACTTGGGATTTTTTTGTTCAATTGAAAAAACAAACACATGAAAAAATATCTACTTTCAGTATTTATACTAGTTTCCGGTTTTAATGCCTTTGCCCAGCAAACCACGGCATCAGACGCCTTGCGCCTTGCGGTTACGGACTTAAACGGAACAGCCCGCTTCCGGGCAATGAGTGGCGCTTTCGGAGCTGTTGGCGGCGATTTATCAGCCATTAACGTAAATCCGGCCGGTTCAGCTGTTTTCAACCACAATTCAGCCACCGGAACGCTTGGCATTTTTAACAGTAAGAACAATTCCAATTATTTCGGGACCTCTTCTTCTGATTCGGACAGCACATTGGACATCAGCCAATTAGGAGCTGTTTTTGTTTTTAACGACAACGGTAAAAGCGACTGGAAAAAAATTGCCATAGCATTCAACTTTGAACTTAACAACAATTTCAACAACAGCTATTTTTCAAGAGGAACCAACCCAACCACTTCGATTGGAAACTACTTTTTGAATTTTGCCAATACAGGAAATAACGGAAACATTTTCCCGCAAGACCTAATGGAAACACAACCGGGAGAATCCATTACCGACCTTTACGATTATTTAGCCGGTCTCTCAAACGGATTTGAGGCGCAACAGGCTTTTTTAGGCTATCAGGCTTACCTTTATAACTATAACGACGGAACCGCACCAGATCCGGACGTTGCTCCTTTTTACGAGTCTTACATCCCAGGCGGCAGCTTTTACCAGCAGAACAGCGTCGTAACCACTGGTTATAACGGAAAAATCACTGCTAACGTAGCCACACAATATCAGGATAAGTTATATTTCGGACTTAATTTAAATGCTCATTTTACCGATATCCGCAAAACTTCATCGGTTTACGAACGCAACGGTAATAATCCGGCCTTAGGTGTTCAGGAAATTCAATTTGACAACGAACTGTATACGTATGGTGGCGGATTCTCTTTTAATTTGGGTGTAATTGCTAAATTTTCCGAATCCTTCAGAGGTGGTCTAGCCTATGAGTCCCCAACCTGGTATCGTTTAAACGACGAACTGACACAGCAACTGATCAGTTCCAGAACGGATGACGGCGTCAACACAGAAACTACTTTTGTATCACCGGATATTACTAATATTTACGCTCCGTACAAAATCCAGACACCCGGAAAATTTACCGGTAGCTTAGCTTATGTGTTTGGTAAAAAAGGACTTATCAGTTTTGATTATGCCATTAAAGATTACAGCAACACGCAATTCCGTCCAAAAAGAGAGACAATGTACAGAGAATTAAACGCTGAAATGGCCGATGCACTTACCATGGCCAGCGAATTCCGTATCGGAGCGGAATACAAAATCAAACAGGCCAGTTTACGTGCCGGTTACCGTTATGAGGAAAGCCCATACAAAAACGGGAAAACCATTGGTGATTTAACAGGGTTTACAGCCGGTTTGGGTTACAACTTTATCGGTTCGCGTTTGGATTTGGCGTATTCGTTCTCAAAACGTGATTCGGAAATGCAGTTTGTATCGTCAGGAATGACCGATGCAGCTAAAATAAACACCAAAAACAACAACATTTTGATTTCCTATACCATGGATTTCTAAAATTCAACACGTTATAATTAAAAAAAGCTGCTTCTTACGGAGTGGCTTTTTTTATTCCCAAAAGCGTTCCCCAGCCCCGACAGCAGTGGTATCTTTTATACCTGACAGGTTTTTAAAAACCTGTCAGGTATAAAAATAAAACGGATGGCGGGACCGAACCTTTAAAAAAATCCTAAACGATGGTGCTCCTAAATATAAAAAGCGTAATTTTGCGCACTTTCTTAAAATAAGTTTCGTAAATATATGAGAACCAAGTCGTTAAAGAAAAATAAAATTAACGTTATCACTTTAGGATGTTCTAAAAACACCTACGATAGTGAAGTATTGATGGGACAACTGAAAGCCAATGGCAAAGAGGTTGTACACGAGCAGGAAGGGAATATCGTAGTGATTAACACTTGCGGATTTATCGACAATGCCAAAGAAGAATCGGTAAATACGATTTTGGAATATGCCGATAAAAAAGAGCAGGGCTTGGTGGACAAAGTTTTCGTAACCGGCTGTTTGAGCGAGCGTTACCGTCCGGACTTAGAAAAAGAAATCCCGAACGTGGACCAGTATTTCGGAACTACCGAATTGCCTTTATTATTAAAAGCGTTAGGAGCCGATTACAAACACGAACTGATTGGCGAGCGTTTGACGACCACGCCTAAAAACTACGCGTATTTAAAAATTTCAGAAGGATGTGACCGTCCGTGCAGTTTCTGTGCGATTCCTTTGATGCGAGGAAAACACGTTTCAACTCCTATTGAAAACTTGGTAATCGAAGCCGAAAAATTAGCTAAAAACGGCGTTAAAGAATTAATATTAATTGCACAGGATTTGACCTATTACGGTTTGGATTTATACAAAAAACGCAATCTTGCCGAATTACTGGAAGCTTTGGTAAAAGTGGAAGGTATCGAATGGATCCGTTTGCATTACGCCTTCCCTACCGGTTTCCCGATGGAAGTTCTGGATTTGATGAAACGCGAACCGAAAATCTGTAATTATATCGATATTCCGTTACAGCACATTGCCGACAATGTATTGAAATCAATGCGCCGTGGAACGACCTATGAGAAAACGACCAAGTTGCTGAAAGAATTCCGTGCTGCGGTTCCGGAAATGGCAATCCGTACAACTTTAATTGTTGGATATCCCGGTGAGACGGAAGAAGATTTCCAGATCCTTAAAAACTGGGTGGAAGAAATGAAATTCGAGCGTTTGGGTTGTTTCACCTATTCTCACGAAGAAAACACGCATGCTTTCAATTTAACGGATGATGTTCCGGACGAAGTAAAACAGGCACGTGCTGCTGAAATCATGGACATTCAGGCACAGATTTCCTGGGATCTGAATCAGGAGAAAATCGGTAAAACCTTCAAATGTATCATCGACAGAAAAGAAGGGCAGTATTTTATCGGAAGAACCGAATTCGACAGCCCGGACGTAGACAATGAAGTATTGATCGATGCCGCGAAATATTATTTAAAAACCGGTGATTTTGTAAATGTAACCATTACAGATGCCACTGAATTTGATCTTTACGGAGAGCCGCAAGCTTAATTGAAGACTTTCCTTAAAAATAAAAAACTCCATTTATCGCTAAATGGAGTTTTCTTTTTTTCAACTAACCTTTATTACTTAACTATACCTTTAAACGTTAACGTTTTAGGGGTTTCTTCCGCATTAGTGGTTACCGTAACCGTTTTATTGAAAGCCCCTTTAACCGCTGCGTTAAACGTAGCTTTGATTATTCCTGTTTTTCCAGGTGCGATCGGCTCTTTGGTGTACTCCGAAGCGGTACAACCACAAGATGGTCTTACATTAGTAATGATTACTGGTGCTTTACCGGTGTTCTTGAACTCAAATTCAATTACTTTTGGAGTCCCTTGAGGAATTTCCCCTACATCGACAGCCTCACTCTTCCAGCTGATTACGGAACCTGCAACTTCTTTTTTAACAGGCTCATTTTGTTTCGGATTTACCGAAAACGACATTAATCCCAGTGATAATGCCAACATTGAAACGATTACTGCTTTTTTCATAATTTTTTACTTTTTTTGGTTGAATAATTTAGTATTGGTTCTTTGCATTCTACATTTCAAAAGTAGTGCTATGTTGTTTTCCTAGCTGTTAACCGGTTTCAAATGTTTGTTAATGACTTGTTAACAGCAGTATTGCATCTAAATTTTGACTAATATTACAGTATCATATTTACAGTTCCCTTGAGAATAACCAAACTAAATATCAGCATTGTTTTAGGACTGATTGCCATTATCGGCATCTTGGTGTTACAATTGCTCTGGACGCAGGAAGCCTTTAAACTGGAAGAGAAAAAATTCAGCCAGAAGGCACATATCGCTTTGCTTGAAGTAGTAAAAAAACTGTATGAAGGGCTGAACAACGAACTTCCTTCCGACTATCCGGTACAGAAAGTTTCCAACGATTACTACATTGTGAATGTCGACAACGATTTCGAACCGGACATTCTGGAATATTATCTGAAAACCGAGTTTGAAAAAGTAAACATCTCCACCGATTTCGAATACGCCATGTACAATTGCCATAGCGATGAAATGGTGTACGGCAATTACATTTCGTTTTCGGATAAATCGAAATCAAAGCAGACGGTGCATTTCCCGAAACATAAAAACCTGGTGTATTATTTTGCCGTCCGTTTTCCTAACGAAAAAAGCTACCTGTTCAGTTCGCTTAAGTTCTGGTTCGTCCTTTCCCTTGCCATGATTGTTGTTTTACTGGTATATGTGTATTCAATTTTCACCCTTTTACAGCAGAAAAAATATTCGGAACTGCAACGGGACTTCATCAACAATATGACGCATGAGTTCAAAACGCCGTTGTCTTCTATTCTTATCGCTTCTAATTATTTAAGCAAACACGAATTAGTGAAATCCGATGAAAAGCTTGAAAAATATGCCGACATCATTGTAAACCAAGGCAATAAACTGAACCATCACATCGAAAAAATATTGAATATCGCCAAATCCGACAATGGCCCGATGCAGCTCAACCATGAGGAGATTTCCGTGCAACAGGTGCTTGAAAAGGTTATCGAGAACATTCAGCTCAAACATCCGGAAGCGGATATAAAAATCGTTGCTGCAGACCACGATTACACGATTACAGCCGATGAATTCCATTTCTCCAATCTTGTTTACAACCTGATTGACAATTCGATAAAATACTGCGAAACCAAACCACAGATCAGCATTCGTTTATCCAAGGAAGCCAAACTCCTGCGCATGGATTTCACCGACAACGGTTTAGGCATTCCAACTAAGAAACTGGCGTATATTTTTGACAAATTTTACCGCATTCCGAACAGTAAAAGCAATGAAGTTACCGGTTTTGGACTGGGCTTATACTATGTAAAGAAAATCTGCACGCTCCACAAATGGAAAATCAGTGCAAAAAACAACAACAGCCAAGGCCTTACCATTTCAATCTTAATACCAAACGACAATGAGCGTATTTAAAATCCTTTATGCCGAAGACGATGAAACGCTGGCCTTTCTAACGAAGGACAATCTGGAACAGCACCAGTATTCGGTTACGCATTGTAACAACGGTAGCAAATGCCTGGAAGCGTTTAAAAAAGAAGCTTTTGATATTTGCATTTTGGACATCATGCTGCCAAAGATGGACGGTTTTGAACTGGCTACGGAAATACGCAAAATCAATTCTGATATCCCGATTATTTTTCTTTCGGCCAAAACCCTTAAAGAAGACAGGATCAAAGGATTACGCTTGGGCGCCGACGATTATCTGGTAAAGCCTTTCAGCATTGAAGAATTGGTATTGAAGATCGAAATTTTCCTTAAGCGGTCGCAAAAAAACAAGACTGAAGAAAAGTCACTGTACAACGTTGGCAAATACAGTTTTGATGCTAAAAACTACTTGATTTTCAACGAAAACGAAAAAATAAGCTTAACCCAACGCGAAGCGGAATTACTGAAATTATTTCTTGACAACAAAAACGAAGTCCTTAAACGCGAACAGATTTTAAAAGCGCTTTGGGGCAACGACGATTACTTCATGGGAAGAAGCCTTGACGTGTTTATTTCCAGGCTGCGAAAAATCCTTATAAACGAGGAAGGCATCTCCATTGAAAACCTCCACGGCATCGGATTTAAATTCTCCTCAACTGGTTAATTTACAACACCTTTCACCCTTTTAACATTTGTTGAGGAAAAACCACAATAAAACTTTTTTAGGTTTATCTAATATTGTAGTGTACAACACAAAAGCCAAAAACATGATACCGGAAAGTTTATCAATTGTGGAGAGACAGATTTTAGTCAACCAGTTTCGCATTCTTTCTAAAATGGAAAGCGACAGCCAGGAGTATGAAATTAAAATCGAGATATTGGAGAACGGATATACGGAACAGTATTTTGAAATTTTTGATGTAAATACAGAAGAGATTCCGTTGGAAATATGTGAAGAGACTACTCAGATCCTGCACATGTACCGTCGCATCAATTCTACGATCAAATCCATGTCGGCAAAAGAAAAAGCAGAACTTGATCTTGAAAAATTAGCCTTCGTGGGATTTGATGCCAATCGCGATCCGCACTACCACTATATGAATTTCATGATTGACAAAATGAATTTATGGCGTGAGCACCGCGGAATGTACCTGGATTCAAGAGACCGTTTTTCGTTATCCAAATACAGAAAGCTACTTGAATACCAATACGATTTACTGGAAAACGACCAATATGATCTTAGCAAAGATGATTTAAAATACATGATTGATCTTTTAAGCGCTGCTAAAAAAGTGATTTCAATTGCTACATAAACCACACACACATTTTTTATAGATACGTAGTTGAAAAAGGTGTTCCTTAGTGCATTAAGGTTCACTTTTTTTCTTTTTTAAACAGGTGCTTTCTCAGCAGTTCAAAAAGATATTCTTTATTGATGGGTTTGGAAATATAATCCGTAAAACCCGCTTTCATGATATCGTTTACTTCTTCCAGGGTTGAGTAGGCCGTCTGAGCAATAATTGGAATACCTTTATCGGTTTCCCGAATAACCAGCGTGGCATCATAACCACTCATCACCGGCATTTTGATATCCATAAGAATCAAATCGATTTTTTTATTGGTATTAGCCATAAGAATAGCTTCTTCCCCATTTTTCGCCCGAATGATTTTATAATGTTTCAATTTCATAATCTTCTCTAAGAGCAAAAAATTAATATTGTCGTCTTCCGCCACCAATATGGTTTCGTTTCCGTCACTATCGTCCAGTTCAACGGTTTCTTTAATTTTAACTTCTTTATTTTGGGACTCATCCGGTTTATACGGTATCGTAAACCTGAAGATAGATCCTTTTCCCAATTTTGATTTTACAAGCTCTATTTCGCCACCCAACATTTCCACATAAGCTTTAGAAATCGACAGTCCAAGTCCTAGCCCGCCTACTTTAATGGAATAATCACCTTCCACCCGTTTAAAGCGGTCGAAAATAATTCCGTGGTGTTTTTCATCGATTCCCAAACCGGTATCTTCGATTTTGAATTCTATACTTTTCGCCTCTTTATTGAGACAATACCCAAAACTTACAAAGCCGTCATCGGTGAACTTAATAGCGTTGGTAATCAGGTTTATAATAATTTGCTTGAGCTTAATCTCATCGGTAATGATGTTTTGCGTTAAAGGCAACGTGCATTCCGTCAATTTAAAATCTATGGATTTCTCAGCAGGTATGGTAATTTTAATCGACTTATAAAGTTCGTGAACACAATTTTCAAGGTTTACACTGCTGTAATTCGGGGCAATCAATTTGGAGTCAATCCTTGACATTTCGATAAGATCATCAATAATCGAGACCAGGTTCGCCCCGCTTTGACCGATCACTTCAATATACTCGTTGCGCTCCTCCTCGGTCAGATCCTTGTTTTTCAGCAAATCGGTAAACCCGACAATGGCATTCATCGGAGTCCTGATTTCATGGGACAGATTGGTAAGGAACGACGCCTTCAAACGGTTGCTTTCTTCGGCTTTTTCCTTAGCGATTTCCAATTGGACCTTTTGGGCGTTGTTTTCGAAAAAGAGGTTCCCAATATAGCCGAATTCCCCCGGTATTTTCCGGAGCAACGCAATTGATTTCTTGTTTCCGGTTTCAAGTGTTTTTGTAATCAGCTGCAAGGGCATATACAGCCATTTTCTATTGTAAAAAACCGTAATAACCAAATTGATTAAAAAAACGGCGATAATAATATTTAAAATGGTCTTTGTATTGGCAAAGCTAACGGTAAAAGGACGCATAAAACGGATTTGGGCAACCGTTTCGTTGTTCCAGTCCTTCAAATCTGTGGTTACCCATAAATTCCCGGAAGCTTCTTCGACCGGAGTATTTTTAATATCCAAAAGCACTTCTTCGGAACCGCTTATCTTCTGAAGGCTTTTCAAATAGGTATCATTAAGCAATCGTCCCATGATAAAATACCCTGAAGGCCTTGTTTTGGTTTTCAGCGGATCATGGGATGGGTGAATGGTCGCACCAAAAATTTCAACGATTCCGTCCGGGGTTTTCGTATAAAACTTAAGAAACTTCGATTTGTATAATTTTTTCAGAAATGCTTCGGAAACAATGTCTTTTGTTTTGAAACCACCATGATTCTCATTCCCTATCAGCTTATTATCCAGATTATAAACCCCTAAATATTCAACCCTGTACACTTCAATGGTGCTCCCGATGGATTGATGAAACCATTCCTGATTCTCATTTTTGGTAAACTTGACAAGTTCGTCCCAATACGAAATATCGGAAATGATTGAAATATGGGATTCGGAATTTAAAACCAAAAGGGAATTTACTTCCTTTTCAAACTGGGTTACGGAAGATTTTCGAACCTCTTTTTCCTCTTTTATGATATAATAATACAGGGAGAGGAACAGCAATACAAAAGAGACAGTTGATACAGTTATCAATAACAACGATTTGGAATAGGTCGATAACGTATTGACTTTAAGCATAATATCTTTTATTTAGCTTCAGCTTAAAGTTATAAAAAAATAAGTTTATTTTCTCACAATTCCGTTAAAAAACCTTTCTTACAATACCAACAAACCAAAATCCCTTAAAGTGACCAGTGGTTTGGAATACCAGAACAGTTCAAAATCGTCCAAACCGGCCTTTTCATAATCGGTTTTCACTTCATTGAAAGTGAATTTTTTATCGTTTTGAGCCGAAAGTTTATTCAGTATTTTTTCTAACCAGATTCCCTGTTCTTTATCCGTGGTAATTTCAAAAGATTCCCGCTTATCATGAAAAGAAAACCGGATCATTTCCCAACTGTTGCCTTTTTTGCTTTTGACGAAACTATCGGTATAGGGCTTTCCTCCTACCCAAACCACTTTTGCATTAGGCTTTATATTGAAATGATTTTCTTCCTGCAGACAATTGTAGATAAAATCAGGAGCTATTTTGGTTCTCGGAATTTTAAAATCGAACCAATCCTGGAGTTGATAGTCAAAACAAATCCCGTGCATATAATTGAACAGCGATTTTTTCAAACCATAACTGAATTTATCGTGATTGATACCGGTTTTGTCTTTAAACTGTATATCGTTATTGGCAAAAGTAATTTCGTTCATCTCCGGAATCACACCAAATTCTTCCGGGAACATTCCAACCGGACTGTGTGCCGTCATGGCAAACTGATGCCAGAACCCGGACTGCAAAACCCCCAATTCAAACATCTGACGCACCATTTCCAGACTGTCCACCGTTTCCTGAATAGTTTGAGTGGGATAACCGTACATTAAATACGCATGCACCATGATACCGGCTTCGGTGAAATTTCGGGTTACTTTGGCAACCTGTTCAACGGTAACCCCTTTTTTGATCAGTTCCAACAAACGGTCGGAAGCTACTTCCAAACCACCAGACACCGCAATACAACCGGAAGCTTTCAATAACACACACAAATCGGCGGTAAAACTTTTTTCAAATCTGATATTGGTCCACCAGGTTACGGTAAGATTGCGTCGTAAAATTTCCAAAGCCACTTCCCGCATTAAAGCCGGGGGTGCCGCTTCATCCACAAAATGGAAACCGTTGTGGCCCGTTTGTGCAATCAGCTCTTCCATTCGGTCCACCAAAGTTTTAGCAGCAATGGGTTCGTATATTTTGATGTAATCCAGTGAAATATCACAAAACGTACATTTCCCCCAATAACAACCGTGCGCCATCGTTAATTTGTTCCAACGACCGTCGCTCCACAAACTGTGCATCGGGTTGGCTATTTCGATAACGGAAATATAATTTTCCAATGGCAAATCGGTATAATCCGGTGTTCCCACTTCATTTTGTTTGTAATCATGACGCAGGGTATTGCTCCTGTACACCACCTGATCGTGTTCCACCAGAAAAGTTCTTTTAAACTCATGATGCTCCGGATGATTTACATGGGCATACAACAATTCCACGGGTAATTCACCATCGTCCAAGGTGATGTAATCGAAGAATTCAAATACCCGTTTATCTTTCAAATCGCGTAATTCTGTGTTCGGAAAACCGCCTCCCATAGAGACCTTAATCTCAGGAAAATGCTTTTTAATAAATTGTGCCGAACGAAATGCACTGTACAAATTGCCCGGAAAAGGAACCGAAAAACAAACCAGTTTCGGTTGAACTTCTTTTAATCGTTGCTCCAGGATTTTTAAAGTAATTGCATCGATAAAAGTTGTTTCCAATTGCAGATACGCATACAATTCATCGAAAGAATTCGCACTTCTACCCAAACGCTCGGCATATCGGCTGAACCCGAAATTTTCATCGATACATTCCACTATAAAATCGGACAGATCTTCTAAATATAGCGTAGCTAAATGCTTGGCTTTGTCCTGCAATCCCATCGAACCAAAGGCCCAATCCATATCGTCCAGTTGCGCAAAACGGGAAGCCTCGGGTAAAAACCCGTCCAGGCAGATTTGTCTTGCCAGTGTTGGATTCTTTCCCTGCAGAAAAGCTATAACCGAATCGATGGTCTTTACATAGTCGTTCTGCAAAGCATAAATTCGTTTGGCATTGTCCGATAAGTCTAAAGTACTTTTCTCAACCTGCTTAAAAATCTGCTGCAGTCCTTCTTTGGAAAACAACTCCAGTATCACTTCAATACCCAAATCCATCTGAAAGGAACTGATGTTTTTCGTATTCAGAAAGCCTTTCAAATAAGCGGTTGCCGGATACGGAGTATTCAGTTGCGTAAAAGGTGGCGTGATTAGGAGGATATTTTTCAACACTATATATTTAGAGTACAAAAGTAAATCGAAAAATTGAAATTCATAACGCAGTGTTAAACCGATTTTCCTTACCTTAATTTTTGTTATTTTAGCAGAAACAAAGAAACACTATGCCAACCGACTGTATCAGTTTTCAGAATTCCGGATATTTTTCAAAACTTATTGTAGATTATCTGAATCAGGAGCCACAGGTACAGCCGTTATACCATCGTTTTCCGAGTCTGGAGAATTTCAAACTTCAGCTTACCGAAAAAGCCAACAGTTTTTCTTCGGAAAGCCGTAAAATTCTGGTTTCTTCACTAATAGAGCAAAATCAGGCCGTCACTTTATCGGAAGCAACCCGTAACAACATCAGCCTTTTAAACGAGTCCAATACTTTCACCATTACAACCGGACATCAGTTGAATCTGTTTACAGGGCCTTTGTATTTTATTTACAAGATTGTCTCCACCATCAATTTAACCAGACAATTAAAAACAGCTTACCCTGATAATCATTTTGTACCGGTATACTGGATGGCTACTGAAGACCATGATTTTGAGGAAATCAATTATTTCTATTTCAAAAACAAGAAGATCCACTGGAACCGTGACAGTTTCGGTCCGGTTGGACGACTTTCCACTCAAGGCCTGGACGAAATTTTCGAGGTTTTCTCCAAAGAATTAGGTCAGGGTGATAATGCAGAATACCTGCGCGGGCTGTTTCAAAGAGCCTATTTGGAACATCAGAATTTAGCAGACGCCACCAGATATCTGGTGAACGAGCTCTTTAAAAAGGAAGGTTTAGTGATTCTGGATGGTGATGATGCCGAATTAAAACAATTGATGGTTCCTTATATAAAAGAGGAATTGACGGCTCAAACCTCATTCCGAAAAGTAACGGAGGCCATTCAGCAGATGAATGACTATACCATTCAGGTGAATCCAAGGGAAATCAACCTTTTTTATATTGAAGACCATTTAAGGGAACGTCTTGTTTTTGAAAATAACCAGTACCGCATCAACAACACCACAAGGGTTTTCAGTGAAAGTGAATTGTTTACTGAACTGGAAAATCATCCGGAAAAATTCAGTCCGAATGTTTTGCTGCGGCCTTTATACCAGGAAATCATCTTACCGAATTTATGTTATATCGGAGGTGGCGGTGAAATTGCTTATTGGCTACAACTGAAATCGACTTTTGATGCACATAAAGTAACCTTTCCAATGTTAATGCTCCGTAACTCCGTTTTACTGGCCTCTGAAAAACAGGCTAAGAAAATGGACGCGCTCGACCTGACCTGGGCAGATGTGTTCTCAAAACAACCGGAACTCTTAAACCGAAAAACTGCTGATTATTCAATGCACAAGCTTAATTTTACTGAGCAAAAAGCCTTTTTAATACAACAGTTTGAAAAATTAAACCAGATGGCAACCCAAACCGACCCGTCTTTCACAGGCGCGGTTAAAGCTCAGGAAGTTAAGCAAATCAAAGGGCTTGAAAATCTGGAAAAAAAATTACTTAAAGCGGAAAAGAAAATCCATCAGGAAAAACTGGAACGCGTAACAGAAATTCAGAACCAACTCTTTCCAAATCAATCACTTCAGGAACGAAAAAGTAACTTTTCAGAATATTTTTCGGATGCAGGGGCTACTTTAGTAGAAAAACTCTTAACATCACTCGACCCTTTTTCATCAGAATTTTACATTATTTACTTACAATAATGCATTTTCAGATGTAATTTTATGTATTTCATCGATATTTTCAAGCATTTCATCTAACATTTTTCATTAGAAAATAACTGAGAATCAAAAAAATGTTACTTTCGCAACATTAAATTAATAAAAAGTTAAATTTATTATATGAGAAAGAATTACGTTATGTTTGGATTGAGTGCTTTGGCACTTTTTTTATGCTCTTTTCTACAGTTATCCAGCGTAAAACCGGAAATGGTTATGGTGGAAGGCGGAACTTTTAAAATGACCCCTAAAGAAGCTGTAACTGAAGCTAAAAACAAAAAGAAAGTTACGTACGACGTAACACTTAGTTCATTCGAAATGAGCAAGTTCGAAGTAACCGTTGCCGACTGGAGAGCGTATGTTACCGAAAACAAATTGAACATGCCGGAAAAACCGACCTGGGGTTGGAACGATGAATACCCGATTACAAATATTACCTGGACCGATGCAATTAAATTTTGCAACTGGCTTAGTAAAAATAACGGCTTAAAAGTTGCTTATACCAAAGTTGGCGGAAAATATGTTTGTGACTTCAATGCTAACGGTTACCGTTTACCAACCGATGCAGAATGGGAATATGCTGCTAAAGGTGGAAAAAAATCCAAAAACTTCAAATTTGCCGGTAGTGATGATATCGAAATGATTGCGTGGTATGCTGAAAACAGCAGAAAATCTCCGCAAAAAATCGGTACAAAATTAGCTAACGAGCTTGGTCTTTATGACATGAGCGGAAATGCTTGGGAATGGTGCTACGATTACTACAGCCCTATCTTCCACAAAGTTGAAAAAAGACAAAACCCTACAGGACCGGACAGAGGTGAAAAAAGATGTATCAGAGGTGGTTCTTGGGACAGCAGCAAATTGGAATATTTAAAGCCTTCAAGCAATCAGTTGAACTGGAACCCGAACACTACCAATGACTTTTTCGGTTTCCGTGTGGTAAGAACCGTTGCAAAATAAATTTCTGTTAACACAATTGTTTTTCAATAAGAAAGCGGTACTTTTGCGCCAAAATTAAAAATACAAAAATGGCAACAAACAGAACATTTACAATGATTAAGCCAGATGCTGTTGAAAAAGGACACATCGGAGGAATTTTAAATATGATTACTGAAGCTGGTTTCAGAATCGTTTCCATGAAATTAACACAATTAACCGTAGCTGATGCTCAGAAATTTTATGCTGTACACAGTGAAAGACCTTTCTACGGTGAATTAGTTGAGTTCATGTCCAGAGGCCCAATCGTTTCTGCAATTTTAGAAAAAGACAATGCCGTGGAAGATTTCAGAACTTTAATCGGTGCTACTAACCCGGCTGAAGCTGCTGAAGGAACTATCCGTAAAAAATATGCTACTTCTATCGGTGAGAACGCGGTTCACGGTTCTGACAGTGATGAAAATGCAGCTATCGAAGGTGCTTTCCATTTCGCAGGAAGAGAGCAGTTCTAATACAAAGTAAGTTATTTGTAATTCCGTTACAAATCCACATAAAAAAATCCCGGTTCAAACGAATCGGGATTTTTTATTTTATACAGCATTCGTAAAGCAAAACTACTTCACCCAGAACCCTGAAGTACTATTTAAAACCGTTATCAGCATTTTATTTGTCTCCATGATAGGAAATTACCTCGAACTCAAATAAAGCGCTCAAACAGAAAATAAACACCCAACACCCTGTCGCGCTTTCATAACAAAAAACCCGATTCAAACGAATCGGGTTTTTTCTATTTAAACTAAACTCATTCTCCTAAGCTAACAGGAGTAAAAATAGGATCGGAAAAAGTATTCCGGCCAAAGCAAGTTTCCAGCCTCTTTGTCTGAAGGTGTTCTTGCCCGCTTTTATCATCATGGCACCTGTGATGGCTATGGTAATTAAAGACAATCCGAAAATATCAGAATAATAAATCCACCAATTGGAGGTATTTTTGTGCAGCTTCATCATCTGACTGATTACAGGTGTTTTCTTGAAAGCCACAATCTCTCCTTTTCCGGTTTTGATATCGATTTCCACATCGGTATTCTCATAAGAAAGCTTCAATTCCCCTTTCTTTACATTGTGTCGGCGGAATTTGTCCTCGATACCCAATTCCTTCCCCAGCTTCTCAGCAAATTTTTCAGTAATGGCCTCTTCATCTGAAGGAAGTTGTACGGTTACGGCTTTTGTCTCAATCGTATACTTTTCGGCATGCCAGCTATCGCGATGGTTCATCAGTATACCGGAAAAAGCAAAGGAAATG
This sequence comes from Flavobacterium pedocola, assembly GCF_053764385.1. Lineage (NCBI taxonomy): Bacteria > Pseudomonadati > Bacteroidota > Flavobacteriia > Flavobacteriales > Flavobacteriaceae > Flavobacterium > Flavobacterium pedocola. The sequence continues at coordinate 370,999 of NZ_JBSNCR010000004.1, read as the reverse complement.
ATTAACCCAATGTAGAAATAACCAAAATCACGGTGGATGTTTCTGATCGTCTTGTCTCTTTTTTTCATTTTCTTAGAATTTATACTTTAAAGTAGCCATGTACTGACGAGGCGCTATCGGATTCACACTGTAATTTTCGTGTACCGAATAGTTCAACTCGTTGGTAATGTTTGACAGTTTGCAAAGTAAAGAAAATTGTCTCCATTCGTAACCTACAGAAGCATCAATTGTAACATATCCGTCAACAGGGATTTCACGGTCACGGAATTCCACCTGATTGGTTGTGGTATTAAAAATGTAATCGTTGTTCCAACCTCCGATTCTGTCTCCAATATAATTAGCGATACTTCCGAAAGAAAGCCCTTTAAGAAACCCGTTTGGAACGGTATAGAAGAAACTTGCGTTTGCCGTATGCTGAGGCGTTCTGGCCACTCGGTCACCTTTCACAAAGCTACCTGGTATCCCTTCTCCTAAAACTCTTGTAAAACGCATGTCGTTGTAACTGTAACCCACTAAAATATTCAGCCCTTCAATAGGTTTTGCATTGATATCTACTTCGACACCTTTACTGGTTGTCTCTCCTGAAAGCATTTTCTTGTTGGTATCGATAGTGTTCGGTGTTCCATCTGCTAAAAACGGAGCCATTTGGGCAAAATTGTTGTTTACAATCTGATAAACCGTAACATTTGCGCTCAACATCCCGCTCCAGAAATCTTTCTTAACACCAGCTTCGTACTGGTCGATAATAGAAGCCTCCAAAGTCTTACCGTAAATATCTGTACCGGTATTAGGTGTGAAGGAATTCGCATAACTGGCAAACAATGTAAGTGTCTTTGTTGGTTGGTAAACTAAACCTCCTTTTGGAGAAAAAGCCCTGTCCAGTCGCTTCTGGTCCTTTACCGGATCCGGATCATTTGCTGCATCGTGGATAACACTGAAAACACCTCCCACAGTTTGAGTTCTTTCTTCATAATTTGTCGCTTCGGATTCCTGCCATGACCAACGAAGTCCTGCTAACACTTTAAGTTTATCGGTAACCGAAATTAAATCCTGGGCATAAACCCCGAAACGTGTGGCTTCGGTCCTTACGATTTTTGAATTTCTTCCAACACGGGTTCCGTTATCGTTTTCATAAGAAGACGGATTGTAAACATTTGGAGTCGTTGTATCGTAATTCACAGGTCTGAAAGCATACGTATACGCCTGTGCAAAGGAGAAATCAGTATCCATCCCCGTAGACAATTGATGTTTGATGCTTCCGGTATTGAAAACTCCTTGGAAATTAAATTGTTGCCCGGCAATCAGTTCAGTATTGTAATTCTTTCCTAAAGGACGGTTAAAGTTCCCGTTGGCTGCCACAACGATACGCTCTGTTCCTTCCGATTTTCGACTGTAATCCTGCACAGAACTATTGGCACTAAACTTCCAATTATCATTGATTTTATAAGCTACCTGAGCTGAAACTGAGGCTTGTGTGGTTACACCATTAGACCATCTTGCTCCTAAATAGGTATTTCTTGGGATATCCACCAACTCTTTTCCGATAACCCCGGTACCGAAGTCCGGAGTCCAATAATCTTTCAAATAATCCCCTTGTAATAAGATTGATGTTTTCTTATTCATTTTGAAAAGGAAAGACGGGTTAACATAAAAACGCTCTCTGGTTACCACATCTCTGAAACTTTCAGCATTTTCATAAGATCCTACGAAACGGTAGGCAATGGTTTTGCTCAATGGTCCGTAAAAATCAACGATGGGCTTGTAGTACGCATAGCTTCCGTTTTGGAACGATACGCTTCCACCTTTTGTAAATGTCGGGGTTTTGGTTACCATGTTGATGATACCACCCGGAGAAACATTTCCGAACAATAAAGCCGAACTTCCTTTTAAAGCCTCTACCTGCTCCAATGAAGCAACTTCCGGCATGGAACCTCCGTTGTATCGGAAACCGTTTTTAAACATGTTATTCGCAGTCATATCATAGCCTCTTGACCAGAAAGATTCCTGAGCACCACCACGGGCAGAACCTACATAAACTCCGTTAACATTTTTGATAACATCACTTAAACGGATGGTTTGCTGTTGCTCCAATACTTTATTGTCGATGATTTGAACACTTTGTGGTAAATCCATGACTTTGATACCGCTTTTTCCATTGGCCATCGTTTTCTTAATGACACTTCCTGAAACAACTACTTCTGAAAGCTCGTTGGCACTTTCTTCCAATACTACAGCAACGGTTATGGTAGTATTTTCATCTTTTATATTCACGTGGGAACTTGCGGTTACAAATCCTACGTGGGAAACAACTAAATTATATTTTCCGGGTTTTACATTCGTGATAACGAATTCTCCCTGCGCATTGGTTAACACTTGAAAAGAAGCGTTTTTTGCAGTAACACTTGCTCTTTCGATTGGGGTTTTACTCGATGAAGTAACTTTTCCTTTAATACTTGCTGTAGTCTGAGCATTTAGTTGCGCTGCAAACAATAAAACTGCAAATACCACTTTGGTTAGGCTTTTCATTTTGGTTAGGCTTATTTAGATTAATTTTAATTTGGTGCAAAACTAATCCAGCCGAGTCAAAAAAACAAGTTTATTTAGAACAAATAAAAATAAAAAAGTGAGTATTTTATTAACTATCTAAGAATCAAATCTTTAATAATTTCTTTGTTTAATTCATCGTTAAGCATCTTGATAATTTTGTCTTTACCGTAACTCAACTCTTCTCGTAAAACCGCTGAAGATAAGGCTACATAAAGCGTCGTTCCTTTAAGCAAAACTTCCGTAGTATAATTATTTACGCCATTACCCATAAGATTTTTCCAGGCCTCGGCGACATTAATCTTATCCATGCCCGTCTGGAGTTTATTTTGCTCAATAAACTGTTTCAACACATCCCCAATCGGGCTTTCTTCATTGTTACGCTTTGCCATTATTTCACAGAAAAAGGTTTGGCTCTTTTATAGGTATATTCAATATCCTGATCGTTTTTAACCACCAAATGATCGTCGGATAATTCCAGTAATTCTTCCTTCCATTTCGCATAAGAAGTGGAATAATTCATGACAAAATTCCCATCCTTGTTCTCAATTGTAATGGTTTCGGAAATATCATTCATTAGATAGCGGCCGTCAAGTTGCGGCATTACTTTTTTTCTTAAACCTTTATTACCTTTTATTTCAAAATAATCGATTGTGGTATTTACACTGTATTCTTTTTTGGAACCGTCCGGCATTTTAGCTTTTTCAATTTCCCAATACCCATTGATTTTGGACAATTCAGCCTCTTTAATTTCCTGACGACAGCCTACAAACAATAAGCCTAACAGCATGGTAAATACAATTTTTCTCATATCGGTTCTACTTCTGAATGATTTCTACAAATGTAGGTTGAAAATAATTCGATAAAAAGAAACACATTAAACTATTTCATAATTTTAGTGTCTTACCAGAAACCGACTACGATGAAAAAAATATTTATTTTACTGTTTTTAGGATTTCTATACGCCGGATGCAGCCAGGAAAGCTCTTCCGAAGAAACCACCCCTACAGACGCTATGTATTTTCCACCCCTAAGCGGAAATACCTGGGAAACCAAAAGCATAGCTGATTTAGGATGGAATGCCGCTGCGTCACAACCTTTACTGGATTATTTAGTCTTAAAAAACAGCAAAAGCTTTATCATTTTGGTTAACGGGCGGATAGTCATGGAAAATTACTTTAACGGACATTCGGCTACTTCAAACTGGTATTGGGCCAGTGCCGGAAAAACGCTTACCGCCACAACCACAGGAATCGCGGAACAGGAAGGCTTTATCAACAGCAACAACAAAGTATCCGATTATTTAGGAAACGGATGGACAAGTGCCGCTTTGGATAAAGAAAACCTCATTACCTGCCGCCATTTACTGACCATGACTTCGGGTTTAAATGATGCGCTGGGCGACAATGTAAGCCCTTCAAACCTGCAATACACCGCTGATGCCGGAACACGATGGGCTTACCACAATGTTTATGTAAAACTTCAGGATGTAGTGGCCAATGCGACCGGCCAGAGCTGGAGCAGTTATTTCAACGTTAAACTTCGGGATAAAATCGGGATGAATGGCTCGTGGATTCCCAACGGTGATTTAAGCGTCTATTGGAGCAATACTAGGAGTATGGCGCGTTTTGGCCTATTGGCGCTGAATCAAGGAAAATGGAACGAAAACCAAATAGTAAACACACCGTTTTTCAATAACGCTACCGCAACTTCCCAAAGCATCAATCTTGCTTACGGATATTTATGGTGGCTCAATGGAAAAACAAGTTATCATTTACCGCAAACACAATTGCAGTTTTCAGGCAGTTTAATTCCATCGGCACCGAATGACATGTACTGTGCTTTAGGGAAAAACGACCAAAAGATCTATGTGGTTCCTAGTATGAAAATGGTTATTGTCCGGATGGGCGATGCGGCGGACGGAAGCAATATGGCACTTTCCGATTTTGACGAAGTGCTCTGGCAAAAAATAAAGGCGCTATACGAATAGCGCCTTTATTTTATTTTCTGTTGAAAAATTTAATCAGTCCGTAAAGGATACAACCAAAGGCCAGCAATCGCATGCCTAAGAAAAGCGTTGGCAACTTCCTTTCAAGAAAGACAGAAAGGACAATCAACAAACCTCCTATCACTAAAAAAGCCAGTGGCGATTTTGATTTAAAAAACTGAAGTATCTTTTCCATAACTATTATTTGAAGAATGAATCCACAAACTCGTACTTGTTGAACACCTGTAAATCTTCAATTCCTTCACCAACTCCGATATATTTCACAGGAATCTGGAACTGATCGGAAATCCCGATTACCACACCGCCTTTTGCCGTACCATCTAATTTGGTAACCGCTAAACAGGAAACTTCTGTCGCAGCGGTAAATTGCTTGGCTTGTTCAAAAGCATTTTGACCGGTGGAACCGTCCAACACCAACAAAACGTCGTGAGGTGCATCCCCCACCACTTTTTGCATGACACGTTTTACTTTGGTCAATTCGTTCATTAAACCTACTTTATTGTGCAAACGCCCTGCGGTATCAATGATAACCACATCGGCGTTTTGTGCTACTGCAGATTGCAAAGTATCAAACGCCACGGAAGCCGGGTCACTTCCCATTTGCTGACGAACAATCGGCACCTGAACACGGTCGGCCCAAATCTGTAACTGATCGATCGCTGCGGCACGGAAGGTATCGGCTGCACCCAAAACCACAGTAAGACCGGCTTTTTTAAACTGGTGTGCCAATTTACCAATCGTAGTAGTCTTTCCAACACCGTTTACCCCTACCACCATAATCACGTAAGGTTTTTTGTTGGCCGGAATTTCAAATTCAGTAGCCTCACCGGAATTGGTCTCCGATAAAAGCCCGGCAATTTCTTCACGAAGGATTGCATTCAGTTCCTCGGTTCCCAAATATTTGTCCCGGGAAACACGCGCTTCGATACGCTCAATGATTTTTAAGGTCGTATTAACTCCAACATCGGAAGATACTAAAACTTCTTCCAGATTGTCCAATACATCGTCGTCTACCTTGGATTTTCCGGCAACCGCCTTGGTTAGTTTGGATAAAAACGAAGTGCTTGATTTCTCAAGACCTTTATCTAACGTTTCCTTCTTTTCAGAAGAGAATATTTTTTTAAAGAAATTCATTCTTCAATTATAAGTTATAAGTTATGAATTATAAGTGTAAAAGAATCCAAAAAGTTTTTATTAGCCCTGATGGGAGCGGTATCCTCGCAACGCAGTGGAGAGATAAAGCGCACAGCAGGAACTGCATGTAAAAAACGCCCAAACGTTTGGCTTCAAATCCCAGCAAAGATAAAAATAAAAAAGCTACTTCCATACGAAAGTAGCTTTTCTATAAATTGTATAATGGAATTATTTCTTGCTTAAGAAAGCATCCACTTCTTCAGGAGACATTACTGACTCAACAAAAGTATAAGCACCAGTTTTAGGTGATTTTACCATCTTGATAGCCTTAGTTAATCTTTTTGAAGCTGTCTGTAAAGTTGCTACGGTTTTCTTTGCCATGACTTACTATTATTTAATTTCTTTATGAACAGTTACTCTCTTCAAAATTGGATTGAACTTTTTAATCTCTAATCTGTCTGGAGTATTTTTTTTATTTTTCGTAGTAATGTAACGAGAAGTTCCTGGAACACCAGAAGTCTTGTGCTCTGTACACTCTAAAATAACCTGGATTCTATTACCTTTCTTTGCCATCTTTGATATATATTATTAGGTTACGAATTATTTTACTAATCCGTTAGCTTTAGCTTCTTTCAAAACTGCAGCAATACCGTTTTTGTTAATAGTTTTCAATGCAGATGTAGAAATTCTTAAAGTTACCCATCTGTCTTCTTCAGGAATGTAGAAACGTTTCTTAACTAAGTTTACACTAAATTTTCTTTTAGTTTTGTTCATAGCGTGAGACACATTGTTTCCAACCATTGCTCTCTTACCTGTAAGTTCACAAACTCTTGACATTATACTTATCTTTATATTCGTTATTCAAAATCAGGGTGCAAAGTAACAAAAAAGAAACCTAATACACAAACTATTCTGATTAGTTTTTTAAAATTTCTTTGTAAATTTTTTCCAACGCCTTTGTTACCGCCCTGTCAATGACTTTTTCGCGAGGCTGTCCAAAATTAAATTCTTCCGAATAAACCCCGTTTGGTGTCGCCATTGCAATCACCACCGTTCCTACTTCTGCATCCGCCTCGCCTTTGCTCGGGCCTGCATTTCCGGTAGTTGCTAACGCGTAATCCGACTGCATTAACTTTTGAGCTCCCAAAGCCATGGCTTCAGCAACTTCCACACTTACCACCGTGTGTTTATTAATCAGCTCCTGAGAAACACCCAAAATATTGACCTTTGTTTCAGTCGCATAGCTTACCACGCTTCCTCTAAAATAATTGGACGAACCGGAAACCGACGTTAAAGTAGCAGCGATTTTTCCTCCCGTACAACTTTCTGCGGTGGACAAAGTTAAGGCTTTTTCTTTAAGCAACTTCCCTAAAACCACTTCTATGGTTTCACCATCATCAAAACCGACAATAGCTTCCCCTATAATTTCATGAAGCTTTTCAACTTGCTTATCCAATTCCAGATAAAGCAATCCTTCATCTGTGCCACGTGCGGATAATCGCAACCTCACTTGTCCCGGACTCGGCAGATAGGCCAGCTTAATAAAATCCGGCAGCGCATCTTCCCAGCTTTCGATTTGCTCCGCCAGAAGACTTTCTCCTATTCCGTATGTACGTATGGTTTTATGAACGATGTATGGCCTGTTGAATTTTGAAACCAGTCTTGGGATCACCTCGTTTTCTATCAGGTATTTCATTTCAAACGGAACACCCGGAAGCGAAATAAAAACCGTATTTTCTTTCTCCATCCACATCCCCGGAGCCGTTCCTACTTTATTGAACAACACTTGGCTTTTTGATGGCACCAATGCCTGATCTTTATTGATTTGTGTAATCGGTCGCTTAAAAAAACCTTCAATAAGTTCCGTTACATGCGCCAGGACAACCGGATCAGTAACTAACTCATCGTTAAGGTATTCACATAAGGTTTTCTTGGTAATATCATCTTTGGTCGGTCCTAAACCGCCGGTAATAACCACAACATCGGAATCATTTTGAAGCGAAGACAGCGTTTCCAGTATATGCGCTCTGTCGTCACTGACAGAAAGCATTTCATGAACACCAATTCCGATTTTATCTAAAGATTTGGCTATAAAAGCCGAATTAGTATCGACGATTTGCCCGATCAGGATTTCGTCGCCAATAGTAACAATGGTTGCTTTCATTTTCTTTTGGAATAGAACCCAAAGATAAGGTGCTTACCTCGCAAAAGCAAAGAAAAAGCTACGTCAGAGAGAAGAAATAAACTTAGGGCTTTATAAACTTATCGACAATCTGCAATACAATCATAAGGACTGAAAACAAGGCCACCAAACACAAATAACGGTTTAAGATCTTATTTTCTTCGGAAGTTTCAGCAAAAACAATACTGTCGGAATCAGAAACCGAATCAACAATTGCACTGCTTTTCTTAAGGATAGAATAGGTAACAAAATCATCCAACAATCTTTTATTGGAATCTATATAGAATTTTACTCCTCTTTGAGTCAATTCCGCTTCGAAGGTTTCGGCATTCTCACGCGGTACATTTACTTTAAAATGATTGCCGAATTTTACTTTAATGGTATTAGGCATTGTATCTGAAAGTTATAGATTGTAATCTTTTTTCACTTCTTTCAGGGCGTTTTCAATGTGTTCTTTTAAGCTTTTAAAAACTTCTTTAATCTCTTTTCTTTTGCCTTCGGATTTTGTCCATTCCATAACCTGAAGGTTTTCTTCATAGGCTAAATCCATTCCCAACAAATCCAGGGTAGGTTTGATTTTATGGGAAGAGGCATATGTTTTTGCATAATCTTTTTCTTCGATCCCCTCCTTAATTGACTTCAATTCATGAGGCACTTCTTCAACAAAAAGATTAATAATCTGCTGTGCAAAATCGGTATCGTTATCCGAAATTTCATAGACTTTTGATAAGTTATAATATATCGCCATTACTTTACCTGTATTCTAAAAAGTTGTTGTCCTTCAATAAAACCTTCCAAAACGTCATTTGGTTGCACTTTCGCAACACCGGCAGGTGTTCCTGTAAAAATAATATCGCCTGTTCTTAAGGTGAAAAACTGTGAAACATAAGCAATAATCTCATCAATTTTCCACAACATCTGGCTAGTATTTCCACGTTGAACTACTGTTCCGTTGTTGGTTAATTCAAAGTTAATATTTTCAAGTGAACTGAAATTTTTTTTCGATGAAAAGTCACTTATTATCGCTGAACCGTCAAAAGCCTTTGCTTTTTCCCACGGCAACCCCTTACTTTTCAATTCGGCCTGTAAGTCTCGTGCGGTAAAATCGATCCCAAGACCTATTTCATCATAATATTTATGTGCAAACTTTTCGTCGATATATTTTCCTACTTTATTGATTTTCACTAGAATCTCCACCTCATGATGCACATCTTTGGTAAATTCCGGGATCACAAACGGAAACTGTTTCGGTAAAATAGCCGTGTCCGGTTTCATGAAAATAACAGGTTCGGACGGGCGTTCGTTATTCAGTTCTGAAATATGGTCGGCGTAATTGCGGCCGATGCAGATGATTTTCATAGTATTCAGTCTCAGTTTTCAGTCTCAGTTTTCAGCCTGCCAACTGTAACGGCGACTGAAAACTTTATTATTACTGTTTTGTATTCAGTTTTCTTAGTTTAATAGCAGTCAGCACCTTTTTGGTATACAACGGAAAATCAGCGTTTTGGATCCAGCCGAAATAACCCGGTTCTTTTTCCAGCACCTCATCCACTAAAGCACCTTTGTGTTTTCCGAAGGTAAAAATCTCCTGCCCTTCAGCATTCAAAGCAATGAATCCTGCAAAATCCACGGATTTTTTTCTGGTGGTGAATTCCGAAAGTGATTTCATATCGTTCTCCAATTCCGGATAACGTTCTAATTGTGCTTTTAGTATTTCATAGGTAGCCATGGTATCGGCTTCGGCACTGTGCGCGTTCTCAAGCGATTGTCCGCAGTAAAATTTATAGGCCGCACTTAAGGTACGCTCTTCTTTTTTGTGGAAAATAGTCTGCACGTCTACCGAAACGCGGTTTTTCATATCAAAATCCACTTCGGCACGTAACAACTCTTCAGCCAAAAGCGGAATGTCGAAACGATCGGAATTAAAGCCTGCCAGATCCGAATCTTTTATCATGTTATGTACCTGAGTCGCCAATTCTTTAAAAGTAGGCTCATTGGCTACCTTTTCATTGGTAATTCCGTGAACCGCAGTCGCGTGCGCAGGAATCGGAATAGTTGGATTTACCAGCCAGGTTTTACTTTCTTTATTGCCGTTGGGGTATACTTTTACTATTGCGATTTCCACGATCCGGTCTTTCCCGACATCGATTCCGGTAGTTTCCAAATCAAAGAAACAAATAGGCCTGTTGAGTTTTAATTCCATGCTGTTGATTGTATTCCGCACAAAGATAATCGATATGCGGCTTATTTTTTAAACTTATTATAAATGATGATTTCCGCCAGCAGCAAATTGAACGTCCAGCCAAGCCAGGCGACAATTCTGTAGGTATCCATCGGGGGCGGATGAAACAAAAAAACAATCCCATACTTAAACAGCCTCAGGGAAACTGCCGAAAGTGTTAGGGCAAAACTTCGGATGGCATACTTTCGATGTTCGGCAATTTGTCCTTTTACTGCACTGGTCCAGGATTTTGCCGTAAAATAAATCCAGAGCACACTCAGTAATAAAAAAGGCACTTTTGCAATCCAGCCACCATTGGCATGATAGGACATCACAAGCCCTGAAGGACCGGACAAAAACAGAATGATAAAAACATACGCCCTGCCAGACAAACGATGCCAATAGTACTGCCTTACCCCCTGTTTTACAAAAAACTGTATTCCTCCGAAAACCATCAAAAATATACTGGTGTACACATGCGTAAAAAAAGCTATTTTGTAATATCCTTTTGAAATTTCTTCCTGCTTGATCCTTAAAAACGCCACATCAAAATCCATTGGAAAATATTGCAACGTAATAAGCAACAGCAAAAAGGAAAAATAACCGTATCCTAAAAGCAGTGTATATTTTAAAAGGCCTGCATTCATTTAGCGCCCGAAAACATCGTAATATTCCACCGCATTCTGCTCGTAGCGCAACAGCAATTCCACGTTCTTTTTCTCCACTTCGGTCAGTTCGTTTTTCACGTCCCCGAAAACGGGCATATACCAATCAAAATTTTCGAAATACATGCGCAGCTGTTTATCGCGGAAAGCAAATCCGTGTCGTGCAAAAATCGAATTTCGTAGGATAAAAATGTCTGCTTTGGTCAAATTCGCCACAAAATCTTTTTGCAGTAAATCTTTAGAAGCATTTTTCTCGAATATCCTTCCTGTAGTCATAAAATATTCATCATCCTCATAGACTTCCTCTTCCCCATCTATCGTATCCCGCATCACAAGATGTTTTGTTTTGTCCGTGTCTATAAATTCTAATAGCAGTTCAATATTGGGATCGTACTTGAAAAGTTTCTTTTTCAATTCAAGTTTTTTCTTTCCGAACTTCACCGCATCAGCTTGTTTAACATTCCATTTTCCACTTACTACAGAATCTTTTTTCTCAATCCGCAACTGAAACACGCCATCTGTCCTGTCGTTGTTGTTTTCGGTTAACTTAATAAAGAAATCGGTTTTGGTTTCCAGCAAAGTCCCCTCAAAGGAACTGATCGTCCCTGAAACTACCGAATGCCCTTTAATAGAACCTCCCTTGATTTCATCAATGGAAAGTGTAATCCTCTTTCTCGATTCATCAAGCACTTTAGATTCATTCAGATTAATCGAATCGGTTTCATCCTCAGTCAAATCCGGTCTGAAATCACCCACCCAATAACCTAACAAATCCTCCTTTACGTTAACCGTCAGACTTTTGCTGACCTGCGGAACCACAAAATCAATCTTATCAGGTTTGGCTATTACCAGTTTCTTTTCATTTTTGATGGCGTCTTTACATCCCATCAAAACCAGAAAAAGAAAAAACACGGATGCTCTCATCGTTTCTAAAATTTGCTATCCAAATATAAAAAACCCGATTGAAGAATTCCAACCGGGTTGTATAACTTATAAACAATCTAATGCTTAAATATCTCTGTTGATGTCCCAAGCCTCAAGGTAATCCGCAACGCGTTTTACGAAGCTTCCTCCTAAGGCACCGTCTACAACTCTATGGTCGTAAGAGTGTGACAAGAACATTTTCTGACGGATTCCGATGAAATCTCCTTCCGGCGTTTCGATAACCGCAGGCACTTTACGTATAGCCCCTAAAGCTAAGATTCCCACTTGCGGCTGGTTGATGATCGGTGTTCCGAAAACAGACCCAAAAGTACCAACGTTCGTTACTGTATAAGTACCTCCTTGTGTATCGTCCGGTTTCAATTTACCCGCTTTTGCTCTGTTGCCTAAATCGTTAACCGCTTTTGCCATACCTACCAAGTTTAATTGGTCTGCATTTTTGATTACCGGCACGATTAGGTTTCCGTTTGGTAAAGCAGCTGCCATACCTAAATTGATGTTTTTACGTTTGATGATGTATTCACCGTCAACCGAAATATTCATTCCAGGGAAATCTTTCAAGGCTTTTGCAACGGCTTCCATGAAGATTGGCGTGAAGGTTAACTTCTCTCCTTCTCTCTTTTCGAAAGCGTTTTTCACTTTATCTCTCCATTTCACGATGTTGGTTACATCCACTTCAATGAACGACTGAACGTGCGCCGAAGTTTGCACTGAAGCAACCATGTATCCGGAAATCAGCTTACGCATTCTGTCCATTTCCACGATTTCGTCCCCACCGTTTACAGATACCGGAGCCGCTTTCGCTACTTCTGCAGCTGGAGCTGCAACTACCGGAGCCGCTGTCACAGGAGCTACCGCAACTGGCTGACTTCCTCTGTTTTTGATATAGTTTAAGATATCTTCTTTGTTTACTCTTCCGTCTTTTCCTGAACCTTGGATAGACTCTAATTCTGCAAGAGAAATTCCTTCCTCTTTAGCGATGTTTTTCACCAATGGTGAGAAAAATTTGTCTGAAGCTGAAAAATCCGCAGGAGCTGCAACTTCTTTTGCTGCTTCTACTGTTTTAGCCACTTCCGCAACCGGAGCTGCTACTGCTTCCGCAACCGGAGCTACTGCAGCACCACCTTCTGTTTCGATAATCGCGATGGTTTGTCCAACCTGAACCACATCATCCGTATTGAAAAGAATTTCCACAAGGGTACCGGCTACTTCAGAAGGCACTTCGCTGTCTACTTTATCGGTAGCGATTTCAAGTACTGCTTCGTCCATTTCAATTCGGTCTCCAACTTTTTTCAACCAATTGGTTACTGTTGCCTCTGCAACACTCTCTCCCATCTTGGGCAGTTTCAATTCAAACTTTGCCATATCTTTAAACTAAGGTTGTGTTTTTAAGTTTAGTTTGCAAAATTAATAATTATTTTGATTTATAATTTCACAAAATGTAATTTTTTACTCGATTTCAAGGATTTCACCTCTATCATTACTGCTGTTGCTTCCAATCATAAAAGAAGCGCTTTCAGGAATGATTTTAAAGGTAAATCCTTTGTTTTTATACTGTTCCAGAAAAGCGATTATTTCCTTAAATCTAACATTATTGTTGTCCAACAGGATTTCCAAATGCTTTTCAGGTGATTTTGCCTGCGAAAATAACAGATTTTCGTCAATATCAGCAATGCGAGTTATCTTTTTTTGCAGTTGGTTTTCCAATTTGTTTTGCAGTATTTCATCCGAAGAAATCAAAACATATTCAGCAACATCATAAACCACTTGCTTTTGTTGGTTTTTCTTCAGTAATGCAAAAGCAAAAGCACCAATTCGCATCAAAACATCAAAAATTACCGAACCGCAGAAATGCTTTTTATAGAAAAACTGCATCGCTTCACGAAAACGCTTCATATAGGTTCCGTCGCGCACCGTGCTTTCTCCTTTATAATGAATAACCGAAGCTTCATGGAAATAATAATTCGATTTCCCCGATTTCAAAACCAGATAACTCAGATCGATATCATCGGAATACATAAAACAGTTTTCATCAAAACCGCCTACTTCCATATACAACTTGCGTTTCATCACCATAAAAGCTCCTACAAGGATATCAACTTTACCAGTTTCATTTTCAGACAAATGCTGCGCATAATATTTATTGAAAAGAGAAGATTTTGGAAAAATTTTATACAACCCGAAGATTTTGGTAAACGCTACCCACGGCGTCGGCACACCGCGTTTGCATTCCGGGAGAAAGTTTCCGGTTCCGTCGATGAGTTTACAACCTATAATTCCTAAATCCGGTTGGGATTCGGCAAATTGGAGCACTTTTTGAAATGTATCTTCGGCAACAACCGTATCGGGGTTTAAAATGCAGATGTATTCGCCTTTAGCTGCAGCCACACCTATATTATTTCCTTTGGGAAATCCGAGATTGGCTTTGTTTTCGATAAGCTTCACGTTTGGAAAACGCTTTTTCATCATCGCGCAACTATCGTCTACGGAAAAATTATCCACTACAATGATTTCGCCGTCAATGTTTTCCAATGCCTTTTGGACACTCAAAACACATTGCTCCAGAAAGTAACGGACGTTATAATTAAGAATGATTACCGAGAGTTGCATAAAGCAAATATAATTTGAAAATTTTGATTGCGCTATAAATAAGCTACTTTTGCAAAAGTTATGCTTTTACAAAAAATTCATAACTCATAACTTATAATTTATAACTGTCCAGTGAATTACCTTTCAGTAGAAAACATATCAAAATCGTTCGGCGAAAGAACCCTGTTTAAAGACATTTCGTTCGGTATCAACAAAGACCAGAAAATTGCCTTTATCGCAAAAAACGGTTCCGGAAAAACCTGCATCATGAAAATCATCAATGGTGAAGACGAGCCGGATACGGGACAAGTCGTGGTGCGCAAAGAAATCAAAATGGCGTTTTTGTCCCAGGATCACAATCTGCAGGATGAGTTGACCATTGAAGAAAGTATTTTCGCTTCGGATAATGAAATCCTGCACGTTATTGAGCGTTATGAAAAAGCATTGGAGCGTCCAGAAGACGAAGAAGCCTATCAGAAAGCCTTCGACGACATGGACCGCCACAATGCCTGGGATTTCGAAACGCAATTCAAACAGATCCTGTTCAAACTGAAACTGGAAGATTTCAAACTGAAGGTAAAAAACCTTTCCGGAGGGCAGAAAAAACGTTTATCGCTGGCCATCATTTTAATCAACCGACCGGATTTACTGATTCTGGACGAGCCGACCAACCACTTGGACTTAGAAATGATCGAATGGCTGGAAAGTTATTTCGCGAAAGAAAACATCACTTTGTTCATGGTAACGCACGACCGTTTCTTTTTGGAACGCGTTTGCAACGAAATCATAGAATTGGACAACGGTAAACTCTACCAATACAAAGGGAATTATTCCTATTATTTGGAGAAAAAAGAAGAACGCATCGCTTCGGAAAATGCAACGATTGACAAAGCACAAAACCTTTTCGTAAAGGAATTGGCCTGGATGCGCCGTCAGCCTAAAGCAAGAACCACAAAATCAAAATCGCGTCAGGACGACTTCTACAAAATTAAGGAAGTAGCCGAAAGCCGCAGAAAAGAAAACGTAGTTGAGCTCGAAATCAATATGGAGCGCATGGGAAGTAAGATTATCGAACTTCACAAAATCTCTAAAAAATTCGGCGACAAAATCATTTTAAACGATTTTACTTTTGATTTTCAACGCGGAGCCAGAATCGGGATCATCGGGAAAAACGGAACCGGAAAATCCACATTCCTGAATTTGCTGACCGGCACCATTCCTGCCGATAGCGGAAAAGTGGTGGTTGGCGACACTATAAAAATCGGTTACTACACCCAAAGCGGTATCAATCCGCAACCGGGACAACGTGTAATCGATATCATTAAAGAATTCGGCGAATACATTCCGCTGGCAAAAGGCCGCATCATTTCGGCTTCGCAATTGTTGGAACGCTTTTTATTCGATGCCAAAAAACAATATGACTACGTTGAAAAACTAAGCGGTGGCGAATTGAAACGTTTATATTTGTGTACGGTTTTGATTCAGAATCCTAACTTTTTGATTCTCGATGAGCCCACAAACGATTTGGATATTGTAACGTTAAATGTTCTGGAAAGTTTCCTTTTGGATTATCCGGGCTGTTTATTAGTAGTTTCGCACGACCGTTATTTCATGGACAAAATCGTGGATCATTTATTTGTATTCCGCGGACAAGGTGAAATTGAGAACTTCCCTGGAAATTACTCTGATTTCCGTGCTTACGAAGACAGTGCCGAGCCTGCAAAAGAAGAACCGAAGGAAAAAGTCAACTGGAAACAAAACAATCCGGCTTCTTCAGGTTTAACTTTTAACGAACAGAAAGAATTTCAGAAACTCGAACGTGAAATAAAAGATTTAGAACTGAAGAAAAAAGAAATCGAGCAATTGTTTTCGGACGGAAAAGTAATAGATGCAGATATAGAAAAGAAAGCCAACGAATTGCAAAACGTCATCAAAAAAATAGAAGAAAAAGAAGAACGCTGGTTTGAACTTTCTGCTAAATCAGAATAATCATGGGAAAAAAGTTATTGTTTTTTATTTTATTCGTCTTTGTAACCTTCAGCACATCAGCACAAACAGAAGACACAAAGCCAAAAAACTGGATCGTAAAATGGAACACTACCGCTGCGGTTGATGTGTTTTCCTTTCCGACAATTCAATTTGCAGCAGAACGAAAACTTAACAACTATTTCTCGGTGCAGACCGAACTTGGAGTGCAACTGTATGATTTAGGTAAAAAAACAGATACCATTTCTGTCAACACCTCAGGATACAGGGTTATAACCGAAGGAAGGTTTTATTTCTACGATTACTTTAAAAAGAAGAAAGCTGACGATTCAAACACAGCAAAAGAAAAGCCTACCGGAATTTATACCGGAATTCAGGTTTTTTACAGAAGGAACAGCTATAACTACGATCAATCCTATTATCGCAACGAAAGCGATTACGATACAGCAACAAATATGCAAACCGACGAATTGGGAGTTAATAAAGAAGTTTACGGAATCAATTTATGTTTCGGATACCAAATGTCGGTGCAAAATTTTGTTCTTGAACCTTATATGTATGTTGGCGGGCTTAAACGAAATATCAAAAACTTCGATAGAAAATACGACACTAATTTAGGCCACATTCCTAAAGACAACATTCATTACTTTGGTAAAGATTTGGAAGAAATGTCAGGCACTGACGGGAACTTCTCTATCGGTTTTCGGGTGGGTTACCGTTTATAATTTAGCCAAGGAATGTTGCCTATAATCACATCTTACCTGCAATTCCTTTGGCACTCTAAAAACCAACACGGAGTGCATTGTCATTTATTTATTCTTTGGTAACCAAATGTTTACGATAAAACAAAAACCACAGCAAAACAAAATTCTGCTGTGGTTTTTGTTTATTTAGAAACGGGGTATTACCAAGCTATCGGCACATAATCTTTTAAGAACTTTCCACACCAGTGTTTTCCGGTATTGATCCCATCAAACAAAGGATCCATAACGCGTGCAGCACCATCAACAATATCAAGTGGTGGCTGAAAATCTTCTTCTTCCTGTTTTCTTTTTGCCAACTCTGCCGGATCTTCATCGGTAACCCAGCCTGTGTCTACCGCATTCATAAAAATACCGTCTTTTGCCAAAGAACCTGCCGCCGTATGCGTTAACATGTTCAGTGCTGCTTTAGCCATATTGGTATGCGGATGACGGTCGTCTTTATATCCATAATAAAACTTACCTTCCATCGCAGAAACGTTTATAATGTGCTTTTGCCCCGTGTTGTCCTTCTTCATAACTTCTGCTAGACGGTTACACAAAACAAAAGGCGCTACCGAATTTACCAATTGCACTTCAATCATTTCCGTAGTTTCAATTTGCCCTAGTTTTAAACGCCAGCTGTTGGTTTTTCTTAAATCGACTTGCTGTAAATCGGCATCCAATTCGCCTTCCGGAAAAACTTCATTCGCTACCAGCGTATTATCAAACGAATAAGGAATCTGCGATAATTTAGCCGAAGCCCGCAAACCAATCCCCGGTTCCGGCCCATGCCAGGTTACCGGCATATTCTGACTGGAAGAAGCGCCCATGGTCAATACTTTCAATTCCTGCAAACAATCAGTATGGTCGAACAATAAATCCTGTACTTGTTTTGGTAAAGAGGCAACCGAACGTTCTTCGTTCTCCATTAAATGCGCATAAAAACCAGCGGGGCGCCTTACCGTTTGCGCAGCGTTATTGATCAGAATATCCAAACGACCGTATTTTTGTTCAATAAAATTGCAGAAAATCTCTACACTGGGAATGTGTCGCAAATCCAATCCGTGAATTTTTAACCGATGTCCCCACTCCATAAAATCCTCTTCCTGTGCAAAACGCAAAGCGGAATCGACCGGAAAACGCGTAGTTGCAATAACTGTAGCCCCGCCACGTAAAAGCATCAACGTAATGTGATACCCGATCTTTAAACGAGAGCCTGTAACCACAGCTATTTGTCCTTTTACATTTGCGGTCTGAAAACGTTTGGCATAATTAAAATCGCCGCAATCGCCGCACATCGTATCGTAAAAATGGTGCAGTTTGGTAAAGGGCGTTTTACAGACGTAACAATTTCTTGGCGTTTCCAATTCCAATTGTTCTTTATTGACCAAATCCGCAGCTGCTAATAATTTTGGTGCAATAAAAATACTTGCCTCGCGAGCACTTCTTATTCCGGTTTCTTTTCGCGCGGTTTTGTCTGCATTTTCCTTTTTGCGTTTGGCTACTAATCTTCCATCCTTTTTTCTGCGGGAAAGTTCATCACGATCCGGTCTGGAGAATTGCCCAGCAGCTTTAATCAAGGCTGTTCGCTGCTCTTTCGGAATATCAAATATCTGATCAGTATTGGTATTTAACTGCGTCAATAGCGCAATGCATTTATTAATTTCTTCCGAAGTTAATGCGTTTGTATTCTCTATTTCATCTTTCGTCTTCATAAAACAAGGTGTCGGTCTTGACGGAACTGCCAAGGCTGCAAATATAGTTTTTAAATCTGGTTTCAACTTTTTACTGTAAACGATTCAATCTTTCTGAAAATGACTTTGTATCTTCGCCTCTTGTTTGTAAAACCTTGTGCACGACTATGCTGTTTCAAATAAAAGCTTATCTGAATTTTCTTTGGCACTCCAAAAACCAACACGGAGTACATTCGCCATTTGTGTATTCATTGGTAACGAAATGCTTTTACGACAGAAAAACGAAACCGGAGTACAAAATTCTGAAGCACTACCGAAACGAATTACTTCGCAACAAAAAAACAATTGAAGTTACAGACTTTGGAGCTGGCTCAAGGGTTTTCAAATCGAACACAAGACAAATTTCTAAAATTGCACAAACCGCCGGAATTACACCAAAACGAGCGGAATTATTATACAGAACCGTTACTTATTTCCAACCGGATACCATTTTAGAAATCGGGACTTCGTTAGGACTGGCAACTTCCGCCCTTTCGACAGGTAATCCTAAAGCCAAAATCGTAACACTTGAGGGCTGCCCGGAAACATCAGGCGTGGCACAAAGCCAATTTCAGAAATTCAATCTTACTAATATTGAAGCTCAGGTAACGGAATTCAAAGACTATTTTTCAAAAACTGCGACCGGAAATTGCGACTGGAAACTCATTTACTTCGACGGCAACCATTCCAAAGAAGCTACACTTACGTATTTTGAATTGCTTTTACCTACCATCACCAACGACACCGTTTGGATTTTCGACGACATTCATTGGTCTGCAGCTATGGAGGAAGCCTGGGAAATCATCAAAAACCATCCGAAAGTAACGGTAACCATCGACACTTTTCAATGGGGCTTCGTATTCTTCCGTTACGAGCAGGAAAAAGAGCATTTCACCATCCGGATTTAAGCCGCTTCCTACCTGATCATTTCGAAATTATACCTGAAACAGCATCAATTCCCTAAAGTTTTGGCGGTATTACAAAGTATTCTTTTAATCCCTTAAAAGACAGAATTTTAACAAACAAATAACATATTTTAAAATTGTAACTTACTAAAAATCAATAACTTTACATTGAGTTACGACCCATCAGAGATGAGTTATAACTCATCGCACATCATACTTTTTTTAATCTCCCTGCTTTCACGAGTGGGGAGTTTTTATGTAAGGCTGTAACAACTCTTAAAAATTGGCTACTTATTATCGTATCAGAATCCGTTTTTGTATTTTTAATCCGAAAAAAAGCCAGCAATGTCACAGCCCATCATCAACATCAAAGGAATTACCCGCGATTTCCCGCTTGGTAACGAAATCGTTTACGTTTTAAAAGGAATCGATTTACAAATCAACAAAGGTGAATACGTAGCCTTGATGGGGCCTTCCGGGTCCGGTAAATCAACTTTGATGAATCTTTTGGGATGCCTTGACACCCCAACTGCCGGCAGTTACATTCTTAACGGAAAAGATGTCAGCAAAATGGAAGACGACGAACTGGCCGGAATCCGTAACAAAGAAATCGGTTTCGTGTTCCAGACCTTCAACCTGATGCCCAGAACCACTGCGTTAGACAACGTGGCTTTACCAATGATTTATGCCGGGCACAATAAAGAAAGCCGTGACAAACGCGCTACTACCGTTTTAACCCAGGTAGGCCTTGCCGATCGTATGGACCACAAACCCAACCAACTTTCCGGAGGACAACGTCAGCGCGTAGCGGTTGCGCGAGCCTTGGTTAATCATCCGTCCATTATTTTAGCCGATGAACCAACCGGAAACCTTGACAGTAAAACGTCGGTGGAAATCATGAACCTTTTCGACGAAATCCATGCCAACGGAAACACGGTAATCCTGGTAACCCACGAGGAAGACATTGCTAGACATGCCCACCGCATCATCCGTTTAAAAGACGGCATGATCGAGAGTGATAATCCGAACAGGTAGTCACTGTTTACAGTCGCAGTTTTCAATTTCTGAAAAAAGCAATAATCAACAACCGTTTTAAATGGGAGCGAATGGTTTTGGCTAACCGGCAAACCATGTTCCTGCCATCCGCTGTACTTCGTGCCGCTGCTGTCAGGGCTAGGGAGTTTTTGTCTTTTGTGTTTGGATAGTCCTTGAAAAACTCAGTAACTTAGCGACTAGATTAATTACGAATTACGAATAACCAAACCACAAATAACCAATTCATGAAAGTATATACCAAAACCGGCGACAAAGGAACCACTGCACTTTTCGGAGGCACCCGTGTTCCGAAACACCATATCCGCATTGAAAGTTACGGTACCGTAGACGAATTAAACTCCTATATCGGCTTAATCCGTGATCAGGACATCAATCCGTTGTACAAAAACATTCTGATAGAAGTTCAGGACCGTCTTTTCACCCTCGGAGCCATTTTAGCCACACCACCGGAAAAAGAAGTGCTTAAAAACGGGCAACAACGTTTAAACATCAACCGCATTTCTCCTGAAGACATTACGCTTCTGGAAAACGAAATCGATGCGATGGACACCGCTTTACCCCCTATGACGCACTTTGTTTTGCCAGGTGGTCATACTACCGTGTCATATTGTCATATAGCACGCTGTGTGTGCCGTCGTGCCGAGCGTTTAACCACGCATCTGAACGAAATTGAGGCCATCGATGAACTGGTTTTAACCTATCTGAACCGACTTTCTGACTACCTTTTTGTCTTGGCACGGAAGTTGTCGTTTGACTTGCACGCTGATGAAGTAAAATGGATTCCGCGTAAACAGTAATCAGTCACAGTATTCAGCATTCAGAAACTGAAAACTGCAACTGAAAACTGAGCACTAAAAAACGACGTTCTTAACTTTTTTTAAAATAAAACGAATTTTACTTGATTTTTTCAGTATAAAATTTATTTTTGCATAAAACTATAAATCGATATAAAAGATGTATTGGACATTAGAATTAGCATCTTATCTAAGCGATGCTCCGTGGCCAGCCACAAAAGATGAACTAATCGACTATGCGATCAGAACAGGAGCTCCTTTAGAAGTTGTAGAAAACTTACAGTCTATCGAAGACGAAGGTGAAATCTACGAATCAATGGAAGAGATTTGGCCTGACTATCCTACCGATGAAGATTACCTTTGGAACGAGGATGAGTATTAAAAAATAAACACACAGCGAAAAAGTCTCAGATGAGGCTTTTTTTTTGTGTAAATTTGCACACATTTATCAGTATATAAACCAACAGAATTATGAGTTTCATAAACAGCATAATAAAGGCTTTTGTGGGAGACAAATCCCAGAAAGACGTAAAGGCTATCCAGCCCATCATTACGAAGATTAAATCTTACGAAAGTGCTTTAGCGGCGCTTTCCCATGATGAATTAAGAGCTAAGACCACTTTCTTCAAAGAGCAGATCAAAAATGCAAGAGCAGAAAAAGATGCCAAGATTGAAGAATTAAAACAGGAAGCTGAAGCTACTGACAACATCGACACAAGAGAAGATATCTATGCTGCTATCGATGCTTTGGAAAAAGAAGCGTATGAAATCTCAGAAAAAATATTGAACGATATTTTACCGGAAGCTTTCGCAGTAGTAAAAGAAACCGCACGCCGTTTCAAAGAAAACACCCAGATCACGGTTACGGCTACGGCAAAAGACCGCGAATTATCGGGAGCAAAATCCTATATATCTATTGAAGGCGACAACGCGGTTTGGGCCAACTCCTGGGATGCCGCCGGAAAAGCCATCACCTGGGACATGATCCACTACGACGTTCAGTTGATTGGTGGTACGGTATTACACCAGGGGAAAATCTCCGAGATGCAGACCGGGGAAGGAAAAACATTAGTGGCAACCTTGCCGTTGTATTTAAATGCTTTAACCGGAAACGGTGTTCACCTGGTAACCGTGAATGATTACCTTGCCAAACGTGACAGCACCTGGAAAGCACCGTTGTTCGAGTTCCACGGGATGACCGTAGATTGTATCGACAACCACCAACCAAACACCGATGCCCGTAGAAAAGCCTACGAAGCGGATATCACTTATGGAACCAATAATGAATTCGGTTTCGACTATTTACGTGATAACATGGCACACACGCCGGGTGAATTGGTACAAAGAAAACACAACTACGCGATTGTCGATGAGGTGGATTCCGTATTGATTGACGATGCCCGTACCCCGCTAATCATCTCAGGACCGGTTCCTCAGGGAGACCGTCACGAATTCAACGAATTAAAACCGAAAATCGAAAACTTATACAACCTTCAGCGTCAATTGGCGAACGGTTTCTTAACGGAAGCAAAACGTTTGATCAAAGAAGGAAATACTAAAGACGGCGGTTTCCAATTATTAAGAGCTTACCGTGCTTTACCAAAAAACAAAGCCTTGATCAAATTCCTTTCTGAAGAAGGGGTAAAACAAATCCTTCAGAAAACGGAAAACGAATACATGCAGGACAACAACCGTAAAATGCCACAGGTTGACGAAGCTTTGTATTTTGTAATTGAAGAGAAAAACAATCAGGTAGAATTGACCGATAACGGTATCAAATTCATGTCCAAAGATACGTCGGACGATTTCTTCATCTTACCGGACATCGGTACAGAAATCGCCAACATCGAAAGACAAAACCTTCCAAAAGAACAGGAAGCAGAAGCCAAAGAAGTTTTATTCCAGGACTTCGGTGTGAAAAGCGAGCGTATCCACACGTTAACGCAACTTTTAAAAGCCTATACCCTATTCGAAAAAGATACGGAATACGTAATCATGGACAACAAAATTTTGATTGTTGATGAGCAAACCGGACGTATCATGGACGGACGCCGTTATTCCGACGGTTTACACCAGGCGATTGAAGCTAAAGAAAACGTAAAAATCGAGGCAGCAACCCAAACTTTTGCAACCATTACCCTTCAGAACTACTTCCGTATGTACAACAAATTGGGAGGTATGACCGGTACTGCGGTAACTGAGGCTGGTGAGTTCTGGGAAATCTACAAATTAGACGTAGTGGAAATTCCAACCAACAGAGGAATTGCCCGTAAAGATAAAGAGGATCTAATCTACCGCACCGTTCGTGAGAAATTCAACGCGGTGGCAGAAGATGTACAACAATTGGTGGCAGAAGGCCGTCCGGTATTGATCGGTACGACTTCGGTAGAAATCTCCGAATTGTTGAGCCGTATGCTAAAAATGAAAGGCATCCAGCACAACGTATTGAATGCGAAATTACACAAACAAGAGGCACAAATCGTTGCTGAAGCTGGTAATCCGGGCGTTGTAACCATCGCAACCAACATGGCCGGTCGTGGAACCGATATTAAATTGTCTCCGGAAGTAAAAGCGGCTGGTGGTTTAGCCATCATCGGTACGGAGCGTCACGATTCGCGTCGTGTAGACCGTCAGTTACGTGGTCGTGCGGGTCGTCAGGGAGATCCGGGAAGTTCACAGTTCTATGTGTCTTTGGAAGATAACCTGATGCGTTTGTTCGGTTCGGAGCGTGTGGCGAAAATCATGGACCGAATGGGAATCAAAGAAGGTGAAGTAATTCAGCACTCGATGATGACCAAATCCATCGAAAGAGCACAGAAAAAAGTAGAGGAAAACAACTTCGGGGTTCGTAAACGTTTGTTAGAATATGACGACGTAATGAACGCGCAACGTGAAGTGGTTTACAAACGCCGTCGTCATGCTTTACACGGAGAACGTTTGAAAGTGGATATCGCGAACATGATGTATGACTTGGCAGAATTGATTACCGAAAGCAACAAAATAACCAAAGATTTCAAAAACTTTGAGTTCGAGTTAATCCGTAATTTCGCTATCGAATCACCGGTATCAGAAAACGATTTCAACAGACTTACTGAGGTTGAAATTGCCGGAAAAGTGTACAAAGCAGCAATGGAAACTTACGAGAGCAAACAAGTGCGCAATGCAAAAGATGCTTTCCCGGTTATCAAAAATGTATACGAAAACAACAATGGCCAGTACGAGCGTATCGTAGTACCTTTCACAGACGGTATCAAATCACTGAATGTGGTTACCGATCTGGAAAAAGCTTACACCAGCGAAGGAAAAACATTATTGACCGATTTCGAAAAGAACATCACTTTAGCCATTGTTGACGAAGCGTGGAAAAAGCACTTACGTAAAATGGACGAATTGAAACAATCGGTTCAGTTGGCCGTACACGAGCAAAAAGATCCGCTATTGATCTACAAATTCGAAGCGTTCAACCTGTTCAAAAACATGTTAGACGGTATCAACAAAGAAGTGATTTCGTTCTTGTTCAAAGGTGATTTACCTTCCCAAAACCCGAACAACATTCAGGAAGCGGAAGAAATCCCGGTACAGGAAGAATACACCACTTCAAAAGAAGAAGTATTGAATACGGATGAAATGGCTTCCAGACACCGTGAAGCAGCACAAACACAACAGCAGCACCATGTAACGGAAACTGTTGTACGTGATGCTCCGAAAATCAACCGTAACGACAATGTTACTATCAAGCATGTGATGAGCGGAAAATCCGAAACCATGAAGTACAAAAAAGCAGAATCGCTTTTAGCTTCAGGCGAATGGATTATAGTTAACGACTAAGCAAACCGCAAATAATAAAGATCCCCGATTATGAAAGTAGTCGGGGATTTTTTGTATTTTTAAGAAAAATATGATGGTATGAAATTAAAACTTTCTTTAATCGCCCTATTCTTTCTGTCGTTACTTCAGGCGCAATCCGTATCGGAACTGAAAACCTCCACCCAAAAAATCTATGAAGCTTCTTACAACATGGATTTCAACGGCATACTGGATTACACCTACCCAAAACTGTTCGATATCGTAAAAAGGGAAACCATGTATGAAACCCTCGACAAAACCTTCCAAAATGAACAATTCGGAGTACGGTTTGTCTATCCGAACCCTAAATTCACCTTTTCAGAGCTTAAGAAGATCGGGAACCAGACTTTTTGCATCATCAATTACAAAGGTGCCATCCGTATGAAGTTTGAAGAAAAAATCGATGATGCTACCGCTCAAACCATGATTACCAGCTTTAAAGAAAGCATGAAAGATAAAAAAATCACCTTCGAAAAAGACCGCAACAGTTTCCTTATAGAAGGCAACGACGTGATGATTGCCGTATCCGATGCCCTTACGCAAAACAAATGGCGGTTTGTCAACTACGACATTGCTCAAAAAACTTTTCTGGACAAAGTCATTCCGGAAGCCATCAGAAAACAACTTGGATTACAATAAAAAAAAAGCCTCTTTTGAGGCTTTTTTTTATTTCTTCAATGATAAATTATACTGCAACCCAAAAACAAAAGTCCGTGGTGCGGCAGCGGTATACGTTGGTGCTGAAGTGACGGTATTTCCTCTTGTAACGTTATAGGCATACAGTTTATCGGTGAGGTTCATTAGGTTTCCGTAAAACTCAAATCCCTTCCACTGATAGCCAAATCGCGCATTAAAAACATTGTATCCGTCATATTTAGCGGTATTGACCTGATCCTGATACCAACCTGGCACCATTTGCCATTCCACAGATGTCCGGAAATTTGGTAACCATTTCGGATAAAAACTCACTTCGGAATTCCCGGTCCATTTCGGTGCGGAAGGCATTTCAAAACCACTTAAATTCTGAATCGGGTCAGAGGGTTTGTCCGATATTTTGAAGTCGATGAATTTATGTACGGCTGTGGTACCGCCAATACGCATTTTAAACTGTTCACTCAGGCAATAATTCACCGAAAACTCAATTCCCTTATGCATGGTTTTCCCCGCCGATTGGTAATCCGTGGAATTATCGGGTTGACGAATGTTCAGCAGTTCGTTTTTCCCTTCCATGTAGTACAGCGAAAAATCAATCGTAATTTTCTGCTTTGGAAAACTCAACCAGCCTCCCACTTCATAATTATTGAATTCGGCCGGTTTCAGGTTATAATAAAAAGCTGCCGGCGTTCCCGTGCTCCCACCTGTTCCGGCTTTGGCCCTGAAAATCGAAGTTAGTCCTGGTGGCGCAAATCCCTGGGAATAATTACCATAAAGTCCCCCAAAGGCAAACGGATTATAATTGACACCGGATTTAAAGGTAAACTGCTGGTAAACTTTATTTCCGGCAGATTGATCAATACGGTTGGTATAATCAAAACTCATGTTGTCGTAACGGCCTCCCAAAGTCAGTACAACCTTTTCAACAGGTTTGACCGTCGCCTGCATAAAAACGGCCTTGTTATAAATTTTAGCTTCATAATCCGAAAGCTTAATATCCGGACGCTCGGCCACAATTTCATAACTGCTGACGGTTTGTCCACCCGGGTTCAGATTTGCCAATAAATCGATTTGGTACGCATTATACACTACAGGGGAATAATCAAAAAGCGCGCCGCCCACGATAGACGTATTTAAAAAATTTATCTTTTGATTGTGTTGCAGCACAGCCCCGTAACTTTTAAAATTGTTGGAATTGATTTCCCCACGGGCTGTAGTTTGCCCCGGCGTCCATCGGATACCGTAGGATGGGTTCTGACCTAATTTGTTGTTGCGATGAAAAGCGGTTACAGTTGTAAAGGCATTGTCGCTCCAGTTTTTCTCAAAGCTTATTTTACTTCGCAAAGCCTCTGATTTTCTGTACGTGAAATCAGTAGTGCTTTTATAGGTTCGGTTGTAAAAGTCGTTTTCGTTTACGGTACCGGTCATATCGGAATAATAGTCCCCATAAAACAGCGTCGCAATCAAACGCGTTGAGGCATTAAAATTATAATCAAACCGCGCGTTAATGTTGTCTTTGTTGTAATCCGAAAAAGTCATCCAGGAATTCCGCTGCGAGGAGGACAAACCGGCAATATGAAAACCGAATTTACCAAAGATCGCACTTCCGGCCGCCTGCAATCGCTTATACCCCCAATGTTCGGCCTGAATACCTAATTTCATCTCCGGATTCAGGGAAGGTTTTAATGAGAGGAGATTTACCGCTCCACCCACAGCTTCAGGACCGTAAAGTGAAGAAACCGGCCCTTTTACCACTTCGATCGCCTGCAAGTTAAACTGATTGATTTCCAAAAGCGCGTTGTGGTTGAAAACACCCATCGGACGAATCGGTAAGCCGTCTTCCAAATAAAGGTAATACGCATTGGTGGTCATCGGTTGACGAATAGCCATCGAGTGTTGTTCGCTTCCCAGATTCACCATTAAAATGCCGGGAGTTTTGTTTATGATTTCATAGACCGCAGTGGCCTTGGTTTCGTTAATCGTCTGCTGTGAAATTTTGGAAATGGCAACCGGAACTTCTCTTTTAGAGGAAACGCCCCGATTAGCAGTAACCACCACATCATCAAGCTGGTTAGATTTTACAGAATCTTTTTGAGTTGGGTTTTGTCCATATATAATTTGCCCTGTCACCAATAAGGCAAGGATTATTTTTTTCATTTGTTCGTTAAGTTAGGATACTAAAATTTTTCGCTTTGATAAAATCAATAGCAGTCATTCCACTGTGAGTACAGCAGAAAAAAAAAGTTTAATGCAAAACTTAAACGATGGGCGGGTGAAAAATCAGCTTGGACTTTTCGTAAAAATAGAAGTTGGAATAAGCCGATGTATTTTGACCGGCTGCATTTGGAACACTGAAAGTAAAGTTCTGATAATGGTCTTTCTCCAGAAACAAAACCTCAAATTCGTGATGGGATGCTTTTTTATCGGAGGAAACCGGAGTTTCTTTTTCGGACGCTTTTGCCAATTCTTTCATCAAATGACACTTTCCGTTACATTTCATTTCGGGCTTGGCCTTGTTCTCACAGAGTTCCTTAACAATGTAATCGTAATTCAAAACGTATTCCAGCACCGGAAGTATCGGTTTCAGAATAAATAAAAATACGACGATTACAATGGCTTTTTTCACGCCGTAAAAGTACTGCTCAAAAATTTAAAAACATTCTTTTTGAATATTTATCCGTGAAAAAACATGCTCTTCAACAGCAAAAAGCTAATTTTGACAAATCTAACACCTATAATGGTTTCAACTCCTGTAAAATGACGAACAGCATTGTATTTACTTCTTTTTTCAACACGGTACAATCCAGTATTGATGAGGGCACTTTCGCCAAATTAACTTTTACCAAAACCATTGGAAAACCGGAATTAGTTAATATTTACGTGCGAACTGTTATTGCAGACGATACGCTGAAACTTGCCGTAACGTTTAAAATTTACGAAGAAGGGCTAAAGGAAGTTGAGAAAATCATTACGTTAGAGGAGATGGAAGCGGAATTAACGCCTTATATCAACAATCCGTTTATGTGGGTTTTATTGTTTACAACGGAAGCCGATATTACGATGAAACTGAACAAAAAACGCATCGCAAACATTAGCGAACAACCGCCGACGTTTAAAAATCCTGATATAGCTTTAACTGAATTTAGAAATAAATAAAAAAGGACGTAATTACATTACGTCCTTTTTCAGTACTGATTATAGTGTATCCGGAAAAATCTTGCCCGGATTTAAGATGTTGTTCGGATCGAAAACCTTTTTGATATTCTTCATCAGATGCAACTGACTGTTGCTAAAGGCAATATCCATAAAATTCTTCTGTACATACCCAATCCCGTGCTCACCGGACAATGTTCCTTTTAAAGAAACGGTCAGTTCAAAGATTTCGCGGATGCCTTTCGGGACTTCGGTTTTCCAGTTATCGTCGGTCATATCGGCTTTGATGATGTTTACGTGCAAGTTTCCGTCGCCCGCATGCCCGTAACACACCGATTTGAAGCCGTATTTATCACCAATGGTTTTGATGCCTTTCAGCAAAGTCGGTAATTCGTAACGCGGCACTACCGTATCTTCTTCTTTGTAAACCGAATTGGATTTCACCGCTTCCGCAACGCCACGTCGCATGCGCCACAAAGCATTTTTCTGATCTTCGGTATCCGCAAAAAGGATTTCATCGATTTCGAACTGTTCGACTACGCCCATGATTTTTTCAGCTTCTAACATCAGAACATCGGGGTAATTACCGTCTACTTCGATTAGTAAGTGCGCCTGGATATTGTCTTTAATTTCAACATTCACACCGTCGATGTATTTGATGGCCCAGTCGATGGCATCACGCTCCATGAATTCCAAAGCACTTGGCACTACACCTGCCCTGAAAATCGCCGAAACGGCTTCACACGCCTGCTCCGCTTTATAAAACGGCACGAGCATTAAGACATTGTGTGCGTTTTTCGGAAGCAGTTTCAAAACGATTTTAGTGATGATCCCTAATGTTCCTTCACTGCCTACCATTAACTGTGTTAAGTTATAACCGGTTGAGTTTTTTAATGTATTCGCTCCTGTCCAGATGATTTCCCCGTTAGGCAAAACCACTTCCAAATTCAGGACATAATCTTTGGTTACACCGTATTTTACCGCTCTGGCGCCTCCGGCATTTTCAGCTACATTTCCACCGATGAAACAACTGCCGCGGCTGCTCGGATCTACCGGATAGAACAAGCCTTTTTCCAATAGGGTTTCCTGTAAAACCTGCGTGATAACAGCCGGTTCGGTTACGACCTGCAAATTTCTGTCATCGATCTCAAGGATTTTGTTCAAACGGTCGGTGGACAAACCGATGCCCTGATGAATACTCAAAGCCCCACCACTTAAACCGGTTCGTCCGCCGATGGGCACAACAGGTATTTTATATTCGTTAGCCAGTTTTACAATTTCCGAAATTTCCTGAGCGGAAGCCGGCTTTACCACTACTGATGGCGGAAAAACATAATCTTCGGTTTCATCGTGACCGTAGTGGTTACGGGTTTCTTCATCGGTAAAGACAAATGAGGACCCTAGGATTACTTCAAGTTTTTGTACTATTTCAGGTGTGAATTGCATGACTGATTATTTTAAACAAATTTAGTAAACTAAAATGGGATGGTTAAATCTATTCCCAATAAAGATGTTGTTTTGTTAGGCTGAACTAAGTACAGGAGTTATACTGCAAGATTTATCAGTAGAACCAAAACTCAGCTTGGTTGTATATCCGGTCTAATATGATATATATACGCTATATATACGCTATATATACGCTATATATACGCTATAACTACACTATAACTATTCCGATAGCGCGGATTTGCAATCCGTGCTTACAATCAACTTCAAAACAAATCTAACAAAACAACCTTCAAATCATTAGTTAATCCATGCTATTGAGTGTAGTTTGTTGCTTCTCTTTGTGGGCACGGATTGCAAATCCGCGCTATCGGGTGTAACCATGGAGTAACCATGAGGTAAGCATGGAGTATGTATGAAGTATACATGGAGTATGTTTTGCTTACTTTTAACCAACCGGAATCTTTTCTTTTGATTTTCGTCAGAGCTTAATTGTGTAGGTAATTCTTTATGAGTATGTTTGGAATGGTGTTGAAAAAATGGAATTTATCATACACTTATTACTAAAGCTATTTAACAGTCAACTATTTCAAAATGCACGAAACCTTATTGAATACCTTTGAGCAGCTTGTCGTATTGAATGATGATGAAAAACAATTGATCACACAAATCTTCAAACCGCTTGAGATAAAAAAAGGTGACTATTTCACCGAGGCTGACAAGCCAAATAAACGCGTGGGTTTCCTGACCAAAGGACTTGTGTATTATTATGTGCTTAAAAATGACAATGAGGCGATTACGGACTTTACTGCAGAAGGGGAATTCGTGTCCGAATATCATACTTTCATAAGCAAATCTAAAGCCATCCATTCCATAAAAGCCATTGAGGATTGTACGTTTTTAGTACTTGATTTCGATAGTATTCAAAGACTTTACAATGAAATAAAAGAAGGCAATAAATTCGGCAGGATGGTACTGGAACACCGCTTTGGAATTGTAATAAACCAGTTGCTTTCTTTATACATGCATACGCCTGAAGAACGCTACAGGCATTTTCAAAAAAACTATTCCGACTTAACCCAAAGAGTCCCACAATACTTAATCGCGGCCTACATCGGTGTAAAACCACAGTCGTTGAGCAGAATCAGAAAAAGAATCGCGTCCGGGCATTAATTAACCCAGGTGAATCATTTTAGTATCGGCAAATTCTAACTTGCCCCCAATTAGTAGTAACCGAATAAACCGATATTAAAATGAAAACAACCATGGAAAAGAAAGTTAACTTTCTAATGACTTATGCTATTGCCGGCACTTTAACACTCTCCTTTTTAATACTGAACAGTTTTACCACAAAAGACCGTATTGAAAATTTTGATGAAATCACCGTAAAAAAAATAACCGTTACCGGAGAAGATAATTTACCCCGAATGGTGTTGAGCAATGAAACCCGTCAGCACCCCGGAAGAATGAACGGAAAAGAAATGGAAAAAAGAGAAAGGCCTTCCGGAATTATCTTTTTCAACAACCAGGGGGATGAATGTGGCGGACTGATCCATCAGGCCAAATTTAAAGACGGAAAAACAATTTCGGGAATGTCCTTTACCATGGACAATTATAAAGACGATCAGGTCGTACAACTTTTAAACGATGAGTATTATGCCGATGGAAAAGCATTTATTCAAAGAGGCTTGAAGATTAACGAATATCCCCTAGGATCCGATCTTGAAGAACGCAACAAACAGATTGCTGCGATCAATAAGATTCCGGATGAGAAAGAAAGAAATCAGAAATTAAATGAATTATGGCGTAAACAAGGGGCTGTCAACAGGGTTTTCATTGGACGTACAAAAGGAAACAGCTCCGGGCTTTTCTTAGCAGGGCCTGACGGTAAACCCAAAATGATGATCTATGTGGATGATAAAGGGGAACCAAAAATTCAGACTTATAATGATAAAGGGGAAATAAAGGACTTTATTGTTCCTAATTAAGACAAGCCCCTAGCCCCGATGGGAGCGGCATCCTTTATACCTGACAGGTTTTAAAAACCTGTCAGGTATAAAGATATAGCGGACAGCGGGTTTCCGCTTCAAATAAATTTCAAAACAAAATACCAGAAAATCAGGGTAAGGAAGGAAATCGGGATGCCGAAACCAATCATCATGTTGGCGAGTTTGGGCTTTAAACCGTAACTGGAAGCCACGATCGCACCGGTAATCATGGGCGCCATGGCAGATTCCAAAAGAGAAACCTGTACTTCGAGGCCTTGTCCTTTCAGTAAGATGACATACAAAAGATAGAAAAAAGCAGGCATAACAAAAAGTTTGAAAAACAATCCCAATGTTAAGAATTTCCAATGTCTGCTTTTACTGTCGAATTCAAGCTGCATCCCTACCGAAACCAAAGCAATGGGCGTAACCGTACTGCCCAAACGCTGAAAAACGGATTGGAGCATTTCGGGAAAATCCAGTTGAAGCACATTCAGAAAACAAGCGATTGAAAAAGCTATGAACGGTGGAAAAAGGGCAATTTTCTTGAAGATTTCCACAGAACTCGTTGTGCCTCTTGAATAGGTCGTAGCTACCAAAACCGCCAACGTAGACACCACCACAAACGAACCGGGCTGATCGACAATTACAGCTGTTTCCAAGCCTTGTTTGCCGTAAACTGCTTCTATAATCGGGAAACCCACGAAAGAAGTATTCCCTAATCCGGCTACAATGATCAAACAGCCGGTCAGTTTTTTGGACCAGCCGAATAGTTTTGAGAAAGCCGTAAAAAACAAATAGGAAAGCGCAAAACCCAGCCAGGCTACTCCTAAAGGAAATAACAATTTGGAACTGATTTCAAGTTTTGGAATATAATACAACGCCACGGCCGGAAGTGAAATGTAAATCACAAACTGGTTGAGTGTTTTATAACTCAAAGGCGGAAAGGCTGCATTTCTTTTAAGCAGAAAGCCCAAAAGCATGCAGACGAAAATGAGTAAAATATTGTCCATAACAAAGCTTAACAAGCAAAGGTATTACTAATTTGAAATGTATTTACTACTTTTACCAAAAGCTTTGTTTTGGACTCTTCACACAAAAAATCGGCCTTAAAGGAAAATGACGGTATCGAACAACCGGACAGCATTAGTGCTGCTTCCGTAGAACAAATCCAGAAATTCCGAAGAGCCCAACCTACTGCCGAAGAACTCATTACCAACATCTTAAAAGGTGACAAAACCGCTTTAAGCCGTGGCATCACTTTAGTGGAAAGCACCAGCGAAAAGCATCTGGAAAAAGCCAACGAAATCATCAAGGGCTGTTTGCCGCATGCCAACAAATCACTGCGAATTGGAATTACCGGGGTTCCCGGGGTTGGAAAATCGACTTTTATTGAGGCTTTCGGGAAATACCTGACTTCTATCGGAAAGAAAGTAGCGGTTTTGGCCGTTGATCCGAGTAGTTCGATTTCGCACGGCAGTATTCTAGGCGATAAAACCCGAATGGAAGAACTCGTTCGTGATGAAAAGGCTTATATCCGACCAAGTGCTTCCGGGGAAAGTTTAGGCGGTGTGGCCCGAAAAACAAGAGAAACCATCATTTTATGTGAAGCCTGTGGCTTTGATACTATTCTGATTGAAACCGTGGGTGTCGGACAAAGTGAAACTGCCGTTCACAGTATGGTCGATTTCTTTTTACTGCTGAATCTGGCCGGTGCCGGTGATGAATTACAAGGTATCAAACGCGGCATCATGGAAATGGCGGATTTAATCGTAATCAACAAAGCCGATGGCGACAACGTAAAACGCGCCCGATTAGCCAAAACCGAATACAACCGCGCTTTGCATTTGTTCCCTATGAAAAACTCAGGCTGGTCACCGAAAGTAACCACTTGCAGCGCACTTCACAACGAAGGTATTACAGACGTTTGGGAAACGATTATCGAATATTTCGACTTAACCAAAGCGAATCATTTCTTCGAACAAAAACGTAAGGAACAAAACCAATACTGGCTGATTGAAACCATCAACGAGCAGTTAAAACAGAATTTCTACAACCATCCTGAAATCCAGAAACTACTGGAGGAAAACAAAAAAGCGGTGCAAAACAATGAAATCTCACCGTTTGCCGCCGCTCAGCTGCTTTTGAATCTTTATAAGAGTTAACAGTCACAGTCGCAGTTTTCAGTTTGCTTCTATGCACCCGAATTTATATGGATTATTAATCATGAAATTGATTAGTTTTCCAACTTCAACATTATTATCGTAAAGGATGTTAAATTTTTCTTTATTGATGTAATTACATTTTAATGCAAATTCCAGCCAAACGTTGGTTTCTGAATTTTCAGCATCACTATCTGTTAATTTACTGATGAAGTGATTCACATATCTTCTTTTGCGATAGGCTTCGGCAATATTTGCAGACACACTCCGTGAAGAACGTCTTATCTGATCCGTTAGCGAATACCTTTCCTCTTTGGGAAACATTTTGGAAACTTCATAAATTTCCATAGCAAGTAAAAATGACTTCTGAAAAGCCAATAATTCTCTAAAATCCATAAAACTGTGTGGCGTATAAAAACTGTAAACTGTAAACTGTAAACTAAAAACTAAGACTGCGACTGAAAACTGCGACTGAAAACTGCAAACTGACTAATCCTCGTAACGTTCCATTTCACGATCGTAAAACTCGCCCGCCAAGGTAATCAGATGTTCCATTTCGGATTCCATTTCCTGTTCGTCTTCTTCATCGATATCTTCTAAGAACTCGACTGAGTCGTCTTTCAGATTGATTAAAAAACGTGGAAATTCTAAGTGAATGATGAAAATATCGTCCGGAAAATCGGTGTTGTCTGCTAATACGAATTTTGGTAATTCCATGTCTGTGGATTTGATTATTTGTGGGTTTGGTTATTTGTTTATTCGTTGAGCAAAGTAACAAATAAACGAATTACCAAATAAACTTTTAAAAAACTATTTGTCTGATATTATTACAGGAGCACTGCCTTTACCCATAAAAATCACTTTGGAATTGTTGGATAAGGCGATTTCCTTTTGCGCTTTAATTTGCTCGTATTGAAGCTGTCTGTCAGTTAAACCAGTTGAAATAATACGCTGATAATCCGCAATACCCTGGGCTTCTACTCTTTTACGTTCGGCTTCCTGTTTCTCTTTTTGCAAAACAAACTGCATTTTTTGGGCTTCCTGTTCCGCATTGATTTTGGATTCAATGGTTGTTTTAACAGATGCCGGAAGATTGATGTTTCGAATCAACAACTGTTCAAGTATCAGTCCTCTTTTCTTAAAATCTTCCTCAATACTTTTGTAAATACGCTGCTGAAATTCGTTACGTTTGGTCGAATACAGTGCCACTGCATCATAATAAACAGCGTTGTCCCGAATACGGGTTCGGGTTACCGGACGAACGACCTTATCCGAAAAATTCACCCCGATCTGTTTGAAAATCCTTGGTGCATCTTCCGGAGAAACACGGTATAAAACGGTAAGGTCAATTACCACTTCCAATCCGTCATTGGAAAGTACGCGAATGGCGTCATCCCCTTCTTTCGAACCTTCATCATGAATGGCAGACATGGTGTAGTTTTGTGTCTGAATATCAAAAGCAGTAATATCCAGCAAAGGATTTACCACATGCAAACCGCTTTCCAAAATATCGGGCTGTACTTTACCGTAAAGCGACTTCACACCAACCTCTCCGGCGTTGATCTGTTTAAAAACCGACGAAAGCAAGCCTAAGAGTACCACAACAAACCCGATATTTCTCAAAATATCAGAAAGTTTACCGTATTGGGGCTGGCTTCTTTTCAGGGCAAAGCCGGCAATAACGAGTATAACACCGAGTATAAGTAACAGTATCATTTTTTAAATTTTAAATTGTACTGTTATTATACGTAAATACGTATTAATAGTTACAGATTTCAGTAACGAAAAAAAAAGGAAAAGTGTTTTAGGATCCCGCTTCATTTTCTTCCACCAATTTATTGGTAAGATGATTGAAACGCAGGTAGAGAAATAAAGCCGCAGCGGTCAATCCGGATAATAATCCGATCCAGATTCCTATAGCTCCTAAATTGGTGTGCAATCCTAAATAAATGGAAATCGGAAAACCGATCAGCCAATAGGCTACAAAGGTGATGTACATTGGTATCTTAACATCCTGAAGCCCACGCAAGGCACCCAAAACCACTACCTGCATACCATCTGAAATCTGAAAAATCGCTGCAATTATAATCAAATGCGCTGCAATGGAAACTACTTCGCTACTGGAAGCCAGATTCGAAACGTTTTCAGCACTCATGAACAATTCTGGTAAATACTGATGGAACACCACAAAAATCAAAGCAAAAACCGATTGGATGATAATGGCTAAAAGGAATATGGAACGCGCCACGGTTTGCAGCATCTTAAAATCCTGAGCCCCTTTGTAATTCCCTACACGCACCATGCCTGCCACGCCCAATCCGGAAACGATCATAAAGGTAAATGTCGCCAGACTCAACGCTACCTGGTTAGCAGCCTGCGCAGTGGTTCCCAGTCGTCCGGAAAGCCATACGGCACCAGTAAACAAAGCCACTTCAAAGAACATCTGCATGGAAGATGGTAATCCTAAATTGACTATCTTTTTCACTATATCCTTTTGCAGTTCTTTAAACGAAAACCCGTCAAAATAGATTTTAAAGCGCTCTTTATGTTTTAGGGAATAATGAATGTATACCAACATAACTATACGTGATATCACGGTTCCGTAAGCTGCTCCCAGCATCCCTAACTTCGGAAAGAACCACAATCCGTAAATAAGGACCACGTTCAGGAAAAAGTGGATCACGTTGCAAAGCAGGTTCGCCCACATCGCCACTTTGGTTTCCGATTTTCCGTCAGCAAACTGTTTGTAGCCCTGGAAAATAATCAGTGGAATAAGGGAAAAAGCCACGATGTCCAAAAACGGCTTGGCCATTTCCACCACCTCGTCCGGCTGCCCCATATAAACGATCAATGACTTAGATAAAAGGATGATCAAAAACATGCTGATACCCAAAACCGTACACAAAATCAATCCGTGATGAAAAAGGGTTCGCTCTTTTTCTACATTTTTTTCGCCGTCTGCCTCTGCCACTAAAGGGGTAATGGCCGTTGAAAAACCTATCCCGATAGACATGGCTATAAAAACAAAACTATTCGCCAACGAAGCTGCAGCGAGTTCGGTAGCACCCAGTTTTCCCACCATGATGTTATCTACAATACTCACCAACGTATGCCCCAGCATTCCCAAAATAATCGGGTATGCCAGTTTCAGGTTTGCGGAGAATTCTTTTGTATAGGTAGACCAACTCATCTTCTAAATTTTGGACAAAGGTAAGAACTAGATTTTCGGTATTGCGCAGAATATTGAAAATTTAGCCGAAAGCAACCCACATTCCAACATTTTGAAAGTCAATAATTTACATTTATTTATTAAGAAACGTTAAGACATTTTAACAGAAGTTTATCTTTTTACACAAAACAAAACCCCGGAAAGGCTGTTTTTAAGAGGAACCTACACCTATAAAGCATTTACAAATGAGAACAGTAAAAAAACTTTTAGCCCTGACCTTAACAACCGCTGCAATGGCATTTTCAACCCATTCCAACGCTCAGGAAACCAAACCAAAACCGGAATACCTACACCATTGGCGCTTAGGCTTCGGGCTTAACGGCGGAATCCCGATGAACAATTCCTATAATTTCAGTTTAGGTGCTGACGGCCGCCTGCAATATGATTTCACCACCAAAACTTCTTTGGCGGTTACAACCGGGTATACCCATTTGTTCAGTACTGGTGATGATGCCGGATTCATTCCTGCCAAATTGGGATTCAAAGCCTTTTTAGGGGATCAGATTTATGTTTTGGGGGAAGCCGGCGGTGCTTTCGGAATCACTAAAGAATTGGGCAATTCCTTCCTGTTGGCGCCGGGAATCGGTGTGGCCACTAAGCATATCGATATCAGTTTGCGTTACGAAAATTACAGCGGTTACGATACCGGTCAAATCTCCATGCGATTGGCTTACGGATTTAAAATATAAAAAATAAAAGCCTTCTTAACCGAAGGCTTTTAAAACATTTATTGCTGTTGGCGCTTTACAAATTCGTTTCTGAGGAAATCAAGGAGTGCAAACAACATTATAACCTGCGGAATAAGCTGTACTACCGTTCTGTATTCAAAAGATACTAAATGAAGAATCCTTACTAATTTACAGGGCACGGCAGTAAGTGCCCATGCGAGTTTCAGATAATCCAATCTGATTTTCTGCTGTTTATCCATAAAACTCTTCACATACAACAACAAAAGGCTACACATCCCAAAAATCAACAGTGAACTTGAGTAAGGCCAATGCATTAGTTTAAAAAGGGATCCCAGCCCTATAAAAAGAAACAGAACTTTGGCATAACTGAAGTATTTGGTTGTGATGAAATTCCCATAATACAAAAGTATCAGCAAACCAATGAGTTCGATCACGCTCAAAATCTGATACATTAAAATTTCTACACTCATCGTTATTGCTCCAGTTGCTTTTTATATTCAATAAAATTAATTTTCACCTTTTCATCCAGTTCCGGTTCTTTGATATCGGTATACTGCTGCATTTCTTCCCAGATGATTTTCGCCACCATGTAGCGCGCCATTTCCTTGTCATCAGCAGGAATTACATACCAGGGCGCATGCGTTTTTGACGTTTTGTTGATCGCTTCTTCGTAATATTTCATATAATCGTCCCAACGTTCACGTTCCTTTAAATCACCGGGCGAAAATTTCCAATGATGTTCTTCCTCTTCCAAACGACGCAATAAACGTTTACGCTGTTCTTCCTTGCTCATGTGGAAATAGAATTTCAGGACGATCGTTCCGTTTTGCGTGATGTGCTTCTCAAAATTATTGATCTGCTCGAAACGGTTTTCCCAAAATTCCGGTTTAATATCTTCTACTTTTTCAATGCCCGGTAAATTTTCATTCAGAATATATTCCGGATGCACACGGGTAACCAATACATTTTCATAATGCGTACGGTTAAAAACCGCAAACTTACCCTTTTCAGGCAATGCCAAATAATGGCGCCATAAGTAATCGTGCTCCAATTCGGTGGAATTCGGCGTTTTAAAACTGTGCACCACTACCCCACGCGGATTGAATTCCTTAAAAACCTCCCGAATCAGGCTGTCTTTACCCGAAGTATCCATACCCTGAAGGCATATCAGCACGCCATAGCGGTTGTGCGCATACATAACATCCTGTAATTCACTGAGTTTCTCCTGAACTTTATCAAGTTTTTCCTCCTTATCCTCATCATCCAGCTGTGTCTGCAGTTCAGTTGGAAAATTATTCAGCGTAAAAGGTTTGGTAATTTTAAAATCGTCGGGATTAAATACTGCCATAATTTTTCGGTTTATATTCGTAAATATAAGTAATTTTAGAAGCTCGTTCCCGCTATCCGCTATTTTTATACCTGACAGGTTTTAAAAACCTGTCAGGTATAAAAACTGGCGAAGCAACGGGGCTAAACCAGAAAAACACCATTATGCACAAATTCACCTTGGAAATTATCTTTCAAATCATCGGCATAGGATCGGCATCCGGCCTTATCTATAAAAACAATCAGGTATTGGTTGTGGGCGACAACAGCACATACCTGTACGAATACAACATCGACACCAAAACACTTGAGCGCCAAGCCCTAACGGAAAACCCATCGGAAAACATCGCCAAAAAAGAAAAACTTGACTTTGAAGCCCTAACCGAATATGAAGGCAAAATCTATGTTTTCGGTTCCGGATCGACGGAAAAACGCAACAAAATGGTGGAACTGGACGCTAAAACAAAAGCAGTCGCCTCCACTACCGATTTAAGCGATTTGTATTTATCCATGCAATCTTTCGCCGAATTACCGGAAAGCGATCTGAATATTGAAGGCGTGGCACGAAATGAAAACGAATGGTTTTTCTTCAATCGCGGTAATGGTGCTAAGGGCAAAAACATCGTCTTTACGGTACAGGGCAAAAACCTTACGGAAGAATTCAACATCATCACCAACGAATACAAACTCCCTAAAATAAAAGGAATCCGAACCAGTTTTACCGATGCGGTTTTACTTGGCAAGACACTTTACTTTCTCGCTACTGCCGAAAACACTGATTCCACGTATAACGACGGTGAAGTTTTGGGAAGTATCATCGGAAGCATCGACACCGAAACCATGAAAATCAACTTTACCAAAAAAATTACCGATACACATAAATTTGAAGGATTAGCCCTTTTCAAAGAAACGGACAAAGACCTGACATTCCTGCTTTGCGAAGACAATGACACTGAGGAATTGAAGGCAACACTTTTTCAGTTAACGCTGAAAAAATAATTTTTTTTTAAAAAAATCCACATCCTATTCCAACCTTTTTCCTTTTTCAGTCCTCTTTACTTATAAAGACCTTATTGTGATTGACGAAAAAATACTAACTGCCTGTAAAAAAATGCATCGAGATGCCCAGCGTCAGGTGTATGAAATGATGGCACCCAAATTATACCGCACCTGCAAACGGTATCTGAAAAAGGAGGAAGAAATAGAAGAAGTATTGGCCGATGCTTTTTATACCATCTTCACCAAAATAGACCAGTTGAAAGAATCAGGTGCCTTTGATGCATGGGCAAGAAAAATTACCGTAAACCATTGTCTTTATCAACTAAAGCGCAATGTAAACTTTAATTTGTATCTCGAAGACACAAAACTCATGCAGCAACCGGAAACTGCAGCGCAAACCCAATTGGAAGAAGAAGATCTCTTAAACCTGGTACAGCAGTTACCGGAGGGTTGTCAGACAATTTTCAATCTGTTTGTGATTGAAGGATATGGCCACAAAGAAATTGCAGAAATGCTGAACATTTCCGAAGGAACCTCCAAATCACAACTGAATGTGGCTAAAACTAAACTAAAGGAATTAGTCAATCGTCTTTATTACCAACAAGCTCGCTAATCATGGAACAGGATAAATTATATAACCAAATAAAAAAGGCTGCCGAAAATGCAGAACACCAGAGTTTTCCGGGAATGGAAAAGGTTTGGAACCGCGTGGAAGACAAACTCGACCATAAAATCCTTAAAAAAGAAAACAATCTGTTAAAAAAAGTTGCGGTTGGCGCATCGGTTTTATCAGTAACAACGTTAGGTTTCCTTTTATGGAATAAAAACAACAACGAACCGGTGAAGCAGCAGAATATCGTGATTACAGACACCATTCAGCATCGGCAGGAACCACTAAAAGAAGACAGTGTTGCCGTTGCCATCATCGATCAAAGTAAAGCCGTTATTGCAGACGAACCAGTGGCAAAGGAGAAGATCACAGATAGCAAACCAACACTTCCAAGAGAAGCTGTTTCCGGAATAGAAGCCAATCAGGCGCCGATTGTGACCCAAAAACCTATGATCAAAAATGAGCTGGTACCGATAAAAAACCATGCCGAACCGGTTCAGGCAACTGTGAAAGCTAAACAAAGTACGGGGGCCACTCCAAGAAGAAACGAATCATTCGACAATCTGTCTGTTGAAAACACCAGCGGAAAATCCACTCAGCAAAAAGAAAACCCTTTGTTTGTGGTTAACGGGAAACCAATAAAAGCTAAGGATTACGAGAAATACAATACACTTTCCAACACCGATGACGAAGAAGTGGAATCGGTCGAATACCTTGACAACCCTTTGTATATCATAAATGGCAGTTATTATACCGAGCAACAGTTATTTGGCCCCAACCCAACAAGCCCATACACGCCGCTTGACAAACAGGAAATTGAAACAATCTCGGTGTTAAAGGGAGAAAAAGCAATTGCTATTTACGGTAAAAAAGGAGAAAATGGTGTCGTCATCATAACTACAAAAAACGGAAAACCGGCCAACCATTCCGAAAAGAAAAAATAGCATACCCTCGTTTAACTTAAAAATTCAGTATCATGGAAAAAATTAAAACATTTTCATTAGGCATTGCTATGCTTATAAGTTTCCTGACATTCGGACAGGAAAAAACAATCACAGGCACCGTAACCGAAGGCGGCATGCCACTTCCGGGTGTTTCTGTTGTCGTAAAGGCTACCAACAGAGGCACACAAACTGACCTCAACGGTAAGTACAGTATTAAAGCTAAAAGCGGTGAAATACTGGTGTTTGCTTTTATAGGAATGAAAGGCCAATCCATTACTGTTGGTTCATCGAGCACTATCAACGTAACCATGGTTGCAGAAGTTAGCTTACTGGAAAATGTAGTGGTTTCATCTGTTGGATTAAAAGCTTCGTCAAATCAAGCAGTAAAAGCTAAAGGACTGACCCAATCCGGAAACACTCAAGTAGTTCAGTCTTTGGCCGGTAAAGTTTCCGGTTTGCAAATCAACACAGCAAATGCAGGCGTTAACAGTTCACCTCAAATTGTTATACGTGGCAACCTCTCGGTTTCAAGTAACAATCAGGCTTTGATTGTTGTCAACAATCATATTGTA
The DNA here is from genome assembly GCF_053764385.1 of Flavobacterium pedocola. NCBI lineage: Bacteria > Pseudomonadati > Bacteroidota > Flavobacteriia > Flavobacteriales > Flavobacteriaceae > Flavobacterium > Flavobacterium pedocola. The sequence continues at coordinate 327,882 of NZ_JBSNCR010000004.1, read as the reverse complement.
TCTTCAGAAACGCTTCAAAAACTAAAACCAGAATATGTCGAATCTGTCAATGCACTGAAAGGGACTCAAGGCGCGGCCATATATGGTGAACGAGGGGCAAACGGTGTTATTGTGGTAAACACATCTCAAAACTTATCCAGAAAAGATAAGAAAGAATTGAAAAAACTGCTCAAAGCCGATAAAAAAAACAAGAATACCGTTTCTTCTGTTGAAGAACCAAACGAAGAAGACTATGATTCATTTGAAGAAAACCCCTTCACCAACCCCACAGTTGAGGCGCTGTCAACGTTTTCAATCGATGTTGATAATGCGGCTTACACTAATATCCGACGTTTCATCAACAATGGTCAGAAAGTACCTAAAGACGCAGTAAGGGTTGAAGAGATGATCAACTTTTTCAAATACAATTATCCACAACCGGAGAGCAACCATCCGTTTTCCATCAATACCGAATACAGTACATGTCCCTGGAACGTAAAACATCAATTATTAAAAATCGGATTACAGGGTAAAAATATCCCGACAGATGCTTTGCCGGCTTCCAACTTTGTATTCCTGATTGACGTTTCCGGCTCCATGAGTAGTGACAACAGATTGCCTTTGTTAAAGCAGTCCCTTAAAGTATTGGTAAGCCAGTTACGAAAAGAAGACAAAGTAGCAATGGTGGTTTATGCCGGAGCTGCAGGATTGGTTTTACCTGCAACAAGCGGATCAGAAAAACAAACCATTATTGACGCCTTAGACAAATTACAGGCCGGTGGAAGTACTGCCGGTGGAGCGGGAATTAATCTGGCTTATAAAATCGCGGAAGAAAATTTCATCAAAGGGGGAAACAATCGTGTAATTTTAGCTACAGACGGTGATTTTAACGTAGGGGCTTCCTCAGACAATGACATGGAAAACCTGATTGTGGAAAAAAGAAAAACCGGTGTATTTTTAACCTGTTTAGGATACGGAATGGGCAATTACAAAGACAGTAAAATGGAAATCCTTGCCAATAAAGGTAACGGGAATTATGCCTATATCGATAACATTCAGGAAGCCAACCGTTTTTTAGGCAAAGAATTCAAAGGAAGTCTGTTCGCCATTGCCAAAGACGTGAAAATTCAGATCGAATTCAACCCTAAACATGTTCAGAATTACCGTCTTATAGGCTATGAAAACCGTAAACTACGCGCCGAAGATTTTACAGACGACACCATTGATGCCGGGGAATTAGGAAGTGGTCATACCGTAACCGCACTTTATGAAATTATTCCAACCGGTGTGAAAAGCGAGTTTAACAAAGAAGTTACCGAATTAAAATACAGTAAAGTAACTACTGATTCCGACAAATATGCTGATGAATTAGCCACTGTTAAATTCCGATATAAAAAACCGGATGGAGATAAAAGCACGGAAATAGTCCAAACCATTGAAAACAAAGTCAATGAAATAACAGCTGCTTCTTCCGATTTCAGATTTAGCGCATCCGTTGCCTGGTTTGGTTTAAAATTGAGAGATTCAAAACTGATCAACAACAAAAAGGCTGACGACATCAAAAAATTGGCGCAACAAGGAATCGCAAATGATTCAGAAGGTTACAGAGCCGAATTCATTCGATTGGTGGAAGCCGTTAATTAGTTAGATTGATTGGTTAAGATGAAAAACCCGATAAGATTGTTTATCGGGTTTTTCTATTTTTTATTGTTTATTGTTTTAGATTTTCGCTACTCCTTAACCAGTTTCAGCCACTTTATCTTATTATCGCAATTCAGTTTTACAAAATAGATGCCTGTTGCACAATTAAGATTGGTCTTTATTTTCTCCTGATTGGAATAGTTTTCTTTTTTGACCACTTTCCCATAGATATCGTAAATTTCCATGGCAATATTCTTGTATATATTCTTTAGGTCAACATTAAAATCTCCCGAAGTCGGGTTAGGATACAAATATAAAGATGAATTAGCAAGACTGTTATCTTCCGTACTTAATGTAGCATCATACATCAATACACCGCAACTCTCTTTAAATTTAACCACAACCCCGTCTCTTCCTACTAAGGCCGGCATTACATAGCCAAATTCACGATACCCTTCTGCACGGTACCAATTTCTTGAAAGATAAAAATTACCGTTTTGATCTTTAATAAAATGCCTTTCGCCTGTTGAATTTTGTAAAGATGAATTATCGTAGTCTGAGTTGAGAAACACTCTTTTTAAATTTCCGTCAAAATCATAAACCTTTACCGCAAAATTATATCTGTTCATGGTTAAGGTATAATTACTGTTAAGTCCTCCTTCAAATTCAGCAGAAGAAATCGGATTGGAATTACCGGAAGTTATACCGCCATACACAAATAATTCGTCCGCATCTTTTGTCAACTCTCCTCCTCCTCCGATGGCATTGTAGGCAGTACTCCTTATCCATTCACAAATCCCGTTAGTATTCACTTTCGCAAGGTAATATGATCCTTTTGTAGTTTCCGTTACAGTTCCATCAGCATTATCAAAAACATGTGTATAACCAACTGATTCCGGTCTACAAGCATTATGCCCAGTAATATAAACATTCCCATTATCATCAACAACACCATCCCCCAGGCCTATATCGTCAAAAACCCGTACAAGAGTCCCAACATTTCTGCTTCGCATTGCCCATAAACAAGTACCGTCACTGCTATATTTTGCTATGCCGACTTTTGATCTTAAGTTACCGTCTTGTTGAAGTGATCGGGTATTGCTATTTGTATTTGCGGAATAAAAATCAACTTTAGTTTCAAATGAAGAAGACACATACATATTATTTGAATCATCAAATCCAATTACCGATGTCATAAAACCGTTCACCTGATCGGTAATGATCCTCGAGTTCCACAAAACACTACCTGAAGGATTTATTTTTATCATTCCAAACACATCATATTGATCATAACTTCCGTTATAAGGATAATTAAAATCAAGATCCTGTACAAAAGTGCCATTAAAATAAATTGGCACAGTGGGGTAATATGGATATTTTACGTTAACAACCAGATTGTTTGTCTTATCAATGGATAATTTATAAAACTGCAGAGAGGTGGTTTGAAACCTCCAAATCAATTCTCCTTTGCTGTTCAGTTTAACAATAAAGCTTCCTAAAGTGGCAAATCCTGATGTTGGTACAGTTATATCAATAACTCTTCCGGCATTATCACAAAAAACCCCGCTTGGAGTTCTTCCCGAAATATAAATATTCCCTTCCAAATCCTCTACACAGGAAGTAAACGCAGCTCCATTGGCAGTACTAATGTTTTGGTTAACCGTATACACCATCCATTTTAAAACACCATACTGATCGTGTTTTGTCAAGTATGCCCCTTGCTTATTAGACAATGTATAGGTTATTCCATGTTCAGAATCAAAAGTCGTATTGGTGTAGGCCCCACAGGTAAGTAACCCTCCATCGCTCACCGTATTTATTTGAGAGATATTATTAACATTTGAACTTTCATCATTAACCGCATCAACACCATTGTTTATCAACAACATACAATCAGCAGAACTAGTAACCGGAGTAATAATATTAGGCCCATTCTCGGTGATTACATCATGGCAACCGTTATTGGACCAGGCATCTAAATTAACCGTTACCTGACCAGCAGCTGTATACGTATTTTGCGGGTTGGGTAAATTTGAGTTTTGCGTTCCTGAGGCAGAGTTGAACTGCCATGCAAAATTCTGAGCCTCTGCGGATTGATTATAATAACTGATCGGTTCATTCACATACGCGTTGATATTTCCCGAATGAAAATCCGCTTTGGTTTTTTCAACGGTAATTAAAAAGTCTGCGTCAAATCGTCTACTGCAATTAGCTAATGTGTTTACGGCGTCAATATAAAAATTAGCAGTCGCATCGATAACAACAGAATTCAATACAACGGTTCCATTATTTCCAACCGGGCTCTCCCCATAACTTGAAAAAGGCTGACCCACTTTTCGCAATACATATTTTACGTTAGGCTCGGAATTTTCAATGGAAACCTGAAAAGATTCCGCCTTACACAAAATAACATCATTTATAGCTATGGGTTTATTAATGGTTGGCACCGGTACAATGTCGATGTATTTGGAAACTATTGTTGTTTCATTAAAACTATTTGTAACCTCTAAACGGATTAAATACCTGCCTATGCTGTTAAAAACTTTATTAAACCCGGTTAGACTGGTGCTTTCCTGTTGGTTGTCTACAAACCATCGTGCGGAATTACCCGAACCTGTTACGGCCGTAAACTGAACCGTACCATTTACACATGTTCCGGTTGCATTGATACTTGCATACGGTTTTGTAGCCCCACCACCATTTGTGGTTTTAACTACAAGGCCGTTATCACCGCAGGCATACATAGTCGTTCCGCTGCTTTGCCACCAGAATTCATTATATTTCAGGCTTCCGGAACTCAATTGAAATTCATAAGAACCCAACTGAAAACCAGATCCGCCACCCACATATTTATAAATACCATGATCTGTACCTACATACGAAGTACTGTTATCCAAAACAATGGAATTGGCATCTAACGGAGCTACAAAATTAATAGTTGAAACCGGCGTGATACTGTTGGAAAAATTCAGATAATTAACCCTATTGCCACCTGCTGTGTATATTGAATTCCCTAAAGTGGAAATATCTTCATTGGTAATTAAACTGCTGTCTGTCGAAGAAATATCGTAAAATAAATTTCCGGACATACCGCATTTCCATATTTTATCCAGTGACCCAAAACTAATATTCCCGAAACTCACATAAGAGACCGCCACCAAATCACTAGTTGTAATAGGCGTCATTTCCGTAAGAGTATTGTACTGAAACTTTATTGCTTTACCATTATTCCCTACCGCTACAAAATTTGTTGCATAATCCTCACAGTCAATTTTATTTAGTTTTGTATTAGCCGCTCCCTGATAAATCAGCTCATAGGTCATGGCCGGGATGTTGATCCTAAACAGTACTGCTTTATTGTCGGTTAGGTTTTGACCGCAAGCATATACCAAACCTGTGTTAGTGGCATTTGTTTTAGCAGCATAACAATGGGTAAATCTGGTATTCTCAAAAATTGCAGACGACAGATTACTGTAATCATGCAATTCAGTCCAACTTGAACTACCAGAACCTCCATTTGTAGTATAATACAATCCGTTTTCTCCGGAAACTATTCCGTTTTGCTGAAAAAAAACAACCCCATTTAAGTTGTCGTTTATACCTGTATTAAGGCTTTCCCATTGTGCATTGGCCTTACAGTAAATTAAGGAAACGATGAATAACAATACTTTTAACCGCATAATTGATTTTTTACAGCGTATAATTATTTAAAAAACTACTTTTCAATCTCTTTCAGATTCTCCATTTTCTTGTGAGCAAGGAAACCTTTGATGTCTTCAAAATGTTCTTTCACACGTTTGTGTCCGAATTCGAATACTTTTTCCGCCAGCCCGTCTAAGAAATCACGGTCGTGGGAAACCAAAATTAATGTTCCGTCAAAGTCCCTTAAAGCATCTTTGATGATGTCTTTGGTCTTCATGTCCAGGTGATTGGTAGGCTCATCGAGAATCAGAACGTTTACTGGTTCCAATAAAAGTTTAATCATTGCCAAACGTGTTTTTTCCCCACCGGAAAGCACTTTTACTTTCTTTTGAATATCATCGCCTTTAAACATGAACGCGCCTAACAAATCTTTGATTTTGGTACGCACATCGCCTACCGCAATCTGATCAATTGTATCAAAAACCGACAAATCACCATCCAATAACGACGCCTGATTTTGAGCAAAATAACCTATCTGAGCATTATGCCCAATATCTAATTTTCCGCCGTTGAAATCGATTTCTTTCATGATGGCTTTGATCATGGTCGATTTTCCTTCCCCGTTTTTACCTACGAAGGCCACTTTCTGACCGCGTTCAATTACAAGGTTGGCATCTTTAAACACCACATGATCGCCGTACGATTTCGACAAATCTTCCACCACCACAGGATATTGCCCCGAACGTGGCGAAGGCGGGAATTTCAGTTTTAATGCTGATGTATCTAATTCGTCCACCTCAACAAGCACTAATTTTTCAAGCATACGCACACGGGATTGCACCTGTTCCGTTTTAGAGAAAGTTCCTCTGAAACGTTCAATAAAGGCTTGATTATCGGCAATGAATTTCTGCTGCTCGTCGTAAGCTTTCTGTTGGTGGATTCTTCGGTCCTGACGTAAAACCAAATAGTCGGAATATTTCGCTTTATAATCGTAAATACGCCCCATCGTTACTTCGATGGTACGGTTGGTGATGTTATCGACAAACGCACGGTCGTGGGAAATTACCATTACCGCTTTCGCCTGATTGATCAAAAATTCCTCCAGCCATTGGATACTTTCCATATCCAGGTGGTTGGTCGGCTCATCCAAAAGAATAAGATCCGGTTTCTTTAAAAGGATTTTTGCCAGTTCGATACGCATTCTCCAACCTCCGGAAAACTCCGAAGTGGAACGGCTGAAATCTTCTCTTTCAAATCCTAAACCTTTCAGTACTTTTTCAACCTCAGCTTCATAATTTACTTCTTCAATCGAATAATATTTCTCACTCAATTCCGATACGCGCTCAATCAGTTTCATGTAATCATCGCTTTCGTAATCGGTACGAATGGTCAATTGCTCGTTGATCTCGTCGATTTCTTTCTTCATGTTCAGCACATCTGCGAAAGCTTTTGAAGTTTCCTCCATTACCGTACAATCGTCAGAATGCAATAAATGCTGAGGTAAATACGCAATAACCGCATCACTCGGTGCTGAAATTCCTCCGCGTGTCGGTTTGTTTTCACCGGCCACAATTTTCAGAAGGGTTGATTTTCCCGCACCGTTTTTCCCCATAAGGGCGATTTTATCATTCTCATTGATGGCAAAAGTCACCTCGCTAAATAAAGTGGTCCCGCCAAATTCTACTGCGATATCGTTTACTGTAATCATATTTATTGTTCTGAAGTTCGATTTTGAAGGTGCAAAGATAACTGATTTTAAGCATGTACTTCTTCCAAATTTGAAAATGATTTTAGTAAATTTGATAGACTAAACACCAGTGGTCATGAAAAAAGCAAAATTTACGGTTTCAATTGATGCCACAAGAGAAAAAGTCTGGCAAACCTTATGGAACGACGACACCTACAGAAAGTGGACCGCCGTTTTCAGTGAAGGTTCCCGTGCAGAATCCGACTGGAAAGAAGGCAGTAAAGTGCATTTCCTAAACGAAAACAACGACGGCATGTACAGCCTGATCGACAAACGCGTCGAGAATGAAATCATGAATTTCAAACACCTCGGCAACATTAAAAAAGGCGTGGAATTACCTCAAGACGAAACCACCGAAAACTGGTCCGGTTCCATGGAAAATTATTTGCTTACCGAAGGCGATCACAATACGCTGTTAACCGTAGAAATGGATATCCTGGAAGACTATTTGGAGTATTTCAATGAGAAGTTCCCGTTAGCGCTTTATACCGTAAAAGAATTATCGGAAAGTTAAACTTCCGGTACTTAAAATCGTAAAACGATAACCATAAAAAAAGCTCCGGAATCCGGAGCTTTTTTATTTTGTATAACTGTTAGTTTTCTTCATCATCCATTTCGAAAAACAGCGGTTCGATCATGATTCTATCGGCCATGATTTCCACTTTTTCGGTGATTGCCGAACAAAAGAAAAGACGTTGTGTTTTAGCAATACTGTCTGATACTCTTATTATTCTGGGCTCCAGACGGTTTCTGAAAATCTCATCGGCGTCATCCACTACAAACATTTTCAACTGATTGACATCGTAGCCTGCTGTGGCAAACATATCATTTAATCGAATCGGTGTTCCGACAAGCACATCGATTCCCACTGAAATCTGGTTTTTATCGTAATCCAGATCGCTTTTGTCATGGACACCGTAAATGCGCAGATCGGTATATTTCCCTAAAACGGAAAACATCTCCAGCATTTCAAGCATTTTTTCTTTGTCTTCCACAATAATTAAAGCACGTGGCGAAATCAGGTACGCCTTTTCCAAACGCTGAATCACGTTCATTACAATCGTGGTTGTTTTTCCGCTTCCGCCAACAGACTGGATAACGGCATCAGCACCACTTTTAATGGTGGAAAAAGTTTCCTGCTGCATCGCATTGGCTTCGATCAACTCATTCTCAATAAGAGCTTGCTGCAGGTTGGTGTTTATTTTTTTTAAATTCATACTTTAGTGAATAGTAATTAATAATCAGTAATTGGTAAAAAAGCGACTAATCACTCTTCACTAGTTACTAATTACTCAAATTTATTTACTCGCAAAGAGTTTTACATCAGTTTCCGAAATTTCGCTTCCGCCTAAAATGATAAGGCGTTCCACCACGTTTCGCAACTCACGGATGTTCCCGGTCCAATCATATTCCTGAAGCAGTTTGATGGCTCCCGGAGAAAACGCTTTCACGGCATTACCTTGTTCCGAAGCGATTTTATCCGCGAAATGATTGATCAGTAACGGAATATCATCACGACGGTCGTTCAGGGCCGGCACTTTGATCAAAATAACGGCTAAACGATGGTACAAATCTTCGCGGAAACGGCCTTCGGCTATTTCTTTTTTCAAATCTTTGTTGGTAGCTGCTACAACCCTCACATCTATTTTGATGTCTTTGTCTGCTCCGACGCGCTGCACTAAATTCTCCTGTAACGCACGTAACACTTTCGCTTGCGCAGATAAACTCATGTCTCCAATCTCATCCAGAAAAATGGTTCCTCCGTTGGCGGCTTCAAATTTACCGGCGCGGTCTTTCACGGCAGAAGTAAAGGCTCCTTTTACGTGGCCGAACAATTCGCTTTCAATCAATTCTGAGGGAATGGCAGCACAGTTTACTTCAATAAGCGGCGCTGCTGAACGTTCACTTTTTTCGTGCAACTGATGCGCTACCAATTCTTTACCTGTTCCGTTCGGTCCGGTAATCAGCACGCGGGCTTCGGTTGGCGCTACTTTTTCAACCATTTCCTTTATATGATTGATCGGTTCGCTATCCCCAATCATTTCGTAGTTTTTGGAGACTTTCTTTTTAAGGATTTTGTTCTCCACCACCAATTGCTTACGGTCTAAAGCGTTTCGAACGGTATTCAGCAAACGGTTCAAATCCGGTGGTTTGGAAATATAATCGAAAGCGCCTAATCGCATCGTATTGACTGCGGTTTCCAGATCGCCGTGACCGGAAATCATGACCATCGGGATTTCAGGTTTGATTTTTTTAACGGCTTCTAGCACTTCTTCACCATCCATTTTCGGCATTTTGATGTCACACAAAACCAAATCATAATCTTCGTTCTTGATTTTCTCCAAGCCCTGAAGACCGTCTTCGGCTTCGTCCACTTTATAGGTATCGCTTTCTTCCGAGAGGATTTTGGTTAAAACCCTTCGGATGGCGGCTTCGTCTTCTATGATTAATATTTTTGACATAATTGTTTTTTGCGGATTTGTGTATTTGGTTATTCGAAGTTACGATTGAAATTAACAAATAACCAAAAAATCAAATAACCAAATTTAATATTTAAGCCACTTAAAAAGTTCCTTCCAGGTTGGTTTTTTTCCGTACATAAGGATTCCCACTCGGTAGATTTTAGCGGCAAACCAAACAATTCCAAGGAAACTACCGAACAATAACGCAACGGACAAGGCCAATTGCCACCAAGGCACACCAAACGGAATTCGCATCAGCATGACAATCGGCGAGGTTAACGGAATCATCGAGAAAACCGTGGCCACCGTTCCGTGCGGGTCTTTCATTACCGTGAAAAATCCAACGTAAACGCCTAACATCAATGGCATGATGATCGGCAACAAAAACTGCTGGGAATCGGTTTCGGAATCCACCGCGGCACCGATAGCAGCGTAAAGGGAACTGTATAAAAAGTATCCTCCAATGAAATACACAATAAAGAAAACAAAAAGTGTAGTAGTAGGTATTTCAGTTAAATACATTTGAATTTTGGCTGCAAAACTGGTAGCCGCTTCCATTTGCTCCGGCTGTAGTTGAGAAGCAGAAGTCGCGCTTGCCACATCGCCTCCGGTAAAAATAGTAACCACAAAAAGAAGGATGAAGCCTAATATAATCCAAACTAAAAACTGCAAAATTCCGGCCAGTGAAGTACCGATAATCTTCCCCATCATCAGTTGGAAAGGTTTTACGGAAGAAATAATGATTTCAATGATACGATTTGTTTTTTCCTCGATTACGCTTCGCATTACCATGTTGCCGTAGATAATGATAAACATCATGATCAGGTAGCCGAAAAGGAAACCGATACCGATTTTAATTTCGTTCAGGAATTTCAAACCTTCCTCTCCTGAGAATTTAGACACGTGAACGTCTGATTTAACTCTTGCTTTTTCAATTTTGTCGGAATCAAAACCTAATTGCTGCAAATTGCTCTTGCTCAGCTTATTATTGATAACACTTTCCATGTCGTGGATGAATTCCATGCTCGGACTGTCATCGGAAATGTATTCTGTTTTAGTGGCCAATTCCTGTATATCTGCCACTTTCGGAACGTAAATCATCCCTTCATAGCTGTTGCTGGCAGTGTCTTTAGCGGTTTGTAAAGGCATGGTTGACAAATCCACATAAGCAATTTCATCAGTGTTCTTGAAATCACTTTTAAAAATACCCGCCGTATCGTGAATGGCTATTTTTTTCACTTCCCCTTCATTCGCATTCGATAAAAAAGCAATTAAAGCAGACATGGCCACAATTAAAAGCGGCCCCAGAAAAGTCATGACGATGAAGGATTTGTTACGCACTTTGGCGATAAACTCTCTCTTTATGATTAGTGATACTACTCCCATTATTTCTTCGTTACGGTTTGAATGAATATATCGTTAATGCTCGGGATTTTTTCCACGAAATGGGTTACCTGCCCATTTTGGGTTAAGATGTTCAGCAACTCGTTTGGTGCGGAACCGTTTAACTGCACTTCAAGTTTCAATTCGTCGTTTAAGGATTTGAAATCGGTTTGCTGCAATTGGAACTTCTGCGTCAAATCGTACATTAATCGTTCTACATTATCGGATAAAATCCCAACTTCGTAGGCATTGGTACGGTGTGATTTTTTAACGTCGATTAATTTTCCTTCTATCAATTTATTCGATTTGTGGATCAACGCGATATGGTCACACATCTCTTCCACACTTTCCATGCGGTGCGTCGAGAAGATAACCGAAGTCCCTTTTTTATTCAATTCAATGATTTCGTCTTTGATCAGGTTGGCATTTACCGGGTCAAAACCTGAGAAGGGTTCGTCCAGAATCAACAATTTAGGCTGGTGCAACACCGTAACGATGAACTGTACTTTCTGCGCCATTCCTTTGGACAACTCCTGAATTTTTTTGCCCCACCAGCTTTCGATCTCGAATTTTTCAAACCAGTATTTCAGTTGTTTTTTGGCTTCCGTTTCTGAAATCCCTTTCAACTGTGCCAGATACATACACTGCTCGCCCACTTTCATGGTTTTATACAAGCCGCGTTCTTCCGGCATGTAACCGATGTATTGCACGTGTTTTGGCGATAATTTTTCACCGTCCAAAATGATTTCACCGCCGTCGGGCATTGTTATCTGGTTGATGATTCGGATTAAAGAGGTTTTTCCGGCACCGTTAGGACCAAGAAGTCCGTAAATACTGCCTTTCGGAACACTTAAAGAAACGCTGTTGAGCGCGGTATAGTCGCCATATTGCTTGACAACATTATGTACTTCAAGAATTGAACTCATGAATTTGTTTGTTTTTTGTAAAAGTACTTATTAGATACCAATTGTGGGAATATGTTACACAAAAAAACCCATCATCAAACAGACAATGGGTTTTTCCAACGTATAAAAAAATTATGAAAACATGTCTTTCACTTTCTCAAAGAAAGACTTATCGGATTTTTCAGGTTTCGGAACAAAATTAGGATCTTCCATCATTTTTTCGAAGAACTGTTTTTGCTCTTTGTTTAAGGTTTTTGGTGTCCAAACATTTACATGCACCAATAAATCACCGCTGCCGTAGCTGTTCAGACTTGGGATTCCTTTCCCTTTCAGGCGTAAAATCTTTCCGGATTGGATACCTTCTTCCAGTTTAATGCGTACTTTACCGCTTACCGTTTCAATTTCTTTAGACGTTCCTAAAGCAGCTTCAGCAAAACTGATGTATAAATCGTAGTGCAGGTTTTCGCCTTCACGTTTTAAGGTTTCGTGCTCCACCTCTTCGATTACCACGATCAAATCGCCCGGAATTCCGTTGGCTCCCGGAGCATCGTTACCTTTTCCGGATACTTTCAGCTGCATTCCGTCTACTACTCCTGCCGGAATTTTGATCGATACGGTTTCGTCTTCCAGTATCATTCCGTGTGCATCGGCCCCTGCAGGTTTGCTGTCGATCATCTGACCGGTTCCGCCACAGGCATTACACGGAGATGAGGTTTGCATCCTTCCTAAAATCGTATTGGTTACACGGGTTACCTGACCGGAACCATGACAGGTTGGACACGTTCTGTAGGTTACACCCTGCGCCTGGATTTTACGTTTTACTTTTACTTTTTTCTCAACACCATTGGCAATTTCTTCCAAGGTCATTTTTACTTTGATACGAAGATTGCTCCCTTTCATTCTGCGCTGACCACCACCGCCGCCGAAACCTCCAAAACCGCCACCAAAAGCACCTCCGAAAATATCCCCGAATTGGCTGAAAATATCATCCATGTTCATGTGGTGACCGCCACCGCCAAATCCGCCGGCGCCTTCAAAAGCAGCATGACCGTATTGATCGTAACGTGCTTTTTTGTCAGCATCTCCCAAAACCTCATAAGCTTCGGCTGCTTCTTTGAACTTGTCTTCGGCTGCTTTATCGCCCGGGTTTTTGTCAGGGTGGAATTCAATAGCTTTCTTGCGGTAAGCTTTTTTGATCTGCTCTGCCGTTGCGTTTCTGTCTACTCCTAATACTTCGTATAAATCTCTTTTCTTCATCAGTATGATCTATTTTTGGGGTTATGCCCCAATAACAACTTTTGGAAAACGAATAATTTTGTCGCCTAATTTATAACCTTTTTCCACTACATCCACAACTTTCCCTTTCATGTCATCTCCGGCAGGTATTTGGGTAATCGCTTCGGCAAAATCAGCATTGAAATCGTCTCCGGCTTTTAGCTCCACTTCCTCCAGACCTTTCGAAACAAGGGTGGATTTCAGTTTGTCATAGATCAACTCAACTCCTTTTACCATAGCTTCATCTTCTGACTTGGAAATCTGTGTAATCGCTCTGTCAAAATCGTCCATCACGGGCAACATGGCCTGTAATACTTCCTGTCCCGCAGTTTTAAACAATTCCACACGTTCTTTGGAAGTACGTTTTTTATAGTTTTCAAATTCGGCAAACAAACGTAAGAACTTGTCTTTTTCTTTGGCTAAATCTTCCTGAAGCTGCTCTTCCGCAGTCAGTTCAGGATTGGTAATTTCCTGGTTTTCCGAAACATTCTCATTATTCAATGGCTCTTTCTCGATGTTTTCAGTACTTTCCTGGCTCATATTTTTAGGTCTTTTTTTAAACATTATACTAACTCTTGTATTTTGAGATTGCAAAAGTATTGCCAAAGGTTCAAAAATGCCAATTTGTCACTATTATTTTTTATAAAAATCTTGCAAACACAGATTATCTTATCTAACTTTAATATAACTTTAAGAAGTTTTAGTGTACAAATAAATAGCTTTGTATAAGCATCATTCAATTAAATCATAATCCTATGAAAAGAGCTGTTCTTACCTTATTGGTCATAAGCACCATGACTTTTGTATCCTGCAACAAACAAGAAAAAGCTATTGAAGAACCGCTGCCTTCAACGAGCGAGGCTGTAATAACACAAGGAGATCTTAAATTAACAGTTGATACAAAAAGTTCTGTAATTAACTGGATCGGAGCAAAACCGACCGGAAAGCACCATGGAACAATCAATCTGAAAGAAGGGGAAGTAATGGTTAAAGAAGGGAATATCCAAAGCGGGACATTTATCCTGGACATGAATACCCTTACGGTAACCGATTTAAAAGCGGCCGACGGAAAAGCAGATTTAGAAGCCCACCTTAAAGGCACTAAAGGAAAAGATGCCGAAGACGATTTTTTTAATGTAAAACGATATCCAACGGGTAAATTTGTAATCCAGAAAGTAGCCCATGAAGACGGTAAAACCATTGTTTATGGAAGCCTTACCTTAAAAAATGTGGTCAAAGCGGTTAATTTCCCGGCAACAGTTGTCGCGACAGACTCTTTGGTTTCTATTGAAAGTGAACCATTAATGATCAACAGAACCTACTGGAACATTAACTACGGCTCCAAAACGGTTTTCAACAACCTGAAAGACAAGTTCATCAATGATGAAGTGGAAGTACAGATAAAAGTAAAAGCAACAAAATAATTATTAATTCATCTTACGATTATACTAAAAAAGCACCTTTTAAAGGTGCTTTTTTTTTATGCTTAGGTCAATAAACTGTCCAATGCTTTTTCCAGAATCTTATATTTAAACTGAAAGCCGTTATCAAGTGCTTTCTGTGCGCTCACATTCTGACTTTCAAACAGCAGGATGTGCATTTCTCCCAACATCAGTTTCATCATGAATTTAGGCACGTTCGGCAAAAACATATCTTTATCCAAAGTTTTGCTGATGGTGGTGATCAGTTCTGTATTGGTTACCGGATGTGGTGCCACGGCATTATAAACCCCGTCCCAGTTGTTGAGCACGGCAAATAAAAACATCGTAGCCAAATCATGGATATGAATCCAGGACTGCATTTGTTTTCCGGTACCGAAAGCGGCTCCCATTCCCGATTTGACAGGCTTTACCATTTGGGGTAATGCGCCTCCGTCATTAGACAATACCAGTCCAATGCGTAACTTACAAACGGAAATATTCAGACGCTTGAATTTTTCAACGGAATCTTCCCATTTTTCAGTAACAGTTCCCAGAAAAGTCGGGCTAATTTCCGTATCTGCTTCAGTATACAACTTATCTAAGCTACTCGGATAGATACCGATGGCTGAAGCCGAAATGATTTGTTTAACACCATTCGGATTGCTTTTCAGTGCTTTAAAAAGCAAATCGGACGTAAGAATCCTGCTTTCAATGATTTCCTGCTTGTACGAATTGGTCCAGCGTTTGGCAATATTAGCCCCTGCCAAATGAATGATGGCATCTACCCCTAAAAGGCAGTTCTCATCGATTATGCCCTTTTGAGGATCCCAAAAAAAGCCCTGATAGTGAGGCTCTCCTTCTATTTTCTTTTTTGAAGTAGTGAGATAGTGAACCGAAATCCCGTTTTGCAGCAGCAACGAAACCAGTTCCTTTCCTATCATTCCGGTCGCTCCTGTTATCAAAATTTTCATCCTCAGCTTTTTATTACAAATTTAAAGCCTGCAAGATAAAAAATAATGTTAATTAAGCTAGGTTTAACTTTAAAGGAATGTTATGATTTATCAGGTTATTCGGTTATTCGGGGTTTGGGGATTTGAAAATTTAAAGATTCCGGTTTTACTAACCCGTTAATTTTTTAGAATTTTGAGATTGGAATTTGCAACTTTATTTAAGTTTGATACTCCATTCGAATTCCATTTCGGAAACCTGATCGCCTTTTTCATCGGTACCAATTGATTTCATCCAGAAGGTCTGGCCTTCGCCGGTGGCTATAGTGCGTTGGATAGCTTCCTCAATTAAATGACCGTCTTTACATATAAAAGTGATACGTCCTTTTGCTTTCTTGCTAAAGCTACCTTTATTATTAGCTACCAGCATGGAGATGTTTTTACCGCTTTTTTTGATCTGATACATTACCAAAGCGCCGGTAGTTAATTCCGCAGCCATGGCCTGTACAGCAAAATACATGGAATTAAAAGGGTTCTGATTGAACCAACGGTGCTTAACCGACACAGTACATTGCTCGGTAGAAATCTGCTTTACCCTTACCCCGCTCCAAAAAGCTGAAGGAAGTTTAAAAAACAAAAATGCATTCAATTTTGAGGGTGTAAACTCCATAACGCTATATTTTACGCTAATGTACAAAAAAATACTATGCATTCATACAAAAATATATTTGTTAAAATTATGTTAATTATTAGTACTTTGTATTGCAAGGTATCTGTTTTTGACCTTATCTTTGTATAAGAAATTAATAGTTATTCAATAGTATTATAAAAAAATAAAATCATCATGAAAAATTCAATCATTTATTTAGGAGTCGCTTTAGTAACCTTAACAAATGTTATTCAAGCTTTAGGTCAGCAATCTTTTAGTAAAGGTGACAGCCTGGCACAAACTGTTCACTACAGTAAAAATTTTGACGGAAACACTAACGGTGCTTTTTCAATCAAAAGAAACGTTAACGAAGGCGGAAATCCTGTAAGTGCCAATTCGGAAATCATAACCGTTCCGGCGTATACTAAAACTGTGGAAGAAATCATTGCTGAAAACAATCAGATCATCGAGAGCGCTACTTCAACAGAACAAACCACAGAAGATACTCTATTGGATTTAACAATCGATGCGGCTCCTGTAAGTGACGAACAAGTACTGGAAGAAAGAATCGAACAAGACAGCCAGATAATCGAGAGCCCTGTTTTAACAGCCATTCAGCCTTCTGCTTTGAAAAAATCTAAGAGATCATAATCCTAACAACATCAAAAAAAGGAAGATAACTTAAGTGTTAAGGATTTGTTAAATATCAGTACTTTGTATTGCAAGGTATCTTCTTTTAGACTTATCTTTGTATAAGAAATTAATAGCTTATCAATAGTATTGTTAAAAATCAATCATCAGGTTTCACCCGAGGCACGGCCGAACTGTTTGGAGCGCAGCGGAAAAAATCATCAATCACCTAGTTTCAATCATCAATCAAATCAATCATCAAGTTTCAATCATCAATCATCAATCATCAATCATCAATCAATCAAAAACAATCACCATGACAAGTTCAACAGAAAAAAGCACGGCAACCATTTTACAGCTCAGCACCCTGTCGCAGTATTTTATTCCGCTGGGCAATTACTTCTTCCCCATCCTGATCTGGTCCTACAGAAAAGACAAATCGGAATTTGTGGATAAGACCGGGAAACATGTTTTGAATTTTCAGCTAAGCATGTTGTTGTATTCGGTAATTCTGGCCGTAATCGCCATTCCAACGTTCATGTACTCAATTTTCAGTAATGTGACTTTTCAGGAATTCGAAGACGGAAACTTCAGGTTGGAGCAACTAGCCGCCGGAAACCTGACCGGGATTGTAATGATAGCCCTGACATCGGTTTTCCTGTTCTGCACGATAAAAGTAGTCGAGTTCTTCCTGATTATTTATGCAGCAGTAAAAACAAGCAACGGAGAAGAGTATAAATACCCATTCAGTATTTCATTTTTAAAATAAAAGCAAAAATCATCAATCATCACCCGAGGCATTTGATATTATGAAAATTAATTAATCAGAGCGCAGCGTAAAAAATCAAAAAATGAACAGTTTAATCTCAAAAAAAGAAATTCTATGAACATTGAGAACACCAAAGCTCAGATGCGCAAAGGGGTTTTAGAGTTCTGTATCCTATCGGTATTAAAAGAAAAAGATGCCTACACTTCAGAAATCCTAGACACCTTAAAAAACGCCAAGTTACTTGTAGTTGAAGGGACCGTTTACCCATTACTTACACGCTTGAAAAACGATGGATTACTCAGCTACCGCTGGGAAGAATCTACCTCGGGGCCACCCAGAAAATATTACGGGTTAACCGATGAAGGACATGAATTTTTAAAAGAATTAGATGGCACCTGGAATGAGTTAGCCGGAGCCGTAAACACCATAACCAGCCAAAACAAATAGTCATGAACAAAACAGTAAGCATAAATTTAGGAGGTTTTCCATTTAACATAGACGAAGACGCCTTTCAAAAACTGAGTCGTTACTTTGATGCGATTAAGCGTTCGCTTTCTCCGGACGGAAGAGACGAAATCATGAACGACATCGAGAGCAGAGTTGCAGAACTATTGTCTGAGAAATTGTCAAACGAAAAGCAGGTTATCGGACTTACGGAAATTGATCAGGTTATTGCCGTGATGGGACAACCCGAAGATTATAGAATTGAAGACGAAACTACGCAAGCTACTTATACAACTTACAATCCTACCGGATCTAAAAAACTATACCGTGACAAAGAAAAAGGAATGTTAGGTGGTGTTTTAGCTGGTTTTGGTCACTATTTCGGTGTAGATCCGCTTTGGCTGCGTATCATCATGGTTATCTTACTTTTAAGCTGGGGAATCGGACTTATCCCGTACATCATCTTCTGGATTTTAGTACCGGAAGCCAAAACCACAGCAGAAAAACTGGAAATGACAGGCCAACCGATAACCATTTCCAATATCGAGAAAAAAGTAAAGGAAGGCTTTGCTGAAATTTCAGATACAATCAACAACATCGACCACCAGAAAATTGCAGATAATGCAAAGACCGGTGCCCAAAAAATCGGTACTTCCCTGGAAGATATTTTAATGACGTTCTTCAAGGTTATCGCAAAAGTAATCGGTGCGTTTATTACCGTAATTTCAGCATCCTCTCTGATCGGAATCCTTATTTTCAGCATCATGTTGGTTTTTTCCTCCACCATGCCGGATGCTCCGTGGTTTAACCACCTCAATGCAGAAAACTATACGGATATCCCAATGTGGTTAGTAGGAATCTTAGCACTGTCCGCTATCGGAATTCCATGCTTCTTCTTCTTCCTTTTAGGTTTGAAACTTTTGGTAAACAATCTGAAATCAATTGGAAATTATGCAAAATTCACCTTATTGGCTGTTTGGATCATATCGGTTATCGCCATTATTTACATCGGAATATGTCAGGCTACTGAAGTTGGTTTCGAAGGAAAAACGGTAAAAAAAGAACATTTGGGTGTTTCGGCAAACGATACTTTAAACATCAAGTTCCGTTTCAACGATTATTTCTCAAAAACGGCTAACCGTCATCGTCATTCTGATTTCAGATTCACTCAGGATTCGGCTCAAAATGAAGTAATCTACTCCAACAACGTTGAATTACACTTGTTAAAAACTTCAGAGGACCCTTATATGCAAATCGAAAAAATTGCAGAAGGAAAATCACTGTCAGATGCCAGAAAGCGTGCCGAAAAAATCAAATATAATTTTGAAGCTCAGGGAAATACCTTAATTTTAGATAATTATTTACTAACCGATATCGAGAACAAATACCGCAATCAGAGAGTAAAAATATTTCTTTACTTACCGGAGGGCGTAATCATTCATCCGGATGCCGATACATCAGGATACTTAGACAACGATTATTCCGACTATTATTTCTACACCGACAGTGATCAGAGATATTACAAAATGGAAAAAGAAAAAATGAAATGTCTGAACTGCCCTGAGGAAGAGCAAGAAGAAGGTGACAATTGGGAAGACGGGGAAATCAACATCGAAGTTCCTTCAGAACCGGGAGATCCTGCGGAACCAGGAGAAAAAACCACTACAGTTACTTTAAACGAAAAAGGGTTGCAAATCAAAGAAAGTAAAAAAGTAACCAACAAAGAGGTTAAAGGCATAAAAGTTAAAGATGACGAAGTAATCATCAAAACAAATTAAGAAACAAGAAATCAATCATCATCAACCTCTGCGCACCAAATTATTATGTGCGCAGAGGAAAAAAATCAATCAAAAATCAACCGCTATGATAAAATTAGTCATCAATATTACAAAAGTGTTCATTACAGCAGTAGTGGCAATACTTTCCACATCCTGCAACATGAATGTGAGCGGGTTTAAAAAAGTAGACGGCGACGGCAATGTCGTTACCAAAACCAGAACTGTTTCCTCCGATTTTACTTCGGTAGTGGCCAGCAACGGATTAGACGTTATCTTAGTTCAGGGCGCTGACCACGAAATCAAAGTAGAGGCCGATGCCAATTTACAGGAACACATCAAAACAGAAATTTCCGAAGGAGAATTAAAAGTGTATTCCGATGTAAACATCCGAAATGCCGAAGCCCGAAAAGTATACGTTCAGTTGCCGAAACTAAACTCATTGGAAAGTTCAAGCGGCGCTTCTGTGGTAAGCAAAAGCACTTTTGAAGGTACTTCTATGGATGTTTCCTCAAGCAGCGGAAGTGAAATCGACTTAAAAGTAAACGTAGCGGCCCTAAGTTGCCAAAGCAGCAGCGGAAGCGAACTTAAAGTAAGCGGTAAAGCAGACAAACTGGAAACAAAATCCTCCAGCGGAAGCGCCATAGACGCCAAAAGTTTAAACGTTAGCAATGCCTTTGCAGATTCCTCCAGCGGCAGCAGCATCGAACTGAACGCCACTGAAACACTTACAGCGGAAGCTTCAAGCGGAAGTTCAGTTACTTACGTAAGCGAACCGAAAACGCTGAACAAAAAAGCAAGTTCCGGAGGCACTGTCAAAAAAGACTAGCTCAAAATGTAAAAATGCTTAAGAGGCTTAAATGTGCCTCTTTTTTTCTGGCCAATTTTATATAATTAAGAATTTACTTATAGTAACAATCAAAAAACTTAATCAATCAATCAACCGAGTCATGAAAAAAATTCATTTAAAAATGTGCACTATTGCTGCTTTGTTCTTTGGAGCAGTGACACTACACGCACAGGAAACCAAAACGTCCAACTACAATTACAATGAAGCTTTTGGCAATAATTTCTACGCGAAAAATGCCAGCGAGACACGATCAGCAAGCGGTCAGCCCGGGCCAAAATACTGGCAAAACAAAGCAGATTATTCCCTGACGGCAACGTTAAACGAACAAACCAGCGAAATCACCGGCTCTGAAATCCTTACCTACACCAACAACAGCCCGGATAAACTGGCGTTTTTATGGATGCATCTTGATCAAAACCTTTTTCAAAAAGATTCAAGAGGTAATGCCGTAATACCGGTAAAAGGCAGCAGAAATGGTGCCCGCGGCGAAATTTTTGACGGAGGTCATAAAATAAAATCCGTGAGTTTACTTTCAACCGTTAACGGAAAAACCATTGAAAAAGAACTGAAATACACCATCGCCGATACCCGGATGCAGGTTGTACTTCCTGAAGCCGTGAAAGCCAATGGCGGAAGCGTAAGACTAAAGATCAATTTCTCCTTCACTTCGCCTGTTTTCGGTTCCGACAGAATGGGTATCCTGGAAACTAAAAACGGAAAAATATTTGCAGTAGCCCAATGGTATCCGAGAATGTGCGTGTATGACGACAGCCGCGGCTGGGACACACACCCTTACTTAGGCGCCGGAGAGTTTTATCTGGAATATGGCGATTTCGATGTTGCCATTACCGCGCCAGCCAACCATATCGTAGTGAGTTCCGGTGAATTGACAAATCCTAAAGAAGTATACACCGCAGAACAGTTAAAACGATGGGAAGCGGCTAAACAAAGTGATAAAACGGTCATCATCCGTTCTGAGGAAGAAGTAAAAAATCCGGCTTCAAGACTGGCAGGAAAAACCACATTAACCTGGAAGTTCAAAATGACCAATTCGCGTGATGTGTCATGGGCTTCCTCGGCAGCTTTTATCATCGATGCGGCCAGAATCAATCTTCCAAGCGGAAAAAAATCTTTAGCCATTGGCGCCTATCCTGCTGAAAGCAACGGCAATGAAGCGTGGGGCCGTGCTACGGAATATACCAAAGCCAGCATCGAAAACTATTCCAAAAGATGGTTTGAATACCCGTATCCTGCAGCAACAAACGTAGCCAGTAACGTAGGCGGAATGGAATACCCGGGAATAGTATTTTGCTCCTCCAAAGCCGCCGGTGATGACTTGTGGGGCGTAACCGATCACGAATTCGGACACTGCTGGTTCCCAATGATCGTAGGCTCAAACGAACGTCTTTTTGCCTGGATGGACGAAGGTTTCAACACGTTCATCAACGGATTAAGCTCAGAGGATTTCAACAATGGGGAATACAAACACCGAAAACACAACATGCACAAAGAAGCGCAAGTGTTTACAAATCCTGAAATTGAAGCTATTATCAGTCCGGCTGACAATTTAAAAGAAGTCAACTTAGGCATCCTTGCTTACGAAAAACCGGGCGAAGGGCTTAACATGCTCCGCAACGAAATCCTTGGAAAAGAGCGATTTGATTTTGCTTTCAGAACCTATGTGGAACGTTGGGCATTCAAGCATCCTACTCCGGATGATTTCTTCAGAACCATGGAAAACGCCTCCGGCGAAGACCTTAACTGGTTTTGGAGAAGCTGGTTCTTAAACAACTGGAAATTAGACCAAGCCATCACAAAAGTAAAGTACACTAAAAACGATCCGAAAAACGGCAGCGTTATCACTATTACAAATCTGGAGAAAATGCCGATGCCGGTAGTATTGGAATTCAAGACCAAAAGCGGCGCAGTTTCAAGGCTAAAATTACCGGTTGAAATCTGGCAACGCAACATTGAATGGACGTTCAAGCACAATTCAACAGAAGAACTGGAAAGCATCATCATCGATCCGGACAAAAATTATCCAGACTATAATGAGGAAAATAACATCTGGACCGACGCTAAAAACGGCATAACAAAATCTCCGGACCTTACGGCTTATGTGGGTGAATTCACCAGCAAACAAATCCCAATCAAGGTAACCGTTTCACAGGAAGACGGCGAACTGGTTTTCAATGCCGAAGGTCAACCAACCCTTTCACTGGAAAACAAAGGGAAAGATAAATTTGTTTTCGAACGACTTGGCATTATTGTCCAGTATAACGAAATGAAAAACGGTTTTTCAATGAGAGTAAGAGGCAAGGATTATGAATTCACCAAAGGAATATAACCCTGAAAATCTTTTTAAAGACTAAAAAATAAAACATCGGCTTTGGCTGGTGTTTTTTTTTATATTTGTGAAAACAAAAGAATGTAGCCCAAATGAAAAAACTGTACTTCCTACTATTCGTCTTAGCCATTTCAGCGGTTTCCTTTGCTCAGAAAAAGGAAAAAATAAAAGGTTCCAAAATCGTGACGGTTACCCAAAAAGAAGTTGAGCCTTTTGAGAACCTGGAAATCGAAGACAATCTGGAAATCTTCATCATTAAAGGTGACAAGCAAAGCCTTGAGATTGAGGCCGATGACAACCTGCACGATGTCCTGAAGTATGAAATGAACGGAAATTCCCTTCGTTTGAGCGCTACAAAAGACGTTTCAGGAGCCAAGAAATTCAGTGTCCGTGTAACGTATACCGACAACTTAAAACTGATTACCGTTCGCGGCGAGGCCCAATTGAATTCGTTAGCTGATTTACAGGGTGAGAACATCACCGTAAAAAATTACGACTATTCAAAATCTTACCTTAATGTAAAAGTGAATCATTTTACATTAATCATGAACGATAAAACCAAAGCCGAACTGAATGCCAAATCACAATCGGTTACTTTAGAGCTGAGCAAAAATGCAGAAATTAAAACTTTGGTAACCAGCCAAAACCTAAAAATCGATTTGTACCAAAAAACTTCAGCCACTATTGAAGGTGATGCGGCTACGGCAAAAATCCGATTAGACAACAATTCTAACCTGACGGCCAAAAAACTGACCGCAGCCGATATGGAATTAGTAGCGGAATCGTATTCTAATGTAAGTGTAAACGCTACTAAAAACATCAGCATTACAGCAGCAGGAAAATCTGAAATCCAATTGTTTGGCGAACCTAAAATAAACATGATTAAGTTTTCCGATAATGCGACTTTGTATAAAAAACAATTGCAATAATCCGAAAAGTACAGCATAAAAAAAATCCCAACCGATAAGTTGGGATTTTTTATTTCTATACATTTTCTTAATGTGTACTTGCTGCTACATGGTGCTCTTTAGCTGCTAAATAACGTTCTGCATCCAAAGCCGCCATACAGCCTGTTCCTGCAGCCGTAACCGCCTGACGGTATACATGATCGGCAGCATCACCACCTACAAATACACCTTCCACACTTGTTTTAGCAGTTCCCGGCTCATTGATGATATAACCGGTTTCGTCTAATTTCAGATACTCTTTGAAGATATCCGTATTCGGTTTGTGACCGATTGCCACGAAGAAACCTGTAGCCGGAATTTCTTTCACTTCTCCGGTAGTATTGTTTTTCACACGAACCCCGGTTACCACGTTTCCGTCTCCTAAAACTTCTTCCGTTTCGGTATGTAACAGGATTTCGATGTTTTCGGTATTACGAACGCGTTGCTCCATGATTTTTGAAGCCCTGAACACTTCGCTACGCACCAACATGGTTACTTTTTTACATAATTTGGATAAGTAATGTGCTTCTTCACAAGCACTGTCTCCTGCTCCAACGATAATTACTTCCTGGTTTCTGTAGAAGAATCCGTCGCAAACCGCACAAGCTGAAACACCACCACCCATTTGCAGATAATGCTGCTCGGAAGGCAATCCTAAATATTTCGCCGAAGCACCCGTAGAAATAATCACGGTGTCGCAATGAATCTCTTTCGTATCATTAACCCAAACTTTATGGATCGGGCCTGAAAAATCAACTTTCGTTACCCAACCGTCACGAACGTCAGTTCCGAAACGTTCAGCCTGTTTTTGCAGTTCCACCATCATTTCCGGTCCGGTGATGCCTTCCGGATATCCCGGGAAGTTTTCCACCTCGTTAGTTGTTGTAAGTTGCCCACCAGGCTGAGTCCCCTGATATAAAACGGGGAACATGTTTGCTCTGGCTGCATATATCGCCGCGGTATAACCTGCTGGCCCTGAACCTATAATAAGGCATTTTACTTTTTCTATTGTATCAGACATAATTCGTATGTTGTTATTAAATTTTGAAGCTCACAAATGTAAGTTTAAATTAAAAAAGTTCCTCAAAAAAGATATCAGATTTAACTATTGAAAAATAAATCAGATTTATTCCGAAAAATTTTTTGGAAATAAAATTTTAATCCTATATTTGCACCCACATTTACACGGGGTGTAGCGTAGCCCGGTTATCGCGCCTGGTTTGGGACCAGGAGGTCGCAGGTTCGAATCCTGCCACCCCGACAAATAAATCCTTTCAGCTTTGCTGAAGGGATTTTTTGTTTTCAGGAAAATTCAAGCTCGCTTGAAATTTTATTGAAAACAAAAAAGACCAAAGATTGCGCAGCAATCTTAAAAGGATTTGTTTGCAACATCCTCCAAACAGGATCACGCAGTAATCCTGCATAGAAACAAAAAAAGAGATTTCGCAGAAACTTTAAAGGATTTATTTAGCATCATACCATAAACAGGATCACGCAGTAATCCTGAAATTTATTTTTAGATTCCACAGGAATTTAAAAACTTTACAAGACACCAACTCAAATCATTAGGATGTACCAACAAACCCAAATTATGACCTCCAAAAAACAACTCATAAACACAATCCTATTCACAATTCTGTTCCTTTCAGCGAGTTGCAATCAATCCCAAAAAGAGGAAATCTCAAAAAAGGAAACAGCCACAGAGACAAAAAAAAGTGAAACCTTCGAAAACTTTTCCTTATCCAATAAACTTTTCTTTTTGGCTCCGGAATTTGATTCAGAAAAATGCGAATCGTACGGAGAATGCGACTGTTGCGCCAGTAATTATTTATTTATGGATAACGAAAACTTTATTGCGGTCGATTACTGTCTGGAAGCCGACACCTTTTATAGCGGAAAATATACCATTGAAAAAGACAAAGTCCTATTGAAATTCAATACTACCGTGATTCAAAAAGAATATAAAATGGCAAGTGACTTTGATACTATTGCATCACAACCCGATTATGTTTATAAAACCGAAAAGCACAAACCCTTTCAATCGGCATTGGTGAAATTCAGCTGCAAAGAAAAAATCTGTTTAAAAACAACCGGAAAAGAACCGGAATACGCTTCGGAAGACAAAGCAAAAACTCCGGAAAGCTTCTTGAAAGAATTAAAAAAAGAAGGGCTCCTGGAAAAACTTAACAGCAACTAAAACAGCAAACTGCAATCTTTCTTACCTTTACCCCTTAATTCCAACAAAATGAAGACCACTTTAAAACACCTGTCTGTAATCATCGTGTTACTGTTCAGCATAAACACAACCTTCGCCCAACAACCGAAGAGAACACAAAAGGCCATAATTAAAACCACCATTACCTGCGATCACTGTAAAGAATGCGAAACCTGCGGGCAATTGTTCAACCAGAGACTCCTTCGCGAGAAAGGCGTACAAATGGTAACTTTGGACACAGAAAAAATGACTATTGAAGTTATATACAATGCTAAAAAAACCACTTTGAACAACATCAAAACCGCTATCAGCAATTTAGGCTATGATGCCGACGAAGTAAAAGCCAATCCGGAAGCTTATGAAAAACTGGACGGTTGTTGTAAGGTATAACTGAACATAAAATCCAACGCAAATCCCTTCTGAAAACCAGCAGGGATTTTTTGTTTTTATTCCGCTTAGAATTCGACTTTTGAATTGATAAATTCCTATTTTTGCCAAGACAAATTAACACAACATTTTATGCTGATTATTGGAATCGCCGGCGGAACCGGAAGTGGAAAAACAACCGTAGTTCATCAAATCATGAATGAGTTGCCGGAAACAGAAGTAGGCATCATTTCACAGGATCATTATTATAAAGAAACGAACGATTTGAGCTATGAAGAGCGTTCAAAAATCAATTTTGATCATCCAAGAGCCATTGACTTCGAGCTTTTGACCCAGCACTTAAAAGATTTAAAAGCCGGAAAAGCCATCGATCAGCCGTTATATTCTTTTGTTCAGCACAACAGAACCGGAGACACCATTCATACTTTACCAAGAAAAGTGATGATTGTTGAAGGGATCTTGATTTTAACCAATCCGGAATTACGAGAGTTATTCGACATTAAAATTTTCGTACATGCGGATTCCGACGAACGTTTAATCCGTCGTTTAAAGCGTGACATCGCTGAAAGAGGACGTGACATGGAAGAAGTTTTAACCCGTTACCAATCGACTTTAAAACCGATGCACGAGCAATTTATCGAGCCTACCAAAGCCTTTGCAGACATCATCATTCCAAACGACAAATACAATACCGTGGCCATCGATGTGGTTCGTGCGGTAATTAACCAACGAATTGCTTAATTTTCAGTAGTTTTACAACATGAAGAAAGCCTTTGAGATTTTAGTAGCCCAATACCCGTTTCTGAAAATTTTCGGAAACCGTTATGTATTGGTGTTGCTTTTTTTCTCGATATGGCTGCTGTTTCTTGACAACTACTCTTATTTGGAACACCGCGTTCTAAACAAGGAAATTAACGAGTTGGAAGATAATAAAAAATACTATCAGGAGGAAATCAGAAAAGATAACGAAAACATCAAAAAACTGAAAAACCCTGGTCAGATCGAAAAATACGCGCGTGAGAAATACTACATGAAACGCGAGAACGAAGATATTTACATTATAGAATTTGAGGGCGAAAACCCCGATGAAGGCGCCGAATAACTTATAATAACACCATGAGCGATACGCTATTTCCAGAATTTGAAGGTGTTTCTTCCAAACAGTGGAAACAACAGATTCAATACGAGCTTAAAGGAGCCGATTACAACGAAACGCTGGTTTGGGAAAGCCCGGAAGGCATTAAGGTAAAACCGTTTTATCACAATGACGAAACCGAAAAACCTTTAGCCATTCCTTCTGCTGCGGAAAGTTTCAGAATTGTGCAGAACATTTTTGTACACGATTTGAACAAATCGATAGCCCGTGCTAACGAAACCTTGAGCCGTGGTGCGGAAAGCATCCGTTTCACTTTGGAAAACGATCAGGTTGATATTGAAAAACTGTTATCCAATGTTCCGTCAGCGGTAACCGTTTACCTGTATTTCAATTTTCTGAACATCGATTTCATCAAAAAAATTGACAGCCTTGCTACTAACCGAACGATTTATGTTGAAGTCGATCCTATCGGGCAATTGGCGGAAGACGGAAACCTTTTCGTAAATGTCGATGCTGATTTTACAGTTTTGAACGATTTGTCAAACACTTGTAAAAACATCAGTTTCCTTAGCTTAAACAGCGCATTGTATCAGAATGCCGGAGCGAATATCGTACAGCAATTGGCCTACACTTTGGCCCATGCGAACGAATATTTCAACAGAATTAGTGCTATCAACAAACCAATCACCATTAAAGTTGCGGTCGGAACGAATTACTTCTTTGAAATTGCCAAGCTTCGCGCTTTACGTTTGCTGTTCAACACTTTAGCAAAAGAATACAACCACACTTTTGATTGTCATATCGTTGCCACACCTACCAAACGCAACAAAACACTATACGATTATAACGTAAACATGCTGCGTACCACTACGGAATGCATGAGTGCGATTTTAGGCGGAGCCGATGCGGTAGCGAATTTAGCCTATGACGCTATCTACCACAAAGACAACGAGTTTGGGGATCGAATTTCCAGAAACCAATTGTTGGTTCTAAAACATGAAAGTTATTTCGACATCGTGAACAATCCTTCCGATGGTGCTTACTATATCGAAACATTGACCGAACAATTAGCCGAAAAAGCTTTAGCCTTATTTAAAGACATTGAAGCAAACGGCGGTTTCATCACACAATTGATCGAAGGAACCATTCAGCGTAAAATCAAAGAAAGCGCCGATAAAGAACAGGAACTTTTCGACAACGGCAAGGAAATCCTTTTGGGCACCAACAAATACCCTAACAAGGAAGACCGCATGAGCCACGATTTGGAACTGTACCCGTTTGTAAAAACCAATCCGCGTAAAACGTTGATTACACCAATTATCGAAAAGAGATTGGCAGAGAAAATGGAACAGGAACGATTGGAAACTGAAAAGCAATAAGTAATTGCCATTGAAATGAGAAAAGACATTCAACATATAACATTAAAAAAGGCAGAAGGGAAAAGTGAAAAGTCGCAAGACCACAGCTTTACAACTGCCGAAGGTATTGAAGTAAAATCCACTTATTCCGAAGCAGATTTAGCCAATCTGGAACATTTGGACTTCGCAGCCGGATTTGCACCGAACCTACGCGGACCGTACGCCACCATGTATGTTCGCAGACCTTGGACCGTTCGCCAGTACGCAGGATTTTCCACTGCCGAAGAAAGTAACGCGTTTTACCGCAGAAACTTAGCGGCCGGACAAAAAGGATTATCCGTAGCTTTCGACTTAGCCACGCACCGAGGTTACGATTCGGATCACGAACGTGTTGTCGGAGATGTTGGAAAAGCAGGAGTTGCCATCGATTCGGTGGAAGATATGAAAATTTTGTTCGACCAGATTCCGTTAGGCGAAATGTCGGTTTCGATGACCATGAACGGTGCAGTATTACCCATTATGGCCTTCTATATCGTAGCAGCCGAAGAACAGGGAGTCGATGCTAAATTATTATCCGGAACCATTCAGAATGATATTTTGAAAGAGTTCATGGTACGTAACACCTACATCTACCCGCCTACACCTTCGATGAAAATCATTGCGGATATTTTCGAATATACCAGTAACAACATGCCGAAGTTCAACTCGATTTCCATTTCGGGCTACCACATGCAGGAAGCCGGAGCTACCGCAGATATTGAGTTGGCCTATACCCTGGCCGATGGTTTGGAATACATCCGAACAGGATTAGCGGCAGGAATGGACATTGATACTTTTGCCCCACGTTTATCCTTCTTCTGGGCCATCGGTATGAACCATTTTATGGAGATTGCCAAAATGAGAGCCGGACGTATGCTGTGGGCCAAACTTTTAACTCAATTCAATCCGAAAGACGATAAATCATTAGCACTTCGTACGCACTGCCAGACATCCGGATGGAGTTTGACAGAACAGGATCCTTTCAACAATGTAGCCAGAACCGCTATTGAAGCAGCGGCGGCAGCATTTGGAGGAACCCAGTCGTTACACACCAATGCACTTGACGAAGCGATTGCCTTACCAACGGACTTCTCAGCCCGTATCGCCCGAAACACCCAAATCTTTTTACAGGAAGAAACCAAAATCTGTAAAACCGTAGATCCTTGGGCGGGAAGTTATTACGTAGAGTCTTTGACCAAAGAAATCGCCGATAAAGCCTGGGCTTTAATTGAAGAAGTGGAAGAATTGGGCGGAATGACCAAAGCCATCGAAGCCGGAATACCGAAACTTCGTATCGAAGAAGCGGCGGCGAGAAAACAGGCGCGTATCGACAGCGGACAGGATATTATTGTAGGGGTAAACAAATACCGTTTGGAGAAAGAAGATCCGTTACACATTTTAGAAGTAGACAACCAAACCGTTCGTAAACAACAAATCGAGCGTTTAGACCATATCAAAGCGACCCGTGACAATGCCAAAGTACAGGAATGTTTAGCAAAACTAACCGCTTGTGCCAAAGGCGAACCGGGTAACTTATTAGAATTAGCAGTAGATGCAGCGCGCAACAGAGCCACTTTAGGGGAAATCAGCGATGCACTGGAAACTGTTTTCGGACGTTATAAAGCACAAATCAAATCGTTTAGCGGCGTGTACAGCAAAGAGATCAAAAACGACGAAAGTTTTGAAAAAGCAAAACAGTTAGCCGACGCCTTCGCCAAGAAAGAAGGCCGTCGCCCGCGTATCATGATTGCCAAAATGGGTCAGGACGGACACGACCGAGGCGCTAAAGTAGTAGCCACCGGTTATGCCGACGTAGGTTTCGACGTAGACATCGGGCCACTATTCCAAACGCCTGCCGAAGCTGCCAAACAAGCCGTGGAAAACGACGTGCATATTTTGGGGGTTTCTTCCCTTGCAGCAGGACACAAAACTTTGGTGCCACAAGTAATTGAAGAACTGAAAAAATACGGCCGTGAAGACATCATGGTAATTGTGGGCGGTGTAATCCCGGCGCAGGATTATCAGTATTTGTTTGATGCCGGAGCGGTTGCGGTATTCGGACCGGGAACCAAGATCAGTGAAGCAGCGATTACGATTTTAAATGTTTTACTTGAAGATTAAAACCTATACACCTGACAGAAGCTTATTTTGTCAGGTGTTTTTATACTATCCAATTCTGATCAAATAATTTCAAGTCTGATGAAAAAACTAGGTGCCTTTTTATTCCTTCTTCTGACCACCGTTACAGCAGTTGGACAGAGTGTAAAATTCGACACGATTCAATACGCAAAAAAACATCATCAAAACCGACTGGAACTTTTTAAATCGGAACCTGTTACAAAAGGAAAAATCATTTTTTTAGGCAATAGCATTACTGAATTCGGGGATTGGAAAAAACTGTTGAACAACAACACCGTAGTTAATCGTGGGATTGCCGGAGATAACACTTTTGGAATTCTAAACCGTTTGGATGATGTAATAAAACTCGAACCCGGTAAACTCTTTATCAAAATCGGAATCAACGATATTTCTCAAAACATACCTGAAGAAATCATTATCAAAAACATTTCCACTATCATAGAAAGAGTAAAAGCAAATTCTCCTAAAACGAAAATTTACCTCAGCAGCATTTTACCCACAAACGATAATACAAAAAATGACTTCCCGGCTGCCTACAATAAAAATCATATTGTCATAGCTGTGAACAAACAACTCTTTCAATTAGCGAAAAAACAAGGCATCGATTATATCAATCTGTATGCACTCTTTAAAGACAAACAGGGAAAATTAAATGCTAAATATGCGGATGCCGACGGGCTTCATCTGAACGATTTAGGCTATAAAACTTGGGTTGAATTTCTAAAGACTAAGAAGTATCTTTAACAAAAACCGAAACCGTACTTATCATAATTACTTCAATCTCGCCTCTATTCTACTGGCTAACCGCTCATAATTTTCTTTTTGGAGTTGCAATTGCTCCAGTTTGTGCAAACTATGCTTATGCAATGTCTTTAGGGCACGGTCTTTAATAATCAGCAACAATCCCGCCTGAACGGATATCTCTTGCTGTTTTTCCAGAAATGAAACTAACTCGAGGGCGGCTATACTTTCCATACGATGATTCTCAACCCTTTCCAGTTCTTTTTTCACACGGTATTGTTTAATTTGTATGTTCAGATAATCCAGCTTTAGTTTTTCTTTTGCTTTTTGCTCTTCTGCGTTTAAAACCTGCAACACTTCTTTTGAAGTTTGTTTTCGCTCCTGAGCGCCCTGCAACAAAAAAGTCAATTGCTTCAAAGCGTCAAGGGGAATACCACGCTTTCCGGATTTAAACATTTTCCACTGGCTAATAGGAATACGCAACAGCATCGCCATTTCTTCCTGTGTTAATCCTAATATGTTTTTAAATTCAGGCCGCTTTTCCATTTGTGACTTTTTTGATTTTTCTTACAAATAGTTACAACTATTGTGCCTTTTTCGAAAAAAATAAAATTTAGTCACAGAAAACGTGACTTTTTCTAAAACGTTTTTTTTAGTCACGAAACCAAAATCAGTGAAGCGGCAATTAAGATTTGGAAGTTTTATTAGAGGATTAAAAAATCGCTATTCATATCTTTACACTATAAAAGGTAGTCTTTTTAAACAGACTTCCTTTTTTTTAACTTACTTTACAGACTTCATACAAAGGCAACTCTTAAAAAACTAAAAACGTTTTAAAATCACTTGCATGAACTTTGATTTTCATCAGCCGAAAGAAACAAGTCTGAAAAAATATATCGATTACTACTATGTTGGGAGTATCAGTAAATTCTATTTTGCTTACCCTCATTACAACAATCCTTTAGCTTTTATAAAAAAAACCGAAGTCACTTTATCAAAATATGGTGTTGATCTCGAAAATCATAAGGATGCCACCTCAAAAGTTATTGTCGCTAAAAAAAATGTTTTCCCTATTTACATAAATCCAAAAAATGAAATTGAAGAATTCTGTATTGTTTTCAAACCATTCGGATTAGCACAATTCACGACGGATTTTTCAGGAAAATCGGAAACGCCTGTTTTGGTTTTAAAGGATTTTGAAGATTTTTACAGTGACAACCCATTCTTCTTTGAAGAAGAAACCGAGAAAAAAATCAGTCTGATCGAATCCTATCTGATCCGAAAATTATCTGAAAAAAACCACCTTCAGCATATCATTTCAAGCATCTCCCATTACAATTCCGAAAATCCTAAAATAACAGACATTTTGGCTCATGTCCCTTTGAGTCTAAAGACGTACAATAGGGCTTTCCATTCAAATTGCGGCGTTACTCCTGTAAAATTCAAAAGAATCATCCAGTTTAGAAATGCCATTGAAAAAATCAAGGCTAACGAAAAGGACAAACTCAAAGACATTGCAATGGACAGCGGTTACTATGACCAGGCAGCTTTCAACAATGAATTCAAAAAAATGAGCTATTTGTTACCTAAAGACTTCTTCAAAGAAATCAGCATTATCTTCCAAAATGACATCTATTTCAAGTACTGATCAGGTAATTGAGCACTTTTTAAGTATTTTAAACCCACTTCCACATCATTGTAAACGCCCAAGGTGTTAACAAATGTTAATGTCTTTTTTTTACAATTCTTTATTTTTTGTAAGATTTAGCTTTGGTTCATAATTAAAAATACAAACGATTATGAAAAAAACACTCTTGACAATTTGCTTCTTCATATGTAAATTGACAGTATCTGCGCAGCATATCGAAACGAAAGACATCCTAAAAGATATCGGTAAAAAAAGAATCGTGGCAATCGGTGAAGACACACATGGTACGAAAGAATTTCAGGTCTTGAGACATAACCTGTCAAAGTCGCTGATTCTTAAAAAAGGATTCAATATGATCATTCTTGAAAATCCAAGCGATAACATGTTACAGTTGAATAAGGATTTACAGAAAACCGCAAACATTGACTCTCTTATGAGGAAACACTTGTTTTCAATCTATCAAACCAAAGAAATGAAGGATTTTCTGCTTTGGATAAAGCAATACAATGCTACTCATAAAAACAAAATCACTTTA
The DNA here is from genome assembly GCF_053764385.1 of Flavobacterium pedocola. Taxonomy (NCBI): domain Bacteria; kingdom Pseudomonadati; phylum Bacteroidota; class Flavobacteriia; order Flavobacteriales; family Flavobacteriaceae; genus Flavobacterium; species Flavobacterium pedocola. The sequence continues at coordinate 293,911 of NZ_JBSNCR010000004.1, read as the reverse complement.
AAAGGTTGCGATGACAGCCGGCTGATTGCTGTTGAAATGCTCAAAGAAAGCACCAAAGAATTCCAAACAAACACAGCACTGCAAAACATGATTCAGGAACTATCAGATTGCCAGACCTTATCGTACAGTGACTATTGTTCTAAGTACAATAAAACAGAAGACAAATCACAAGCCGGTGAAATGAAATTCTATGCCCAAACCTATGACCTGATAACCAAGATCAAAACAAATATACAGACATCTAAAATTTCCAATGAAAGCATAAATGAATTGCTAAACGAATTGGAATCCGGTTATTTACCCTATAAAAAATGGAGCGAAGGCGTATTTATTTCCAGGGACGAACTAATGGCCAACCGCGTACTTTATCACACAACCGATCCAAAAAACAAAATCATTGTACTGGCACATAATGCCCATATCTCCAAAAAAGATATCATTGATAATGAAATTGGCTTAATGGGCAAAAAGATTGAAGAGAAAATGCCAAATCAATACTTTTCCCTCGGCCTTATGAGCGCTGACGGACAGTATTCCTACATAGAAAACCGGTTTATAAACAACGATGCCCTTTACGATGACAAACTTTTGAAAACAGAATTCTTAAGTTTAAATCAAGACTCCTGGAATAATTTCCTGGCAAACAATGAATCGTATTCGAACAAATACCTTGGCAAAGCAACTTTATCGGTCTTACCGGATGCGAAACGAAAAATAAGATTGGTGGGGTATGGAAAAGAAGCGAAAGACAAAGATTATTACGAAATATCCAAGCTTTCCGATATTTATGATGCTGTTATTATTTTAAAAAACACACTGAATTCAAGCAATTTATAAGCAAAACTGCTTTACTCTTTCATGGTAAATTTTGTTTATACGCAACGTTATTTAAATTAAAAAGAGTGGCAAAAAACCACTCTTTTTCTTTAAAGAAATTATTCTTTCTTCTTCTTTTTACCTTTTCCGGTCTTTTCTTTCTTGTCCTTTTTACTCTTATCCTTCTTCTTTTCTTTCAACAAATCCACTTTATCCTTCAAACGCTTTTCGGCATTTTCGGCTTCGTAAGATGTGTCGTTGGTAAAGGCTGTCAATTTTACTTCCTTGATAACGTCCAACGCTTCTTTGAACTTTCGTTGACTTTCCAGCAACAAGGCTCTCTTCAACAAGATTTCCGCTTTGTTGATGCCTTTGATGGTCAAGGCGAAATCGATTAATTTTTCCGCTTCGGCTATATCTTCATTCAAAATTAAAGTATGGATGTAATGCGCGTATACTTCCAAAGCATGAATATCGATCCCGATTGCCTGTTGAAAATAGTCTTTTGCCGATTCATAATCTTTCAATTGTTCGGCATAAAAACGACCGTAAAGCCATAAGGCCATAACATTTTTATCATCATAAGCCAATGCGTAGCCCAGTGATTCCAATGTCCCTTCAAGCCAGTAAGGATAATTATCCAAGGCTTGTACCAGATATTTATCTAATGTGTTCATTTCTCAATTCACTTTTTAATTGCTGTCGTTCAGCTTTGTTGTTTTTCTCTTTTTTGGGTTTCTTAAAATCGGACCCTTCGAAAGTTCTTACCGGATTGCCACGCTCAATCTGCATTTGGTTCATCCATTGCGATTGGAACTGCTCTTTGATGTTCGAAAGCGATGCTTCCTGTAACTTCAGCAACAAACGTTCGGTGGCCAGTTTTTTATTCTGATGCTGGGAACGCGAATCCATGCTCACCACACTCAAACCTGTTGGCAGATGTGTAGCGCGTATGGCCGAACTCACTTTGTTCACATTTTGACCACCCGCACCGGAACTTCGCATTGCCTGATATTGGATTTCTTTATCCGAAAAAATCATTTCTTTCGATCTTTCGATTTCAAAAATCCCGATGAACCAGTTTTTGCGTTTGTGGAATTTCCGAAACGTACTCTTCCCGATCCATTGAATCGTTCCGGTCCAGGATGCTGCAAAATCGTTCGCTCCCTTTCCTTCCAATAAGACAATGGCTGATTCCACGGTGCCGTTTTCCGAACCTGCTTCGTGTTGCAAAACCGTTGCTTTCAGATTAAAAGCCGCGGCTTCCTGCAAAACTTTCTTCAGCACCTGAGCCACAACCCAAGTACATTCCGCAGGCCCTCTTCCAGAGGTTATTTGAATTATCTTTTCCATTTTTCTATAATCTTTAAAAGCCTGTCTCTGTTTTTTGCTTCTTTGACAAACTTTGGCAATCGGGCAACCAGTGTCAGACCACCGTTACCTTTTGCATTTCGTTCTCTTAAATCTGCAGCGATATAGCGTTCCAGATAGTCCATATGCTCTCTATTCAAGGCCCAGAAAAGATTACCTTTAAACTCCTGCTGGTACCATAATTCCAAATCAAAATAAGGCTCAGCGGCCATTTTTGCATTTAGTTTAAATTCGGCTTCAACGGCTTTCAGTTTAGGCTTAACCGTTTCCTGATGCTTACAATGAGGGCAACGAACTTTTAACGTTTCTACTTCTTTAGACGTTTTTTCAGCCGTTACTTCATACTTTTCAAAACAGCCCGAACAATACACTTTGGCATACACTTCATACAGTGTCTTGCTTTCCGTTATGCTGTGAAAACAATGGCTGCATTCAAAAACCCTTCGGTTCGGACAATTTGCATCGCCACATTTCGGGCATTTTTCCAAACTCACTTTTTGCTTTACAACTCCTTGTTTACCGCAGTTTGGACATTTAACGGCTGTTGCATCAAAAAACTTCCAAAGTCTTATATTTTCATCTTCAAATCGTTTCATAACATGCTATTTATCCATTCGTACAATTTTCGGCGTAAAAGTGCCCAATACCTCAACCAATTCCGTCTGCAAGCTCATCACTTTGTTGATGTCTTTGTAGGCCATTGGTGCTTCGTCTATATTTCCGCCGATGAGTTTCACATCGTGATCAGTCAGCACTTTATTGATCTGACTTTGCGTGAAGGTAGCTTTGCATTTCGCCCTTGAGAACAAACGCCCTGCCCCATGTGAAGCAGAATTCAGACTTTCAGCATTGCCTTTCCCCATTACGATAAATCCCGGAGCCGTCATCGAACCCGGAATGATCCCAAGTTGTCCTTCTCCTGCAGGCGTTGCGCCTTTTCTGTGCACGATGCATTCTTTGCCGTCGACCCTTTCTTTCCAGGCAAAATTGTGATGGTTTTCAATCGTTACCACAATGCGTTTACCTAAGGCTTTGGCGATACGACGGTGAATATCTTCGTGACAGGCCTTGGCATAATCTCCTGCTAAATTCATCGCCAGCCAATATTCCTGACCATCGTGTGTATTCAGATCCAGCCAGGCCAAATGCTGCACATTTTTAGGCAACGGACACTGTTTGGTGGCCAGATACGTGTAATGTTTCGCAATGTTAGCACCCAATCCGCGGGAGCCGCTGTGCGATAAAACCGCCAGGTATTCTTTTGGCTCCAGTTTCCATTCCGGCAGTGGATTGTCCAGTTTTACTATACCGAATTCCACAAAATGATTCCCACCTCCTGAAGAGCCCAATTGCTTATACGCTTTGTCCAAAAGTTGTTTTACAATCGGAATGTCTTTGAACTCGCTTCTGTAAAACACCTCGTGATCGGCTTTGATTTTGTGGGTTTCGGTCATGCCGAATTTCGTATTGTCCTTCAAAATCGCCTGCAACTGATGGTCTTTCCCTTTCAGAAAAGAAGCCGGTAAATCGAAAATCGACAAACTCATTCTGCATCCGATATCTACACCGACTCCATACGGAATCACGGCATTGTCTGTCGCCAAAACACCTCCGATCGGCAAACCATAACCGGAATGGGCATCGGGCATCAAAGCGCCTTTTACCGCTACCGGCAGTTTCAAAGCGTCATACAACTGAAACTTCGCCTGCTCGTCTATCTCATTTTCTCCGAAGATCGAAAAAGGGGCCCGGGTACTCTTCAACTGGTTGAATTTCACCTGAACCGGATTTACCAAGCCTTCCGCGACTTTGCCCCAGGTACCGTGTCCTTTGAATTTTTCAGGATGCAGCAGTACTTCTTTGGCTTCCGCTAAAATGCTTTCTTTCTTTTCCTTCTTTCGGTATCGGTTTACTTGCCCTAAGGCTATATTTATGGCATTATTTTTAGGGAAGCCCAATTTGATCAGGTCTTTCCCGGATAGTTTATTTCCCATGATTTTTTTTAAATAAATTTTTAAACAGCCAATGGAAAAACCATACGGCTACGTTTTCATTCGCTTGGAATGAAGTAAATCGTTTCGGGAAATATTTTTGAAGGGTCTAGAATAAAAAAAAGCCCGAAACTAGATGTCTTCGGGCTTTTTCATATATTGTTTATCTAACTATGATTGCGATAAGCCACGAAGAAGAGCCTCACCAGTTTCAACTGATGCAAAGCTTTGAGGTAATGATTTAAATACAAACATTTTTCTTCGTTTTAATAGGTTATTAATTCTCTGTTGCAAAGATTTATTTTTATTTTTCTAATTTCCAAACCGTTAGCGCAAATTTTCGCTATTTCAAATTAATCTGAATAATATTTTAAGGCTGAAACCTCAGTGATTTCAAGGCATAAGGTGCTTAAAAATATTTTTAAGAAAAGTAAGAAAACAACACCATTACTTTGGAAAATTCTATGTTTTTTGATTCAAATTGCTGTTGTGACTTTTTTAAAAAAATAGTTTTTCAGTCACAAAAGCTGTGACTTTTTTTGTGAAAAAAATATTTAGTCACAAAAACCGTGACTTTTCTGTAAAATTTTTTTTTTAGTCACCAATATCAACATTGAATGGTTACTTTCAGGAAGGTGGCCGGAATGGACATACTGTTTTCGTCGGTACTTTCGTTTTTAGCTTTAAAAAGGGCTTCCAATTCACCTTGTAACGCCTCACTTTTACCTTCTTTCTCTGCGGCTTCGTAAGCATTCATGGTTGGTCCGTAATAGGTTCTGAACCGGTCTAAAAACTGCACCGGTGAAAATGGTGCTTCAAACACAAAAGTCTCACGGCTGAAACTGATGTTTTCTTTTGGGATGCCAGCCGCACCAAAGCGTTCGATAACATTGTCCTCCACGCCCCATAACATCGGACTGATGAATCCTTCGGGTGGTGGCGGTGTATAAACCGAACTGATTTTCAAAACCTGTGCTACCAGCGTTGGATCGCCCGGTATCCAGTTTCCCATGATTATTTTCCCTCCCGGTCTTGTCACGCGTACCATTTCTTTGGCTACATCGAAAGGTTTAGGGGCGAACATGGCACCAAATATACTTAGGGAAAGATCGAAACTGTTATCCTTAAGATCCTGCAAATCGCAAGCGTCGCCTTCCTGAAATTTGCAGTTGGAAAGCCCTTCCGCCTGCGCTCTTATGTTTCCCGCCGCTACCAGATTGGAAGCAATATCTACTCCCAGTACATTGGCTCCTGCTTTGGCGGCCGGAATGGCAGTAGTCCCGTCGCCACACCCTAAATCCAAAACATCCTGCCCTTTGTTAACACCTATCTGGTCTATTAATTTCTTTCCGCTGTCACGCATGGTGGCTGCTACTTGTGTAAAATCGCCTTTTTCCCACAGTGCTTTGTTTGCATTCATAATCAAGTATTTTTATAATTACTATTTTTTACTTTTTCTCACTATTGCGCATGACAATACGCCCCAACATTCTGATCAATAAAAATTTTCAGGCTATTAGGAGAACTGTTTCGCATCGCTTTTACAACACGTGCACATCGTACCATTTTGCCGCCAGTTTGGCGATATCGGCACGCATTAAATCATCCGGGGACATGACGGGTTTGAATTCACAGGCGCCTTCAAAGTTGAGGAACCAGGGTTCGGCTACGGAAGGAATAGAAGAAGCGTCTTTGATATCTACAATCATAACGGCGCCGCGATTGCCTTCAATTTCCGTGAAATAGATAACCTCCGGCTTTATATCGTCAATGATACGACCTAAGATTTCACTTGCTTTACCACTTCGCACCAAGGAGTTAAACGGCTCAATCGGCAGAATAACATTGACTAACATTTTCATGACTTCAGTATTTAAAAAATTACTTACTAAAGTTACGAAATATTCTGTATTAAAATTCATCCAACTTTCTTATTATCAGACAAATAAAACCAAACCTTTAAAAAATTCCCAACTGTTTTCCCCAGCCCTGATGGGAGCAAGCTACCGTGTAGCGCGGACAGCAGGAACCGACGCATAAAAAACACCTGTAGTTTGGCTCCAAAAAATAACTACTTTTACGTTTTTAAAATTCAGTCATGTCGAAATTACCCAACGTAACCGCCAGTATTTTTTCCGTAATGTCACATTTGGCTAACGAGCACGGCGCCATTAACTTATCGCAGGGCTTTCCGAATTTCCCTGTAGACGAACGTTTGTTGCAGCTTTGTGAAGGCCTGCAACGCGAAAATATTCACCAGTATACCCCTATGGCCGGTTTGCCAGCTTTAATGGAGCGAATTGCCAGGCTTACTTTGGAACAGTATTATCGCAAGGTAAACATTGCCACGGAAATGCTGATTACGGCCGGTGCGACACAAGGGATTTTCACGGCTATCAATACTTTTATCGGGAAAGGAGACGAAGTGATCATTCTTGACCCGAGTTATGACAGTTACGAACCTTCGGTTTTAGTGGCCGGCGGTACTCCTGTCCGTATTTCACTGAATGAGGATTATTCGCCGAATTTCAATAGGATTGAAGCGGCCATGACGTCTAATACCAAAATGATTGTGATCAACAACCCGCACAATCCGACCGGAAAGATTTGGAACATTGCTGATTTTGAGGCTTTGGAGCAGATCCTGGAAAAACATCCGCAGGTATTAGTTTTGGGTGATGAAGTCTATGAGTACATTTCGTTTTTGCGTCCGCACATTTCGTTTCACACAAGACCGAAATTAGTAGAACGGACCATTGTGGCTTCGTCTTTCGGGAAATCATTGCATGTAACAGGCTGGAAAGTCGGGTATCTGATTGCGCCGGAAAAACTAATGGCAGAAATGAAAAAAGTGCATCAGTTTTTGGTGTTCAGTGTAAACAGTTTTTCACAGCATGCCATTGCCGCTTACTTGGATATAGTGGATTTCAGTGAAGTGTCGAAAATGTATCTTGAGAAAAGAAATTTATTCCAAAACCTTATAAAAGACAGCCGTTTTGAACTTTTACCTTGTGACGGAACCTACTTTCAGGTAGTGAATTATAAAAACATCAGCACAAAAAACGATGTGGATTTTGCTAAAGAATTAATCACCCAACACGGTGTGGCGGCTATCCCTATTTCGGTATTTTACAATGATGCGACTGACAGACATATGCTGCGTTTTTGTTTTGCCAAAACCGATGAAACCCTAATCGCGGCCGCTGAAAAACTGAACCGCATTTAGATTCCATAAAAAAACCAGTCTTTCGACTGGTTTTTATTTTTACTCAACAATGATTTCCGCTAAATTTTCATTTTGTTTCACCTTCCCTAACTGAATGGTCTGCAATTTTCTTTCGGTTTTACCGTCTTTACCCGTGGTGTAAATTTCAACCATTACCGTTGCCGGGCCTGTCTGCGTGAGAGTTCTTTCACCGTAAAAGTTTGTTTTAATGATGAATTTCCCTTTCACTTTATTACGCAAAAGATATTGCTCCGGACCATAACCCTGTGTGAAATCTTTTGAGAATCGCGCACCGGCTTCGGTAGTCCTTTTCCCGTAATAACACTCTTCTCCGGTGGGCTCGATTATATGCAGGTCGATATCGGTATCCATCTGGTTCCAATTCAGGATGATTCTTACGGCAACCGGCAGCTTACTTTTAAACGTATCCTCTAATTCGTTATCATTAATTCCTTTGTGTTCCGACAGCATACGGTTTATATCCATAAGTATGATGTCTTCAATTCCGTCATACTGACCGCTCATTTCTTCATAATAGCTGACATTTAAGGCTTTAAGTAACGCATCAAAGGCTTCCTGGTATTTTTTATTATCTTCAAGTGTAAGAGCCAAATCCCTGTAACTTTGCGGTTCGTGCTCCCTCCATTTTGCAACTTTTTGAGCGACAAACAAAGCGTCTTCGTATTCTTCCCACTGACGCAACTGATACACCAGGGATTTATACAACTGATGGTTCTCAAGGCTCAAATCGGCAATATTGCTCAAAATCAATAGGGCTTTTTGTTTTTCACCGTCGTTATAAAAATAATTGGCCACATCAAAATAGAAGCTTGGGTTGTTCAACTGTTCTTTTCGCAGTTCCAGATATAACGCATATCGTTTTTCCTTCGGAGCGGCGTCCATTGCTTTTAAATAAACTCTGTCCGGATTCCAGGCTTTTGTTTTGGTTTCAGCCCAATTTAAATTCCTGTTACTTATCCTTCCGGATGCAAGTGTGTCTGTCATCACAGAGCCGTCCAATCTGCTTTCAATCGTTCTGCCCTGCACCGTCTGAACGGACGAAGTCACCCGAATACCTTGTGCTCTTGCTACTAATTGCACCCCTGGGCGCTCTTCTATCTCGTCATTTGAGTCCGCTTCTCCTTTATGCACTTCCTGAACGTCTTCCTGGGCATCAGCAGCTTTTGTACCATCACTGGTAGGTGCCGAAGACATCACAACAACTTCCTCCAAACTACTTGAAGCAGCCTCCATCGTAACATTATAATTGTTTGCATTCCTAACGACTACTTCCTTATTATGCATCCCGAGATAGGAAAACACCAAAGTTTCTCCTCGTTGTGCATTGATGGAATACACCCCGTCAAAATCGGTTTGCACACCTCTGTTGGTACCTTTAATCACAACCGAAACGCCCGGTATCGGAACGCCGCCTTCGGTAACAACCCCGGTAACTCTGCCAGCTGATCCGCTCGGTCTTGTTGATGTAGTAGCTTTTGGCTTTGGCAATGGTTTTGGGGCGCTGTATTTAATATCCTTATTCCACCAAGTCGCTAACTCATTGTAATAGTTTTCGATTTGTTTCCAGTTATCCTTCTTGGTGGCTTTTGCTTGTTCCCCTCTCTGTTTCATCAAAACGTCATACTGTTCCCTTAATTCCTGAGGAGGTGTGATATCGTATAAAATATAATCGTTGACATCTTCCAGAACAATCAATGAAGTGTTTCGGGTAACGATTCCGTAGCGTTTGCCTAATGTTTCTATTTCCGAAGCATTTTTGGCAGACTGGATTTCCAGAGAAGCTAATTTCTTCTGAGCCCATATTCTTTCAATATTTACCGGCAGCGTTGCTTTATCCTCTGCATTAAGCACGACTTTCTTCTCCATAACAGGTTTGTCCCCATAACCGAAAAGCAATACGACCTCATTTTTCGGTTTCAGGGAGATTCCCGAAGCACTAAAACTACCCGCAACTGTTGTTCCTACTCCCGGATAGGTTTCAACCACAGAAAAATTTTCTTTGATCCCTAAAAATTTCAAATGCTGGTAAAGTGCTTTTTCCAGCGCTTTTTCTACACTCAATTGATTGAGATTGATAAAATCACCACCTGATTTCGCAGCAGTATAATTCAATAATGCGTAATCTGAAGAGACCAGAGAACTTATGGTATAAATCGGCTTTTTGATTTTCTGAAGTTCATTATCACTTAAGGAAGAAATACCATCCGTAAAGAAAAAATATTCATCATTGCCCGCCAGCTTCATTTTTGAAAAACGCGTACCGCCATCATATTGAACGGCTTGCAAAGCGGCCTTTAGGGCAGACCAATCTCCGTTTGTAATTACATAATCCTTCTTTTTCTCAAAAGTATAATTAAGCAGGTACAAAGTAACAGTCGTATTCTTAACCTCCTTAAAATAACCCTCAAGGAAGTTCAACTCTTTGTCCAAATCCCTCCCCTGACAACTCAAGGAATTATCCCAAACCAATCCTATGGAACCTGGTGCCTGCTTTCTTATTTTAGAACTTTCTACAGTCGCATTCACATAAAAATAATACTGATCCCCAAGCGATTGAACAAAAACATCTGGTACTTCGCTTTGTTTCGGGATTTTGATCAAAAAATTCTCGGATGGCTGATAGTTAAGTTTCTTTATTGAATAAGCATACGATTTACTTCCGGACATTTCAGTCATTTGCTCCATTGGAGATGCTGCCTTGTTATCCTTAATTAACAGCGGTGTCACATTACCCGCAGTGACATTTACGCTAATTTCATATTTATCGAGCTTGTTGGCGTATTTGCTTACCAACTGATATGCCGCACTGTTTTTCTCGTAATCGGAAAGTTCCTGCTCATAACCGATGATTACGATTCGTTCTTTATTAGGGGAAATGGGAAAGATTCGGGTTTTAAAATTATTACCATCCACCTTTTCCAATAAACCGGGGTCTACCCTTCTGTGCTGTATCGCTTCGAAAACCTGTTTCCCTTTATTTTTATTGACCGGAACCGCTTCACGCATCTTCCCGTTGATATCAAGGGCAAATCGGGAAACCGAAACTCCTTCCGGTAACGGAAATAACAGTTCGCCTTCCATGTCTCTTGATCCGGAATTGACAAAGTGCATTTCTGTTGTTGTATAAGCGATGTTGCCTATGATTTTGACGTCTACAAACATTTGGTTCATCCTCACGTTTAGTGAATCCTGGCCTTTTACATTCAGCTTTGGACTTTGGGCTTTAACAGCACCTACGGTCAGCAACAACAGGGTAGCGAATACTTTTTTCATACTTATTTTTTTTGGACACAATTAACCTTTTAAGTATATAGATACTATTAATCAGAAAAAGGTTGGAAAGCTATTTTGATTTTTTTCTGAAATTTTGATTTATAACGAAAAAACGAAAAACAACGCTATAAATTACATAATGTTATAATTTAATTTTTTTTTCTTATCTTTAAGAAAATCAAATTTTTATAACGTATGTCGCAGCACAATCTGTACATTGACAACAAGCTTGTCATTTCAAGAGATTTTAAAGCCCCAAAGAACCTAGTCTTTAAAGCCTTATCAGAAGCCGACAGATTTGCACAATGGTGGGGACCGCTTGGTTTTACAACCAATGTAGCCACTTTTGATTTCCGTCCGGAAGGGATTTGCCATTATTGCCTTCAATCCCCAGACGATCTTAAAATGTGGGGACGCTTTGTGTTCAAGGAAATTCTTCCCAACAAGAAAATTGAATTCCTTAACTGTTTTTCCGATGAAAATGCAGGAATTATCCGAGCGCCTTTCAACGAAAACTGGCCTTTGGAGATGTTCAACATCATTACTTTGGAAGAAACCAACGGAACTACGGTACTCACTTTTATCATTTTACCCTACAATGCCTCGGATGCCGAAATAAAAACCTTTGGCGAGAACCATGGAAGCATGGAGCTCAGTTTCAAAGCGACTTTGGACCGTCTGGAAGATTATCTGCTCAAAAATTAGCAGTTAATATGCAAGCATAGTATTTTTCGTTATCTTTACGCTTCTAAAAAACCAACGCTATGAACTTTTCAGCAAAAATGCTACGCGATAATGCCCTGGCAGACAAAGTAATCGTCGTTACCGGAGGCGGAAGTGGTCTTGGAAAAGCCATGACCAAATATTTCCTTGAATTGGGAGCAAAAGTAGCCATTACTTCCCGCGATCTGGAAAAACTGCAAACTACTGCCAAAGAACTTGAAGCCGAAACCGGTGGAAAATGCCTGGCAGTCCAATGCGACGTCCGTCATTACGATCAGGTGGAAGCCATGTTGGCCGAAACCCTGAAAGCTTTTGGTAAAGTAGATGTTTTACTGAACAATGCTGCCGGAAATTTTATATCACCTACCGAGCGTTTATCGGCAAATGCATGGGATACGATTATCGATATTGTACTGAAAGGTTCCAAAAACTGTACGCTGGCATTCGGAAAACACTGGATTGAGGCGAAGCAGGAAAATACGAACGTTTTAAATATCGTAACCACTTATGCCTGGACCGGTTCCGCTTTTGTGGTTCCTTCAGCCACGGCAAAAGCAGGCGTTTTAGCCATGACGCGCAGTTTAGCAGTGGAATGGGCAAAATACGGCATCCGCATGAACGCTATCGCTCCGGGACCTTTCCCTACAAAAGGCGCCTGGGACCGATTACTTCCGGGTGATTTAAAAGAGAAATTCGATTTGGCCAAAAAAGTGCCTTTAAAACGCGTGGGCGATCATCAGGAATTAGCGAATTTAGCGGCGTATTTAGTCTCTGATTTTTCGGCGTACATCAATGGTGAAGTCGTTACTATCGATGGCGGTGAATGGCTGCAAGGTGCCGGTCAGTTCAACTTATTGGAACAGGTTCCGAAAGAATTGTGGGACATGCTGGAGATGATGATTAAATCGAAAGGAAACAAATAGTTTTCAGTCGCAGTCGCAGTTTTCAGAAAATGCAATAAAAATCAAAGTTAGCTTGAAGAAATTCGGGCTAACTTTTTTATTTTCAAAAATACCGCAAAACAGTTTACAGTCACAGTCACAGTTTGCAGTAAAATGCGATCAGACATAAACCTGTCCGATTAGAAAAATTCAGTACGCTTTTTCTTATTTTTTAAAATATCACAAAATAATAATGATACTGAAAACTGTGACTGCGGCTGCAAACTGCGGCTGCAAACTGTGACTGAAAACTGAGACTTCAAACTTTGCGAGATTGTTAACAAATAACATTTTCATAAACCATAATAAATTGTATTTTTACGCTTCAAAATTTGTAAAGACAAAATGGGTAAAATCATTGCTATAGCCAATCAGAAAGGTGGCGTTGGAAAAACTACGACTTCCGTTAATTTAGCGGCCGCTTTAGGTGTTTTAGAGAAAAAAGTTTTATTGATCGATGCTGATCCGCAGGCCAATGCGTCTTCCGGATTGGGAATTGATGTAGAAGCTGTTGAAATCGGAACCTACCAGATTCTGGAACATAGCAATACACCCGATGAAGCTACTATTGGCTGTTCGGCTCCGAATGTTTCGGTAATTCCGGCACATATCGACCTTGTGGCTATCGAAATCGAATTGGTGGACAAAGAAAACCGTGAGTACATGCTGAAACAGGCGATGGAAAGTGTGAAAGACAAATACGACTACATCATCATTGACTGTGCTCCGTCTTTAGGGCTTTTAACTTTGAATGCTTTAACAGCTGCGGATTCGGTTGTAATCCCGATCCAGTGTGAGTATTTTGCGTTGGAAGGATTAGGAAAACTATTGAACACCATCAAAAGTGTACAGAAAATCCACAATCCGGAACTGGACATCGAAGGCTTATTGTTAACGATGTACGATTCGCGTTTACGTCTTTCCAATCAGGTGGTGGAAGAAGTTCAGAAGCATTTCAACAACATGGTTTTTGAAACCATCATCCAAAGAAATATCAAACTTAGTGAGGCACCGAGTTTCGGAGAAAGCATTATCAATTATGATGCTACCAGCAAAGGCGCTTCCAATTATCTGAACTTGGCAGAAGAAATCATCAAGAAAAACAGCAATTAATAGTGTATGACTAAAGTGGTAAAAAAACAGGCATTAGGAAGAGGATTATCAGCATTATTAAAAGATCCGGAAAACGATATCAAATCGGTTGAGGATAAAAATGCAGACAAAGTTGTCGGCAATATTATTGAGCTGGAAATCGATGCAATAGAAATCAACCCGTTTCAACCGAGAACCAATTTCAACGAAGAATCTTTACAGGAATTGGCTTCTTCAATTCGCGAATTAGGGGTTATCCAACCGATTACCGTTAGAAAAACCGATTTCAATAAATACCAGTTAATCTCAGGGGAACGCCGTTTACGCGCTTCCAAATTAATCGGATTAACAACCATTCCGGCTTATATCCGTTTAGCAAACGATAACGATTCCCTGGTTATGGCTTTGGTGGAAAACATCCAGCGTCATGACTTAGATCCAATCGAAATCGCTTTGTCTTACCAACGTTTAATTGACGAAATACAATTGACTCAGGAACAAATGAGTGACCGTGTGGGTAAAAAACGTTCCACGATCGCCAACTACTTGCGTTTATTAAAATTAGACCCGATCATTCAGACCGGAATCCGCGACGGTTTCATCTCCATGGGACACGGACGTGCCATCATCAACGTGGAAGACCTTGATGTTCAAACCGATATCTACCAGAAAATCGTAAGCCAAAACCTTTCCGTACGGGAGACGGAAGCTTTGGTTAAAGCGTATCAGGACAGCTTGAAACCGACAGCACCAAAAGCGCCTAAAGGTTCTTCTTTTGATGTAAGCCACGACAAGAAAAAAGCCATTACAGACTTCTTCGGCGCGAAAGTTGACGTAAAAGTAGCCGGAAACGGAAAAGGTAAAATCACTATTCCGTTCCATTCCGAAGAAGATTTCAATAGAATTATCAAACTAATCAACGGATAGTGAATCGGTTACTGCTCATATTTTTCTTTGCACTGTTTTTAGCACCTCAATCGTTTTTTGCCCAAACTGAGCAAACGCTTTTAGTGGCAAAAGATTCCGTTAAAGCCAAAAGAACCGACCCGCTTTCTCCTTCAAAAGCCGCTTTTTATTCGGCCGTGGTACCCGGATTGGGGCAGGTTTACAATAAAAAATACTGGAAAGTGCCGATAGTATATATCGGATTGGGAACCGGGATTTATTTTTACGCAGACAACAATAAAAAATACCATCGTTTCAGGGATGAGTACAAAAGAAGGTTAAACGGAACAGCTGACGCCAACGATCCTTATTTTGGTGGTTTAAGCAACGAAAGCCTTATACAGGGACAAAAATTCTATCAGAAAAACAGGGATTTATCAGTTTTAATCACCACAGCCATCTACATTTTGAACATTGTGGATGCCAATGTTGATGCGCATTTAATGCAATTCAACGTAAACGAAAACCTTTCATTACGACCGGATTTATACCAAAACGAAATAAATTACAAACACAACTTAGGCTTAACGCTGAATTATAATTTTTAAACAACACCATGAAAATTGCACTTTTAGGATACGGTAAAATGGGAAAAGTAATCGAGCGCATCGCCTTGGAAAGAGGCCATGAAATCGTATTGCGAAAGGACCACGATTCCGATTACTCAGGTCTTGAAAATGCTGATGTTGCCATAGATTTTAGCGTTCCGACCGCTGCAGTCAGTAACGTTTCGGCATGTTTTGATACTAATGTACCAGTGGTATGCGGAACAACAGGTTGGCTGGAGCATTACAACGATATGGTTGCCTTATGCGAAAGCAAAAACGGCGCTTTTATTTACGGTTCTAATTTCAGTCTTGGGGTGAACATTTTTTTTGAGCTGAATGATTATTTAGCCAAAATGATGTCCAATTTAAAACAGTACAAGGTAGCAATGGAAGAAATCCATCACACCCAAAAACTGGATGCCCCAAGCGGAACAGCCATCACATTGGCAGAAGGAATCATAAAAAACAGTGCGTACAACCAATGGACTTTGGAAACGCCTAAAAGCGATGAAATCCATATCGATGCCAAACGTATCGAAAATGTACCGGGAACACACAGTGTTTTTTACGATTCTGAAGTGGATCAGATAGAAATCAAACACACCGCCCACAGCCGTGAAGGATTTGCGCTGGGAGCCGTAGTAGCCGCAGAATGGCTTCAGGGGAAAAAGGGTGTTTTCACTATGAAAGATGTTTTAAACATAGGCGATTCGGTTATGCGTTAATTCGTTTATTCGAAAAGTCAAATTAAACAAAGTATCCGATCACCAAATAACAAATTATCAAATAAACTAATAAACACATTATGACACTTTTACAATGGTTTATATTTTTCCTGGTTATTCAATTAGTTCATTATTTAGGAACCTGGAAATTATATGAAAAAGCAGGAAGAAAATCATGGGAAGCTGCTATTCCCGTGTACAATTCCATTGTTTTGATGAAAATAATCGACCGCCCAACCTGGTGGACGGCATTACTTTTCATTCCGGTGGTGAACCTTATGATGTTCCCGGTAATTTGGGTGGAAACCTTACGCGCTTTCGGCAAAAAATCTACAGTTGACACCATTTTAGGTATTGTTACTCTTGGTTTTTACATCTATTACATCAACTATACACAGAATGTAACCCACATCCCGAATAAGAATGCGATTCCAAAGGAAAACACCATCAGCTCTTTAATTTTTGCTTTGGTAGTTGCTACATTGGTACACACCTATTTCATGCAACCTTTTACAATTCCTTCCTCATCATTGGAAAAATCCTTATTGGTGGGTGATTTCTTATTTGTAAGTAAATTCCATTACGGAGCCCGTACACCGATGACACCGGTTGCCGCACCAATGGTTCACGATACAATTCCGGTAGTGGGCATGAAATCGTATGCAAGCTATCCGCAATTACCGTATTTCCGTTTTCCTGGAATCCAGAAAATCGAACGTAACGACATTGTGGTATTCAACTGGCCTACAGATACTGTGTACAAATTCAGAGATGCTCAACACCAACACACACTGAAACCTAATGATAAAAAATCGAATTATGTAAAACGATGTGTTGGGATCCCGGGTGATAAACTCGATATCAAAAACGGAGACGTATACATCAATAATGCCAAACTGGTTTATCCGGAAAGAACACAACTTCAGTATTCGTATGCTGCAAAAATTGATTACAAAGCAAATACCGATTACAATAAAGAATTCACTGAGCTGAATACTTATGACAGGTTTCAGCACAACCCTATTGACAGTTTAATTTATTTCCCTGCCCTTACAGCGGAGAAAGCAGCTAAATTAAAATCGATTCAAGGCGTATTGGAAGTAACCAAATTGATTGACACTTCTAATGCAAACAAGCCAAAGTCTTATGTTTTCAAATTAAACCCGCAAACCAAAGACCCTGAGCTGGATAATATCACTGCAAAACTTAAAGCGCAAGGCTACAATGTGGTTTTGAGAGCTGAAGACAACTTATTGTTCATCGACTATATTCCAAAAGATTTCGCGGAAATTATCAAAAACCAAAAATCCGTATTAGGTGTTAAAGAATCCATTGAGATTTTCCCTCATGCGGAAGGACAAAGAGAATGGACAAAAGACAACTTAGGCTCCATTACCATTCCGGGAGCAGGGCAAAAAGTAGCATTAAACAAGGAAACCCTTCCTTTTTACAAGGCCATAATCACTGATTACGAGCACAACGATTTGAAAGTAAACGGCGATGAGATTCGTATCAACGGTCAGGTTGTAAAGGACTATACGTTTAAACAAGACTACTATTGGATGATGGGAGACAACCGCCACAACTCGGAAGATTCCCGTTACTGGGGCTTCGTTCCGTTCGATCATGTGGTTGGAAAACCTGTATTCATCTGGATGAGTATGGATCCTAATATTCCTTGGAGCAAAGCTATCGACAAAATCCGTTGGGAAAGACTGTTTACAACCGTTGGCGGTGAAGGACAACCAGTGTCGTATTTCAAATACTTCCTGTTAGCTCTTTTAGGATGGTTTGGCTACAGTTTTTACAAAAAGAGAAAAGCAAAAGCATAAACTAGTGTTTTGATGATTCGGTTATTGGGTTATTCGTTAATTAAATTGCTTTAAAAAGATGTTTGTATTTTCATTTGAAAAACTGGAAGTATGGATTAAAGCAAATTAATTTTCAAAATCAATTTACCAGGTTACTTCGGAATTTCCCGAAACAGAAAAATTTGGATTGATTAGTCAACTCCGAAGGGCATCCATATCTATTTGTTCGAATGTAGCGGAAGGCTCAGCAAGAAAGAGTTTCAAAGACAAAACCCATTTCACAACAATGGCTTTCAGTTCAGCAGTAGAAGTTCTTAATCAATTGATCATCTCACATGAATTAAAGTTTATTTCAGAAAACCAATACATTGATTTGCGTAAAAATCTGGAAAGCATTACTAATAAATTGAATGCTTTGCGAAACTATCAAATTGACAAATCATTGGAAGTAACAAATAACCAAATTCACAAATAACCAAATGAACATCCTTATACATCCCACTTATTTTCCATCCGTAAGTCATTTTGCGGCAATGGTAAAAGCCGATACGATCACATTTGAAATGGAAGACAATTACCAGAAACAAACCAATCGTAACCGGATGTATATTTATTCCCCAAACGGGATCCAAATGCTGAATATCCCTGTTAAACACAGTGACGAACTCCATCAGAAATTCAAGGATGTCCGCATCGAAAATGCTTTTGGATGGCAGAAAAACCATTTCAAATCATTGGAAGCTGCCTACAGAACCTCACCTTTCTTTGAGTATTTTGAAGATGATATCCGTCCGATTTTCGAAAAAAGGCATGAATTCATCATGGATTTGAATTTTCAAACTATGGAAATCGTTACGGATTGTTTAGGCATGAAATTCGACTATGGAAAAACGGAAGAGTATTTTCATGAAGTAACCGATAAGACCGATTTCAGACAGCTGGCTAACGGTAAAAAAGACAAAGCACAATTTGAACCTTACACGCAGGTTTTTGAAGAAAAACACGGTTTTTTGAACAACCTGAGCATTCTGGATTTGCTTTTTAACGAAGGCCGTTATGCAATGGACTACCTAAAAAACCAAACTTTATAGTTTATTATTCCTCTTCCTTCAGGCTGATTCTTGTACTGATCGGAAAATGGTCTGAGTTAATGAAATTATCGAAGTTTTTAAAACTCTTTACATCAAATTGCTTACCTACCAGGATGTAATCGATTCTCGCGGGATAGAATTCATAGTCGTACGTTTTTCCAAAACCTTCTCCGGCTTCTTCAAAAGTATCTTTCATATTCCCTTTTATGTTACGGTAAACATACGAAAAAGCACTGTTGTTCATATCGCCGCATATGATCATCGGGTAATTGCACTCGGCTTTGTGTTCCTTAATTAGTTCCGATTGCACCTGTTGCTCTGCAAAAGCTTCACTTACGCGGCGGAAAATCTTTTTGGATTTCGCCTCGTCTATTTCCTCCTTAATGTCCGGGCTGATTTTGGTGGATTGTAAATGAATACTGTACACCCGAATGGTATCGCGTTTAATCTTAATATCGGCAAATATCACGTTGTTATTGGACCCGGGAAATTCGATTTCCCCTTTATGAACAATGGGGAATTTAGAAAAAACGGCCTGACCGGTACGGATATTATCCCCTTCCTGCATCAGGATATATTTGTACTTATAGGCTTCCAACTTGATTTTAGCAGAAGTGGAATATTCCTGAATACATAAAATATCCGGATCCTGCGAGCCGATAAAGTCAACAATATCTTCCGGTATATTCTGTTTGCTCATCCATTCAAAAACATTGAAAAGACGCACATTATAACTCATTATCGTAAAATCGCCTTCTTCTTTTACCAGATCTTTTCCGGAAAATTTATAAAACTTATTAAAGAAAGTAATCCCGATCAAAAATACCACAGCAGACAAGAACGCCTGACGCTTCAGTTGTATCAGCCAATAACAAAGAAATACAATGTTTAAGATCAGCATGAGCGGTAAAACCAAAGTCAGAACCGACAGAAAAGGAAACATCTTAGGCGCCAGGAACGGCAATAAATACGCGAGAAAAGTCAATAATGCCAAGACAATATTGAAGAAAAACGCTGTTTTATTAATCCAAGATAACTTTTTCACGTATTGAATACTGCTAACGGTTTACTGACTACTGCTATTATCCTTACCTACTTTAAACAAAAATTCCTTCTCTTCTTTGGTCAGACTGTCGTAT
This sequence comes from Flavobacterium pedocola, assembly GCF_053764385.1. NCBI lineage: Bacteria > Pseudomonadati > Bacteroidota > Flavobacteriia > Flavobacteriales > Flavobacteriaceae > Flavobacterium > Flavobacterium pedocola. Next base: position 274,198 of record NZ_JBSNCR010000004.1, on the reverse strand, counting down.
CCGGACTTACTGATTTTATCCAGGATATCGTCAATCTGTTGTTGGGTAAAGTCCTTTTGCGGTTTCGGCTGATTTTTTGTTTGGGTACTCGTATTACGATGTACTTTTTTAAACGGGGTAGATTTTCGTGGGCGGAACAAAGTAACGAAATAATCAATAATATTGGACACGATTTTACTCAAATCGGTGCCGTTCCTTAATAATTTAACGTACAGAAACCCGAAAAATGCCCCTCCCAGATGCGCAATGTGCCCTCCGGTATTTTCCATCGGAATCTGAATTAAATCCATAAACAACAACACAAAACCAATATGCCACAGTTTAACATATCCGATTAAAGGTATTTTGACTTCGGAGGTAGGCGCATAACAAACCGGTACAAACAAAATAGCCATAATGGCTCCGGATGCTCCTATCAATGTTCCGTTTACATGAAGCAGAAAACTTGAGATAACGAACGCAAGCCCAGAGAAAAAAGCACCGATAAAATATACTCCTAAAAACTGTTTTTGTGTAAAATAGGTTAAGAACAACCTTCCCGACATAAACAATACCAGCATGTTAAACAGCAAATGCCCTACGCCCGCATGCAAAAAAGCATAGGAGAAAAAAGTCCATGGCTTGAAAGCAAACTCCTGAAACGATGAGGATAGTGCCAGCCAATCGGCAAGCAGGAAATAGATGTTTCTAAAATAACTGTTGAAGATAAAAAAGGGGATTGCAATACCCACATTCCAAAAAATCAATTGCAATGTGATTCCTCCTGTACGGTATTGTAATTTTAAATCGTCTAAAATATCCATTTACTAAAATATACTGTTTATTGAATACTGTTTACTGCTTTCTGCCAACCCAAAACTAATCCCAGCGATTGTTCTTAAACTGATTATTCTTCCAGTACCACATCATGATAAAACCGATAAGCGCTCCTCCTAAGTGTGCAAAATGCCCGATTCCTCCCCTACCAAAAAGCGATGCCCCGGTTAGTCCCGAAAACAAATCTATCAGCAATAATCCGGTGATTAAATACTTGGCCTTAATCGGAATTGGGATAGGAAAGGTAAAAAATTCAGCATTGGGAAATAAAAAAGCAAAAGCTACCATAAGCCCATAAATAGCACCGGAAGCTCCTAATCCAACTGAAAAGAAACTTTTTCTCAACTTGAAAAAATCCGTATGTTCTTCCCATCTTTTATCATACATACCCTGATTCAGTATAGTAAGAGCTTCATCTTTATTAAAGCCTAAATCGGCAAGAGAATTCAACCATTGATGAAATTCAATATAATTAACCCAGGAACTGATTAAGGAAGCCCCGATACCACAGGAAAGATAAAAAAACAAAAACTTCTGGGTTCCCCACATCCTTTCCAGAGTACTTCCAAACATGAACAATCCAAACATATTAAACAGAATATGCTTGAAATCTGCATGCATGAAAACACTGGTCAAAGGCTGCCAGATCTTGAAATCTGGATTTTCAAAATAGTACAACGATAAATACTCTTGAGCTGCAGGCACGAATAACGAACCCACAAAAAAGATCACATTTATAATGATCAGATGTTTAACGGTATCGGTCAGGTTTATCATAAGGCAAATCGTTTGTCTAAATCTTCAACATCCAACGTAATGAAAGTAGGTTTATTAAAAGGTGAAATATTCGGTTCCTTACAGGCAAATAAGGAATTCACCATATTTTCCTGTTCTTTTTCCGTTAAATAAGCCCCGGTTTTTACAGCCAGACTTCTCGCCATGGATTTCGCAATACGATCGCATTGACTGAAACTGCTTTCCGGAAGCTCTCCCTGTAAATCATGAATCAGTTCTTCCAATAACGGCCTAACCTCGCTTTCGGTTACATTCGACGGCAATCCTGAAATCATTACGATCTCGGTGGTCATGGCGTTGAAAACAAATCCTGTATTTTCCAACGAAGACTGTAACTCCTTCAACAATAGCATTTCAGAAGGCGAAAAATGCAGTTCCAACGGAAACAACAACTGCTGGCTTGCCGCCTGGTGCACGGTGATGTTTGTCAAAAACTGCTCATACAAAACCCGTTGATGCGCCCTTTTCTGACTGATGACCAGCAATCCGGATTTAATCGGGCTTACTATATATTTTTTTTGAATCTGATACGTTTTATTGCCAGCCGATTCCACTTCGGCGTCTTCAAACAGCGATCCGGTCACTTCTTCACTTTCAAACTGAATTTCCTTGACGTCTATTTCATCAGTCGCCTGTGTCAATCCGACGTATAAACTTTCCCAACCCGCCTGACTTTCCTGCTTTTTATACCCGGAACCAAAAGAATGGGAACCGCCTGAAGAAGAAGAAAAAACTCTTGAGGGTTTCTCTTCCGCAAACGGATTAAAATTCGCATCCACCTGAATTAAAGGCGTTTCGCTTTCTTTATCTTTATAATCATACGGAATATCCAAAGACGCGTCTCTTTCAAAATCCAGCACCGGCGCAACATTGAACTGCCCTAAACTGTGCTTGACCGAAGAACGCAAAATCGCATACATCGATTGTTCGTCATCGAATTTGATTTCGGTCTTGGTCGGATGGATATTGATATCGATAGTGTGCGGAGGAACATCTAAAAACAGGAAATAACTCGGTTGGCTGCCGTCTTTCAGTAAACCTTCATAAGCGGCCATAATCGCGTGGTGCAGGTATGGGCTTTTGATAAATCGGTCGTTTACAAAGAAAAACTGCTCCCCACGGTTCTTCTTGGAAAATTCCGGTTTTCCGACAAACCCCTGGATTCCGACAATTTCAGTACTTTCTGAAACTGGCACCAGCTTTTCATTAGTCTTTCCGCCAAAAACATTGACAATTCGCTGTCTTGTATTGGAAATCGGCAAATTGAACATTTCGCTACCGTTGTGCATCAGTACAAAATGAATGTTCGGATGCGCCAAAGCTACCCGTTCAAAATCATCAACGATATGACGAAACTCAACCGTATCCGATTTCAGGAAATTACGACGCGCCGGAATATTGAAAAACAGGTTTTTTACGGAAAAGGAAGTCCCTTTGGGCAAAACCGCTACATCCTGAGACACAAATTTGCTCCCTTCAATGATAAGATGCGTTCCTAAATCCTCCTGATCCTGTTTGGTTTTCAGTTCCACATGGGCAATCGCCGCAATGGAGGCCAAGGCTTCACCACGAAATCCTTTAGTATGCAGGGAAAACAAATCCTCCGCATGACGGATTTTAGAAGTCGCATGGCGTTCAAAACACAGTTTAGCATCAGTTTCCGACATCCCTTTACCGTTATCGATCACCTGGATTAATGTTTTTCCGGCGTCTTTGACGATCAGTTTGATTTCGGTTGCTCCCGCATCCACGGCATTTTCCACCAGTTCTTTCACTACGGATGAAGGTCGCTGAACGACTTCACCGGCAGCTATCTGGTTGGCAACGTGATCTGGAAGTAATTGGATGATGCTCGACATTCAAAAATTATAAGTTATGAATTATAAGTTATGAATTGATGCATAACCTAAGTTCACAAATTTAACGAAAATCTCTTGGGTTTTATCGTTTATGAAATCATAAAAAAACAAAAAAACCTACTCTTCCGAATAGGTTTTTCATATTGTAAAAAAGAATACGCTTATTGCGCTGTATTTCTTCTTAAATCGGCCATTTTGATAGCTGCGATTGCCGCTTCCGTTCCTTTGTTTCCGTGTTTTCCCCCGCTGCGATCGATGGACTGCTGTTCGTTGTTATCGGTTAAAAGACAAAAGATTACCGGAACATCAGTCTGTACGTTCAAATCTTTAATTCCCTGCGTTACGCCTTCACATACAAATTCAAAGTGCATGGTTTCTCCTTTGATCACACAACCAATGGTAATCACACAATCCACTTCCTGGGTTACAATCATGCGTTGTGCGCCGTACACCAATTCAAAACTACCCGGAACATTCCAACGGATAATGTTTTCCGGCAGTGCCCCGCAATCTAAAAGTGCTGCTTCCGCACCGGAATACAAGCCTTCGGTAATTTTATCGTTCCATTCTGAAACAACAATCCCAAACCGAAAATCTTTCGCGTTTGGGATTGTGTTTTTATCGTAATTGGATAAATTCTTATTTGCTGTTGCCATGCTTATTCAATCATTGCAATCGTTGCCTCAATGTTTTGTGCTTCCTGAGACATTTCGTATTTCTCTTTAATATCGGTAAACAATTTCAAAGCATCTTGTTTTTTACCCATATCCAAAGCTAACATACCTGCTTTATACATGTATCTTGGTGTAGTAAAATCGTTGATACTTGCATCAGCCGCTTTTTTGTAATACGTTAAGGCATCTTCTTTCTGACCTAATTCAGAGAAAGCATCACCGATAGCTCCGGTAGCGATTGCACTTAAAAACATATCGTTTGATTTAAACTGCTCTAATTCCGCTACGGCTTCTTTGAATTTTCCTGTATTCAGGTAAGACATCCCAGCGTAGTAATGTGCAAGGTTAGCCGCTTTCGTTCCGGAATACTGCTCAGTAATTCCGATAAAACCAAGTTTTCCTTCCCCGCCTTTTAAAGCAAGATTATATAGTGAATCATTAGCCGCCTGACCGTCTACAGCCTGTTGGAAATATTGCTGTGCCTGGAACATTTCGTTTGCAGCCTCAGTCTCTTTAGGCTCAACGATAAATTTGCTGTATAATAAATACCCGGCAGCTGCAATGGCAATAACCCCTACAATTCCGAAAATGTATTTCTGATTTTTAGCAACCCAATCCTCTAACTTATTAGCACTCTCGTCTAATGTATTAAACACCTCAGCCGTGGCACTGTCTTCTTCTTTGATGTTGTCTACTGCTTCAACTTCAACTTGGTTTTCAACTGCTTCGTCTTTTGGTTTTGGTTGTTTATAACCTCTTTTGTTATATGTTGCCATCTATTTTTAATTTATTGAACGGCAAAAATAAAATTTTTATTCATATATGGAAATCCTTTTTGTCGATATTTTTCAATAATTTGCACCCACTTTTGAAAAATGATTTAAAATCGCTTCAATAATTCAGGATTTCACGTGCATCTCAAGAAACTTTCCCTTTTCAATTATAAGAACATTGCCGAAGCCACATTCGATTTCGATGCAAAAATAAATTGCTTTGTAGGAAGGAACGGAATCGGGAAAACCAACATCCTGGATGCGATTTACCACCTCGCCTACGGAAAAAGCTATTTCAACCCTTTGGCCCTGCAGAATATCCGTCACGGCGAAGAGTTTTTTGTAGTGGACGGCGTTTTTGAAAAAGAAGAGCGCCAGGAACAAATCGTATGCAGTTTAAAGAAAGGCCAGAAAAAAGTCCTGAAACGCAACAACAAACCCTACGAAAAGTTTTCAGACCATATCGGTTTTATCCCTTTGGTGATTATTTCGCCTTCCGATCAGGATTTGATTATCGAAGGCAGTGAAACCCGACGAAAATTCATCGACAGCGTTATTTCGCAACTGGACAGCCACTATTTACAACAACTGATTCAGTATCAGAAAATTGTTGCCCAGCGCAATGCCTTGTTGAAATATTTTGCGCTTAATCAGACTTTTGAAAAAGACACTTTATCGATTTACAACGAACAACTGGAAACGCTTGGGAAACAAATTTTTGAAAAGCGCAAACAGTTTCTGGACGATTTCATCCCGATTTTCGACAAGCACCACAAAGCGATTACCGATTCGGCGGAAAGTGTACAGATTGTTTACGAAAGTCAGCTCTTTGAAAAACCGCTTTTGGATCTGTTTGACGAATTCCTGGCAAAAGACCGCGCGCTGCAATACACCAGCGTCGGCATCCATAAAGATGATTTATCCTTTGAAATCGACAATTTTCCGATTAAAAAATTCGGCTCACAGGGACAACAAAAGTCGTTTCTGATCGCGTTAAAACTGGCGCAGTTCGAATTCATCAAAAAACAATGCGGCGTTTTACCCATTTTATTATTCGACGATATTTTCGACAAACTGGATGAAACCCGTGTGAGCAAAATTGTGGAAATGGTGAACGATGAAACCTTCGGGCAATTGTTCATCTCCGATACGCATCCGGAACGTACGGAAGCCATTGTAAAATCCACACATCAGTCATACAAACTATTTAATTTGTAAATTTACGGCCCAAAACTAATTAAGAATGAACGCATTAAAAATCATAACCATTGCTTTTACCACATTACTTTTCAGCAACTGCAGTGAAAGCCAAACCTTTAAAAGTGTTTCCGTTACCGATTTTGAGTCTTTATTAAAATCGACCTCGAGCGCACAATTGTTAGACGTAAGAACTTCCGGTGAATATGCCGGTGGCGCTCTTAGCAATTCGAAAAACATCGACTGGAATGGTGATAATTTCGAAGCTGAAGCAAGCAAACTGGATAAATCAAAACCGATTTTTGTATACTGTTTAGCCGGCGGAAGAAGCAAAAAAGCAGCAGCCAAACTATCCGAAATGGGCTTTGAAACCATTTACGAAATGGACGGTGGTTACATGAAATGGAGCGCTTCCCATCCATCCGAAGCAAAAACAGCAGACAAAGGCATGAGCAAATCTGAATATGAAAAATTAATCAGTTCCGATAAAGTCGTGGTTATCGATTTCTACGCGGAATGGTGTGGCCCATGCAAAAAAATGGCACCCTATCTTACTAAAATGGAGAAAGACTACGCTGGAAAAGCTAAAATCGTTCGTTTGGATGCTGATATAAACAAAGCACTTTTCAATGGATTGGGCTACCAGGAACTCCCGGTGGTGCTCGTGTTCAAAAACGGAAAAGAAGTATGGAAAAAGAACGGTTTTGTTTCCGAAACAGAGTTAAAAGCGCAACTTAACTAATCAAAAGCCTGACATTCAATGCAGATTCAACATAATTTCTCCTTAAAAAACTACAACACTTTCGGAATTGAAGCCAAAGCAAAATCATTTGTGGATGTTTCCAATACCGAAGAACTGGCACAAATCCTAAAAGAACACCAGAACGAAAAACTGTTCATTCTTGGCGGCGGAAGCAATATGCTTTTAACACAGGACATTGAGGCTTTGGTAATCCACGTGAATCTTAAAGGCAAAAGAATCCTTAAGGAAGACGACGATTACGTTTGGGTGGAAGGAAATGCAGGAGAAAATTGGCATGAATTCGTATTGTGGAACATCCAGCAGGATTTCGGAGGTATTGAAAACATGTCGTTAATTCCGGGCAATGTCGGCACTACTCCTATTCAGAACATTGGTGCTTACGGTGCGGAAATAAAAGATACTTTCGTCTCCTGCGAAGCTATGCGAATTGATACTCAGGAAATTGTAACATTCAACAACGAAGAATGCAAATTCGGTTACCGTGAGAGTATTTTCAAAAACGAAGCAAAAAACGAATTTGTAATCACTTCAGTAGTTTACAAACTAACCAAAAGAAACCACAAAATAAATACATCATACGGTGCTATTGACGGCGAACTGGCTAAACACGGCATCACCAATCCTTCCATTAAAGAAGTAAGTGACGCGGTAATTGCCATCCGTCAAAGTAAACTTCCGGATCCGAAAGAGTTGGGTAATAGCGGCAGTTTCTTCAAAAACCCAATCGTTGCAAAAGAAGTCTACGAAAAAGCGCATGCTATTTACACTGATATGCCACATTATAACGTAGGTGAAAACGAAGTAAAAGTTCCGGCGGGCTGGCTAATCGAACAAGCCGGTTTTAAAGGCAAACGCTTCGGAGATGCCGGCGTACACACTTTACAGGCTTTGGTCTTGGTCAATTACGGAAACGCCACCGGTCAGGAAATCTTCAATTTATCAAAGGAAATCCAGAAGACGGTTTTGGAGAAATTCGGCATTGCCATTGAGGCGGAAGTGAATATTATTTAGCCGATGATTTGGTTATTTGATTTTTCGGTTATTTGATATTTTAAAATTCACAATTCATAACTTATAATTCATAATTCCAAATGTACATCCCCGACCTTTACAAAAACGAAAACACCGAAGAAATCAAAAGCTTTATCAAAAACAACAGCTTTGGGATATTGGTGAATCAGACGCAGGGTAAACTTTGGGGTACGCACATTCCTTTGGAACTGGAGACGAATGCTGCGGGCAAAGAAGTGTTGTTCGGACATATTTCCAAAGAAAATCCGCAATGGACCGGTTTTGAAAACAACAATGAAGTGCTGGCTATTTTTAACGGACCTCACTCCTACATCTCTTCTTCCTGGTACGATCATGAAAACGTCCCGACCTGGAATTATCTTGCGGTACATGTTTACGGAAAAGTAAAAATCATCGAAGGCGACGACTTGCTTTTCGCCATGAAAAAACTGGTCGATAAATACGAAGCGGCCTCCAAAAATCCGGTGCGTATTGAAAATCTTTCTTCAGAAACCATGAAACAAATTAAGGGAATTGTGGCTTTTGAAATAGAGATCACCGACCTTCAGGCTGTAAAGAAACTTTCCCAAAACCGCGACGATAAAAACCACAAAGCCGTCATCTCCGAGCTGGAAAAAAGAAAAGATGCTAATTCGCACCATATTGCCGAAGCCATGAAAAAAGATCGGGGTTAATCGCTGTCGATTGTTAAAAACTAAGCCTGTCAATTTTATTTAAGTGAACTCTTTTCACTAAATTTGCCCTGAAATTTAACACTATCCGGGCTTTCCTATGCTGCTAATTTTACTTTACGTTTTTATCGGAATCATTGCCATTCAACTATTTTATTATCTGATTGTTTTCGGAAAATTCGCTTTTGCCAAAAACCAGCAGATCACCCCGAAACGCATTCCTATTTCTGTTATCGTGTGCGCTAAAAACGAAGCCGAAAACGTAAAAGAATTCATCCCGATTTTAGCGGAGCAAAACTACCCGGACTTCGAAATCGTTTTAATTGACGATGCTTCCAGCGATGACACCCTTGAGATTTTCGAAGCCTTTGAGCGTCAGTATCCCAACATCAGATTAGTTAAGGTTCAGAATAACGAAGCCTTTTGGGGGAATAAAAAATTCGCTTTAACACTGGGAATCAAAGCTGCTTCCAAAGAATATTTATTGTTTACGGATGCGGATTGTTACCCGACTTCGAAAGACTGGATCACGAACATGAGCTCTCAATTCACGATGCACAAAACCATTGTTTTAGGTTATGGGGCTTATGAAAAAATTAAAGGTTCGTTCTTAAATAAAATCATCCGTTTCGAAACCATGTTAACCGCTACCCAGTATTTCTCATGGGCGAAGATGGGGAAACCTTATATGGGTGTGGGCCGAAATCTGGCATACAAACGCGAGGAGTTTTTCCGCGTAAATGGTTTTATCGAACATATGACAGTGCGCTCCGGTGATGATGATCTGTTTATCAATCAGGCAGCAAAAGGCAGCAACACGACGTATTGTTATACTCCGGAAAGTTTTACGGTTTCGGAACCTAAAAAAACATGGAAAAGTTGGTTCAACCAGAAACGCCGTCATGTTTCCACCGCAAAACTGTACAAAGGATTTGATAAATTTCAACTGGGATTGTATTATTTCTCCCAATTAAGTTTCCTGCTTTTGGCGGTTTTACTGTTAGCCTTTCAGTTCCAATGGATGATTGTGGCCGGATTAATCGTTTTCCGTTACATCTTCAGCTGGACTACATTAGGATATGCTGCCGCAAAGCTTAAAGAAAAAGATATAATCTACTGGTTCCCAGTCCTTGAAATAATCCTTATCTTCACACAGTTAAATGTGTTTTTTACTAATTTAGTTTCAAAACCTGTACATTGGAAATAACTTCAGAATTCATACAGCAAAATATTGAAAAGGCTAAAATGGGCGACCAGGTAGCCTTTACTTTTTTATTGGACTTTTTCTGGAACGAGGTTTACGGCTTCATGCTCAAAAGAACCGAAAACGAAACCGACACCGAAGACATCGTAATCGAAACTTTCGCCAAAGCTTTTGACAAAATCGCGACCTACAACCCGGAATACGGCTTCAACACCTGGCTGATCGCTATTGCCAAAAACGTTCACATCGACATGTTACGCAAGAAAAAATCAGCGTTGTTTGTGGAAATGACCGATGAAGAAGACCATCAGGCGTATGATGTGGCCGACACAACTCCTTCCGTGGAAGACGAAATCATCAAGGAACAAAACCTGGCCCGATTACTTTTGTTGATAAAAGAATTAAAACCCGCATACCAAGAAGTGATACAATTGCGTTATTTCCAGGAAATGAGTTATCAGGAAATTGCCGATGAACTGGAAGAACCTCTGAACAATGTAAAAATCAAACTGTTACGAGCAAAAAAACTCCTGGCGGAAATCATTCAACAAAAGCACTAATTAACTGTTTTTCTTACAAAATAAATTCCTATTTTCAGACATTATCTTCAATGTAAATGTTAAATTAAAATTATTTTATAAAATTTTTAACATTTCATATACCATGCTAGCATAGTTTTCGTTATTAAATAAAAAGAAGCTATTTAATTAACCTCAAAACTTACTAGTATGTCTAAAATCAACATTTACGAAACCGGTTGGCTAAACATGGTTTTCGAAGGACGAAACAAAGCCTATGGCGCTTATCAGTTAAGAACTGAAAATCCAAAAACTACTTTACGAGCCTTATTTACTGCTTTGGGTTTATTTGCCTCTGCCGCAGCAATCCCGTTAGCGATAAGCTATTTCAGTCCACAAGGAATGGCAAGAGTAGAAAAACCGGCACATCCGGACGATCCGATAGTATTGGTCGATCTACAACCTCTTAAAGAAGAGCCTCTTAAAGAAGAAAAAGGCCCTGAAATTCCAGAACCCGTTGAAGAAAAAACGGTAAAATACACCAACATGGTCGTTACTGAAAAGAAAAATGTCACAGAAGATGTTACCACTAACAAGGAATTGGAAAATGCCCAGATAAGCACCGTAACTAATGAAGGAAAAGAACCCGGCGGAAATGCCCTTGAACCAAAACCAACTGGCAACACAGGCGGTACAGGAACAACTCCGTCTACCAACACTTTAGAATCTACTGTTACGGTGGACAAACAACCTCAATATCCGGGCGGTATCGCTGAATTCCTAAAAAATGTCGGAAAAAAATTCAACACTCCTGAAGTGGAAAACGATGCCAAAACATTAAAGGTATTAGTATATTTTGTAATTGAAAAAGACGGTTCTTTATCAAACATCAAAGTAACACGTGATCCTGGTTATAACTTAGGAAAAGAAGCCCTACGCGTTTTGAACTCCATGAAAACCAAATGGGAACCGGGCTATAAAAACGGAGAACCTGTACGAACCGCTTACAATCTTCCGATTGTTATTAACGTTCAATAAGAAAGGCTGGCTTCCAGCCTTTCTTTTATTTACTTTCCGTATCGTTTTTCTTCAAAGTAAAAAACAAAAAGAAATAGCCCAGCAGTCCGGCAACCAACGAGGAAATCAGGATGGCTATTTTAGAAATTGTAATTTCTTCGGATTGCTCCTTAAAGGCTAGCAAGGTGATAAAAATAGACATCGTAAACCCTATTCCTGCTAGAAAACCCGTGGCAAAAAGCTGACTCCATTTCAGTTTATCCGGCAGTTTGCAGACACCTATCATCACAAACAAAAAACAGAAAAGAAAAACCCCAACAGGTTTACCCAACACCAATCCCAAAAAAATACCGATACTGTTTTCATGGGTCAACCCTGCTATCCAATCGCCTCCAAAAACCACAGCGGTATTCGCCAAAGCAAAAAGCGGTAAAATAACAAACGCGACGGGCTTATGAAGCAAATGCTGCATTTTATGGGAAATTGCATTTTCACTTCCATCCCCAAAAGGAATCACAAAAGCCAGTAAAACTCCGGCAATAGTGGCATGAATACCCGAATTCAGCATAAAATACCACATTCCTATCCCACCCACAACATAAGGGATCCAGCTGTTGACTTTCATTCGGTTACATACGAACAAAACCCCCATAATTCCCAAAGCCAGTCCTAAATTTAAAAGAGAAAGAGAATCGGTATAAAAAACAGCGATCACTAAAATTGCCCCCAAATCATCAATCACAGCCAATGCAGTCAAAAATACTTTTAAGGCCAATGGCACCCTTTTTCCCAAAAGCGACAAAACCCCTAAAGCGAATGCAATATCGGTAGCCATCGGAATCCCTGCTCCGGCTTGCGTTTGGGTTCCGTAATTAAAAAACAGATAAATCCCGGCCGGTACAACCATACCTCCAATGGCCGCAATAACAGGCAGTAAAGCATTCCGGAATGTTGAAAGTTCACCAATGTAAAGCTCCCGCTCTAGTTCCAAACCGATCAGCAGAAAGAAAATCGTCATCAGACCATCGTTAATCCAATGTTCAAAAGAATGATTGGCAATCGGGTACTGCCAAAGCTGCTCATAATTTTCATGAAACCCGGAATTGGCAAGCAACAGCGATACCATTGTACAAACAATCAAAACCACTCCTGAGGCTTTTTCACTTTCGAAGAATTCGGTAAACAACTTGGTAACCCTCATGCTATTTTCGGCTATTATGATGAATTTTCGCTAAAATACCACTTTTTACACAAACCGTAAACCCAATCCATTACTTATGATTTAACCTATTAAAAATGCGTTAAACGAAGTCATAAGTTCACAACAATTAGTATCTTTGCCATTATTTTCAGCATTATGGACACTGTTTTAGACTCCAACATCTTACCAAAAGCCAAACCAAAATGGCTGCGCGTAAAACTGCCTACAGGTCAGAAATACACTGAACTGCGAGGCTTGGTTGACAAATACAAATTAAACACCATTTGTACTTCCGGAAGTTGCCCGAATATGGGAGAATGCTGGGGAGAAGGAACAGCCACGTTCATGATTTTAGGAAATGTATGTACCCGCTCGTGCGGTTTTTGCGGCGTTAAAACCGGAAGACCGGAAACAGTGGATTGGGACGAACCGGAAAAAGTAGCCCGATCCATCAAAATCATGAACATCAAACATGCCGTGATTACCAGCGTGGACCGTGATGATATTAAAGACATGGGCTCCATCATTTGGGCGGAAACCGTGAAAGCCATCCGCAGAATGAACCCGGAAACCACTCTGGAAACTTTAATCCCTGATTTCCAAGGCGTAGAACGTATTTTAGATCGCATTGTGGAAGTAAGCCCGGAAGTAGTTTCCCACAACATGGAAACCGTTCGTCGTTTAACCCGCGAAGTACGTATCCAGGCCAAATACGACAGAAGTTTAGCCGTTTTAAAATACCTGAAAGACCAAGGCATCCGCAGAACCAAATCCGGCATTATGTTAGGTTTGGGCGAAACGGAAGAAGAAGTGATTCAGACCATGAAAGATTTACGCGATGCCAATGTAGACATCGTAACCATCGGACAATACTTGCAACCGAGTAAAAAACACTTACCGGTTAAAGAATTCATCACTCCGGAACAATTCGAGAAATACGAAAAAATCGGAAAAGAATTAGGTTTCCGCCATGTGGAAAGTGGTGCTTTGGTTCGTTCTTCTTATCATGCTCAAAAACACATTCTTTAATAATTTAAATTACCTTTTTAAATTTTAAATGACTACCAAAACACGTGTTGCTATTAACGGTTTCGGAAGGATCGGAAGAAATTTGTTCCGCCTCCTGCTTGATCACCCAACGATTGAAGTGGTCGCCATTAATGATATAGCCGATGTAAAAACCATGGCTCATCTGTTGAAATATGACAGCATCCACGGTGTTTTGAAAAACGAAGTCACTACAGACGAAATTTCCCTTTTAGTAGACGGAAAACCTTATTTTTTCTTCCATGAAAAAGAAATAGTCAACCTAAACTGGAAAGATCTTGACATTGATATTGTGATTGAAGCTACCGGAAAGTTTTTAAAACATTCCACAGCCGAAGCACATTTGAAAGCGGGCGCTCAAAAGGTTATCCTGTCTGCACCTCCGGAAGACGATTCCATAAAAACCGTTGTTTTAGGGGTAAACGAACACATCCTGGACGGAAACGAGTTAATCATCTCCAATGCAAGCTGCACCACTAACAATGCAGCACCGATGATCAAAGTGATTCAGGAATTGTGCGGCATTGAGCAGGCGTACATTACAACTGTCCACTCCTACACTACCGACCAAAGCCTTCACGATCAACCACATAAAGATCTACGAAGAGCACGTGCAGCTTCACAATCGATAGTTCCCACTACCACCGGAGCAGCTAAAGCCATAACCAAAATATTCCCCGAACTTTTAGGAAAAATGGGCGGCTGCGGTATTCGTGTCCCGGTTCCGGACGGTTCTTTGACGGATATTACTTTTAATGTTCAGCGCGAAGTTTCCATCGAAGAAATCAACAGAGCGTTTAAAGAAAAAGCCGAAAACGAACTGAAAGGTATTCTTGCCTATACGGAAGACCCAATTGTTTCCGTTGACATTCTCGGCAACACCAATTCCTGTCTTTTTGATTCCCAACTTACTTCCGTAATTGACAAAATGGTTAAAGTAGTAGGCTGGTATGATAATGAAATTGGCTACTCTTCCCGAATAATTGATTTAATTAGTTTTATTTCAAAGAAATAATTTCCTATATTTATACTGCTTATTTGCAGAACATGAGGAATTATTTCGCTTTTTTATTACTATTTCTCTCATTCTTAGCCTTTTCGCAAAACGATCAGGCCGATGTCAAAATCGATAGTGTTACTTATTACCTTGAATTATCGGGTTTTTACAAAAACAATATCGACTACGACAAAGCGATGTCCTATGCAAAAAAGTCACAGAAATTCGCCGAGAAAAACAAACTGCAAAAAGAATTGGCAGACAGTTTTCTAACCATTGGCGGTATTTATAACGAATTGAACAAAAATGACCAGGCCATTGAAAACTACATCCGAAGCCTTGCCATTTACAACAGTTTATCACCTTCCTCCAACAGTGCCTTTTGTTATTACAGCCTGGGACTCAGTTACCTGAATAAGAAAAATTACACCCTCTCCGACAATTATTTCAACAAAGCGATTTCGGTTTACAACCAAATGAACATCCCCGAAGCCGTGACGCTGATTGATTTACAGAAGGGCGTTATCAGTAAAAACAACGGGGATATTGCCAACGCTATTGAGAATTTCAACAGCGTAATTGACAAAAACAATTCTGAAGTCTTTTTTGAAACAAAAGCTGAAGCGTATTACCAACTGGCAGAAATCGAGGCAAAACAAGATCCTAAAAAAGCTATTGATTATCTGAACAAAGCCTATGGCATATCTGTTTCTTCGGATAATTTCAAGCAAAAATTAAAAATAACCCGTCGATTAAGCGAACTCTACGAGAAAACCAATGCAACGCACCAATCGCTTTACTATTTAAAAAAACACACTTCGTTAAGAGATTCACTGTCCAAATTAAGAAACAAAGCTATCGGGGCTTCTTCAACGGAAACATTCATCCCCAGCGAACAGTTCAAGGCCATCGACCGGATGAATCTTCAGAACAAAGCACAGGAAAAAACCATTAAATTTTCAAAACTGATCAGTATCCTGAGTATTGCCTTGATTTCGATTTTATCGCTTTTAAGTCTTTCGCTATACAAAAACAATATCATCCGAACCAAAACCAATCAGCTTTTAAAAGATAAAAACCAGGAGCTGGAGAATGCCAAAACCAAAGCCGAAAAAGCCTCAAAAGCGCGTGCTGAATTCCTGTCAACAGTAAGTCATGAGTTAAGAACGCCTTTGAATGCCATCAACGGGATTACCCATATTCTGATCGACGAAGACCCGAAACCAGAGCAGATGAATTACCTGAATTCACTAAAATTCTCCGGAAATTACCTTTTGACTTTCATCAACGACATCCTTGAGATAAACCGTGTGGAATCCGACAATGTCGATGTGGAAAACATCGAGTTTGACCTAAGGGAATTATTGGAAAACATTGTGGGTTCCTTTACCGAAATTGCCAACAAAAACAAAACAGTCTACCATTTAAGTATCGACGAAAAACTACCCACAACCTTAATCGGAGACCCGACTAAACTCTCGCAGGTTTTCATCAACCTAATCAACAATGCGATAAAATTCACTAAAAAGGGGAATGTTTGGGTGGTTGCCGAAATCAAAAAAGAAAAAGCCAATTCCGTGAAAATCCATTTCGAAGTAAGAGACACCGGTATTGGAATTCCAAAAGAACATCAGGAAACCATTTTTGACAGCTTTACACAAGGCTCTGTTCACATCAACCGTAAGTATGGTGGAACCGGTTTAGGCCTGGCAATTGTAAAAAGACTGGTGCACATCATGGGCGGAAAAATCAAACTGGACAGTGAGGAAAACAAAGGCTCCCGTTTCCACTTTGACCTGTCCTTCCGTTTTACTGAGAAAAAAATCGAGAAAAAAGAAGGTCCGGCTTACGAAAACATATGGCTGATCGGCAAAAACATCCTTCTGGTGGAAGACAACAAAATCAACCAGATGATTACCCAAAAAATGCTGGAGAAAAAAGAAATGACCTGTTTCATCATAGAAAATGGCGAGGACGCTGTAGAACATATGCGTGACCATCGTTACGACTTAATCCTGATGGACGTGCATTTACCGGGCATCAACGGAACAACTGCCACGGAAGAGATCCGAAAATTCGACAAGAAAACACCGATTGTGGCCTTAACCGCCATTTCCCTTGACGAAAACAAAGAAATGCTGCTTTCCTTCGGGATGAATGAAGTCATCACAAAACCGTTTGATCCGGAAAAATTCTATCAGATTATCGCTAATACGATCATGGAATCGAACGCCACCAATGCCGTTCAGAGTTAATACCTTAATTAATACGAAACAATAAGGTTCCTGATTAGGTTTCTCACTTTAGGCTCCGCTTCTTTTGCAGCTTCCAACACTTCTTCATGCGTGATGGTATCAATGCTTTCCTCGTTGCCCATATCGGTAATCACGGAAATCCCGAACGTTTCAAGATTCATGTGTGCCGCAACTATCACTTCAGGAACAGTAGACATTCCCACGCAATCCGCTCCTAAAATTTTCACCATGCGATATTCGGAAAGGGTTTCAAAAGTCGGTCCCTGCAAACCTAAATAAACACCATCTTTCACATCAATTCCCAATTCATACGCAATTTCTTTGGCTTTATGAATCATCTTACGGCTGTACGGTTCGCTCATGTTTACAAAACGGGGCCCGAAACGCAAATCGTTTTTACCACGAAGCGGATGCTCCGGCATAAAATTAATATGGTCTTTGATAATCACAATCGAACCTACACGGTAATGGGGATTTACACCTCCGGATGCGTTTGAAACAATCAGTTTTTCAACGCCAAGATATTTCATGACACGAACCGGAAAAGTTACCTGTTTCATGTCGTAGCCTTCATAAAAATGAAAACGCCCCTGCATTGCCACAACTTTTTTACCTTCAATCGTACCGAAAACCAAGGCACCTTTATGTCCTTCAACTGTAGAAACCGGAAAATTCGGTATTTCATTATAAGGCAAGGTATACTCGATTTGAATATCTTCCGTAAAACCTCCTAAACCGGAACCTAGAATTACCCCATATTCCGGAGTGAAATTGGTTTTCTCCTTTATAAACTCAACGGTTTGTTGCACTTGCTCCCACATAGTTCAAAATGGTTTTATCAAATTCGGCTTTATCGTTTAAGAAAGAGGTTCGGATGGGCAAATAGAAAAGCTGTTCTTTCGGCAACTTCCCTTTTAATCGCATATAATCTTTCTCGGTGGTGATGATAAGACTGTCCTTTGCTTTTGTTTTTATCGTTTCAAGGTCCTGCGGCGTAAAATCGTGATGGTCAGGAAAAACCATCGTTGATTTTTTCGCAGCCTGCAAATATGCAAAAAAAGATTCCGGTTTTGCTATACCCGCTACAAGTAATTTATCAACATCGGCTATTTCAGTCACCGGAATTTGGCGTTCATCGGAATACACATAATCATCGTAAGCGATAAAAGTAAAGAACAACTGCTGATGGTGTTGGATTTTCAAATCTGTTTTCAACTGATTCTGTTGGGTAACCGTCAGATGAGGCGGGCATTTGGTAACAATAATCACATCGGCACGTTCTGCTCCTGCTCTGCTTTCCCTGAGATTTCCCGCGGGAAGAATCAAATCATTACTATATAAATCATCGTAAGCGGTGAGGATCACATAAAAACCCGCTTTTACTTTGCGGTGCTGAAAGGCATCGTCAAGCAGAATAACCTGTGGTTTTTTCTCTGCGGAAAGCAATTTCGTGATTCCGTTTACCCGATCAGCATCCACTGCCACCTGAATTTCCGGAAACTTTTGATGAAACTGAAACGGTTCATCGCCCAAAACAGCAGCATTTGCCTTTTCATCGGCCAAGACAAACCCTTTTGATTTTCGTTTATAACCGCGGCTTAAGGTTGCAATGGTATACTTTTCAGAAAGCAATCGGATCAAATACTCAATCTGCGGTGTTTTTCCTGTCCCGCCAACACTTAAATTACCAACAGCAATAATCGGAAGGGCAAAGGAATGCGATTTAAAAATTCCTCTATCGTAAAAAAAATTACGAACGGAGGTTACAAAACCGTACAAAACCGCAAACGGAAAGAGTAGTTTTCTGAGAAAATTCATAATACGAATGTAGTATTTTTTATCTTTATTATAAAGTTGATGCGTTTATTCGTTACTTTGTTTTACCGAAAATTATTCCAGATGAAAATAAGAGAAGTTCTTTCCGTTTTAGAAGAAATGGCTCCGTTGGCGTATGCCGAAGATTTTGACAATGTAGGCCTTTTGGTAGGAAATGCAGATTCCGAAGCTACAGGCGTTTTGGTTTGCCATGACGCGCTGGAAACCATAATCGACGAAGCCATTACCAAAAAATGCAATCTCGTGGTTTGCTTCCATCCTATTTTATTTTCAGGGCTGAAGAAGATTACAGGAAAGAATTATGTGGAACGCGCCGTTATCAAGGCAATTAAAAACGATGTGGCCATTTATGCAGTTCATACGGCTTTGGACAATCATCAGCAGGGTGTAAACAAGATTTTCTGTAACGCTTTAGGACTGATCAACACCAAAATACTGGTTCCGAAACAAAATTTCATCCAAAAACTAATTACTTATACCATACCGGAAAACGTAGAGCAGGTCCGCAATGCCTTGTTTGATGCAGGCGCCGGAAAGATCGGTAATTATGACGACTGCAGTTTCAATTCGAAAGGCATCGGAACGTATATGGGCAACGAAAACAGCAACCCAGAAATCGGAGAACGTTTTGAATTTGTGGAAGCCGAGGAAATTAAAATCGAAGTTACTTTCGAAAAACATCAGCAGAGCAAAATCCTGAAAGCCTTGTTTTCCAATCATGTTTATGAAGAAGTAGCGTATGAGATTTACGACTTACAGAATGCCCATCAAAATATTGGTTTAGGTATGGTTGGTGAATTGGAAGTTCCGATGAACGAAGCGGATTTCCTTCAGCTGGTAAAAGAGAAGATGAAAACCGGAGGCATCCGTCACAGCGCTTTGCTGAACAAAAAAATCAAGACCGTTGCGGTTTTAGGAGGTTCCGGAAGTTTTGCCATCAAAAACGCCATCAACGCCGGAGCGGATGCTTTTCTGACCGCCGATCTGAAATACCATCAGTTTTATGAGGCCGAAAACAGACTGCTTTTAGCGGATATCGGTCATTATGAAAGCGAAAGATTTACAAAAAATTATATAGTTGATTATCTTACGAAAAAAATTAGTAATTTTGCAATCATTTTATCGGAAGAAAATACAAATCCAGTTAAGTACTTTTAAAATATGGCAAACGTTAAAGAACTAAGTGTAGAAGAAAAGCTAAGAGCTCTTTATGACTTACAGTTAATCGATTCTCGAATTGACGAAATCAGAAATGTGAGAGGAGAGTTACCTCTTGAGGTGGAAGATTTAGAAGATGAAGTTGCCGGATTAAGCACTCGTTTAGAGAAACTGAAAAGCGATTTGGAAGCTATCGAGGAGCAAATCAAAGACAAAAAGAACGCTATTGAAGGACACAAAGAGTCCATCAAAAAATACAGCACTCAGCAAAAAGAGGTTCGTAACAACCGTGAGTTCAACGCTTTAACAAAAGAAGTTGAGTTCCAGGAATTAGAAATCCAATTGGCTGAAAAGCACATCAAGGAAATGAAGGCTTCCATCGAGCACAAAAAAGTGGTTCTTGGGGAAACCAAAGATAAATTAGATGCAAAACAAACGCATTTAAAACACAAAAAATCGGAATTAAGCGACATCATGGCTGAAACTGAAAAAGAAGAAAACTTCTTAATCAGCAAATCGGATGAGTTCCGCGGACAAATCGAAACCCGTTTATTAGGGGCTTACGACAGAATCCGTTCCAGCGTAAGAAACGGTTTAGCCGTAGTATCCATCGAGCGTGGTGCTTCCGCAGGATCGTTCTTCACCATCCCGCCGCAAACGCAAATGGAAATCGCTTCCCGCAAAAAAATCCTAACCGATGAGCACAGCGGAAGAATCTTAGTCGACAATTTATTAGCCGATGAAGAAAAAGAAAAAATGCAGCAATTATTTGCAAAAATATAACTAACTTAAAGCCTCCAAACGGAGGCTTTTTTTATGGAATATTTTGACAAATTTTCTTACTACGTGCTAACAAAATCCATTGGTTTGTACATCAATGCGATTAGTTATGTAAATCCAGAAAAAGCCTCAAAACTTGCTTATAAATATTTCACCGAACCGCGTGAAGGAAAGTTAAGCCTTTCCACCATCCCTAAAATATTACAGGAATCGGAACAAGTTGTCATTCAAAACGAAACCGACACCATACAGGCATACATCTGGAACGGAAACGAAAATAAAATCCTATTGGTACACGGCTGGGAAAGTAACGCGTCGCGCTGGGAGCTCATGATTCCGCAACTTCGAAAATCCGGAAGCACCATTATTGCATTGGACGGTCCGGCACAGGGACTTTCAAGCGGAACCGAATTCAACATCCCGAAATATGCCAGTTATGTAGATGCGCTGATCCGCAAATTCCAGCCGCAATACATGATCGGGCATTCCATGGGCGGCGCGACCTGTTTGTATTATCATTTTAAATACAACAATCCGCTGCTTCAAAAAATGGTGATTTTGGGTGCTCCGAGCGAGTTCGAAATCCTTTTGAGCAATTACAAGAAAACCATCAGCCTAAACAACAAAGCCTTTCAACTGCTGAAACAACGGTTTACAGAACGCTTCCATATTTCCCCTTCGGAATTTTCCGGAAAACGTTTTGCGTCTACCTTCAATCTTAAAGGACTGATTGCTCACGATATTGATGACGATGTGGTTTCGTTCAACGAAGGAAAAAAAATTGCCGAAGCCTGGAAATCAGCTCAGTTCATCCAAACCAAAGGATTAGGACACAGCATGCACGACGAACACTTGTACCAGAAGATTTACGACTTCCTGTTTGAGGAATAATTAACGTTTCAGGATTTTTTTGGTAACGGTTTTTGCACCAACACTGATTTTTGCAAAATAAACACCTGCCGGAAGTTGCGCCATAGCAATCTGTTGGTGTTGCGAAAGACGCTCTTGTCTGAGCACAACTCTGCCTAAAGCATCAAGTAATTCCACAGTGGCTTCTTCCGAAACAGCATCGGAAAATCGTACCATAAAATAATCGCTGACCGGATTCGGATATACTGAAACCGCCAATAGCGACGGATTCTCACTGGACAGGTTAACCGTAAGCTGATCAATGGCTGCCTGCATATTTGGTAACGGACCTATATGCCCCGTAACACCAACACCTTGTGAAACCCCTGTACTTATCAACAATTGACGCATTGCAGAAGGCGTCATATAATTTCCGGTCAAACTGTGGTAATACGATTGCAGCACAATCACACACGAAGCCACCATTGGAGTAGCCGAACTCGTCCCGGAAAAATTAGTATAGCCCTGATTAAAATCACCACCTACTTGTATCACATCGCCATAACCGGAGGCATACACGTTTTCCGACCAGCCCTGCACATCAACCCTGGAACCATAAGTGCTGTACGAAATCCTGTTATGTGTCGTATTTGACCTTCCGCCTCCTACCAGTATCGCTCCGGAATTCCCTCTGCCCATACTAGGAAGCATAAAACGTCGCATCCAGGTTCTGATTGCCGTTAGCTGCAGCTTCTACGATTATAATGCCTGCATCGGTAGCGGCTTTGGTTAAATCCCAAACCACGGAATCATATTCCGCCGGAACATAATTACTCCCCTGACCATAGGCCTGCATCTCATATAAAATCACATCGCCTGCCTGTGAAGCTGCAATCGCCTGCGTTACCGCATTGATTCTGTTATAACCACTTTGCTGCCACTCTGGGAACAACACCATTTCCTGAGCCCCATAGGCCATTCCTGAAATTCCATAGGTGCCTTTATCGGCTATGACAATTCCAAAAACTGCCGTTCCGTGTTCGGTATACGTTGTAGTGGCGGAAGAACTAATTGTCATTCCAGGCGCAATGGAAACCGCAATACCATTTAAATCCTCATGGTTAGGATTGAAGCCATATTCTACATCACGGACCCGAATTCCGCTTCCGGTTAATCCTAATCCCCAGGCATAGCTCATGTTTACGCCTGGATTTGCGGCCATATACGTCTGATTGGGCTCATAATTAGTAGTAGTGGGCGGAATATCAGAAGGCGGCACAATAGGCTGTAAAGACATTAAAGCGCAATAGTCAACTTCGGGTAACCGTTCTAATTTTTCAGCGACTTCCAAAAGACGGCTGTTAGTAGGATTGCTGATCTGTACTTTTAAGATGTTTTTTAGTTTTCGGACGGCTGCATCGGTCTTTGAAATCCGAAGCGCTTCCTGAGAAAGAAACGTTAGCTTTTCATCTGAAATCAGAATTCCTTTTTCGAAATGCAAGCCGTATTGCTGAACAACTGATTGAATTTCAGGAATCAACAGCTTCAAAGAGCTATCCAAGTCTTCGGAAGCCAATACTAAATCCGTTTGAAAGGTAACGTAAAGTTCATGCGAATCCGAATCCGGAGCTAAATGAAACTCCCCTTTTCGGCTTTGTGCCAAAAGGTTAAGACCCGCTAAAAAAACAATAGCTAAAAACAGCTTCTTCAAGACGTTAACAAATTAAGGCTCAAAGATATTAAAAAGTAAATCGGTTTTCCCATTTCTTTCCTTTTTAAGGATTTAAACCTTACTTTTGCATCATGGAAGAAAATAAAACACGTATTAACAAATTCCTTTCCGAAACCGGTTACTGCTCCCGCCGCGAAGCAGACCGACTGCTGGAGGAAGGCCGAATCACCATCAACGGAAAAAAGCCTGAACTGGGAACAAAAGTTTCTGCCGAAGACGAAATCCGCGTAGACGGAAAACTGATCCGTGAAAAAACTTCCAAACCGATTTACCTGGCTTTTCACAAGCCGGTGGGCATTGAATGTACCACGAATCAAAATGTACGCAATAACATAGTCGATTACATTAATTATCCCAAACGAATTTTCCCTATCGGACGATTGGACAAAGCCAGTGAAGGATTGATTTTCATGACCGACGACGGCGATATCGTGAACAAAATCCTTCGCGCGCGCAACAACCACGAAAAAGAATACATTGTTACCGTAAACAAACCGATTACCGATCGTTTTATACAACGCATGGGCAACGGTGTACCTATTTTAGATACGGTTACCAAAAAATGCAAGGTGGAACAGGTTAGCAAATTCGTATTTCGAATCATCTTAACACAAGGATTGAACCGTCAGATTCGTCGTATGTGTGAGTATTTAGGGTATGAAGTGACGGCTTTAAAACGCATCCGCATCATCAACATTTCCCTTGATGTACCGGTAGGCCGTTACCGCGATTTAACCGATGCCGAAATCAAACAACTTAACAGTTTAATTGGTGATTCCAGCAAAACTGAAGAAGCAAGTTTTCCGAAAACCGGCACCCAAAAACCCGAAATTAAACAGAATTTCAAACCATCAGACAACAAAAAACCTGATAACAAACACAGGTTCAGAAGATAAGCATTCTTTTTATCCAACACTTCAGTATCACAAAATAAGGCAACTATCGGATAAAAAAATAAGACAGAACTTTCTTAACAAAATATTTTTTTAATATTTTTGGGAAACTAATAAAATACCTACACAATGACTTCAGCTTCTGAATTCGGCAACGGTAACGGGCTACTCAAAAAATCGACCAGCGAAACCGGTCATGCCAAAAACGTTGCGAATTTTTTAAGACTGATTTCATTTTGCCAGAGTTTGGGTGAAACCTATAACCCGTCGAACGACCGTTTGAAAATCCCCCACCTTAATAACTTATACCAAAACGCTTTTGAAAAACTGAACGAAGTAAGGATACAAAAAACAAACTTCGACAACCACACCAACAACCGAAGAAGCGCTTTTGAGGATTTAAAACCCTTTTGCACCAAAATAATCAATGCCTTTGCGGTTTCCGGAGTTAATAAATTAACACTTGAAGATGCGAAAGCCGTAAACAAAAAAATTCAGGGAGTGGTCCTGAAAAGTGCAAATGAAACCATGGGTGGCGGAACCCTATCTGCCTCACAACAATCCTACGACCGCAAAATTGATCATTTCGCCACTTTGATCGAAATCCTGAAACAAAATCCGGTTTACAGCCCTAATGAGCAAGAGCTAAAAGTAGTTTCTTTAGAACAAAAACTCAACAACCTGCAAACGCACAACCTAAATCTGATAAACAGTTACACCCAGTACAGTAATGCTTTGCAACTGCGTAACATGATTTTGTACAATCCTGAAACCGGTATACTTCAAAAAGCCAAAAAAGTAAAACAATACATTAAAAGTGTTTTTGGCACCAACAGTTCTCAATACTGTCAAATCAGAAGTCTGGAATTTAAAGTTCGTACCGGAGAATAACCCCATTTTCTCCTAAAGACACCAAAACTGTTTCTGTATTTTCTTGCCCCGACAGCAACCATATTAGAAATGGTTAGTTTTTTTGTGCTGCATTTCCTCGATTTATTTTGTCTGTTAATCTATTTTTTAAAACAGTAAGCAATTATTTTAATTAAATCGATTATAAAATTACTACCATCTCAAAGGGTATTATTACGGGAAAGTATTTTATTACAAATGTTAATTATAATTCACCTGTAATCAATAATAGAATGCTAAATGGAAAAAGTAGTTTTAGCGTTGGCTAAAATAAATCCACAGCTGTTCAAAAGACAAAAACACCCGCATTTACAGACATTTATGAAGAATTTTGACAGTTCTGTATCTGTAAATCTTTTTACGCTAAATTTATGTGACTCTCAATTTAACGTTCATTTATTTATGCTTGTGTTCCTTTTAGTTTAAGAATTGCGCAGATATCCCCATTTCATTAGCATTTAAAGGTATTTACAGTTTTTGAATTTCAGCAATTTCAAAAAACTAAATCGCAAAAGACACTAAAATGTGTCATTAAAGCTTGAAATAAAATAGCACTTTTATACCATGATTGAAAATGACAACACAGCTCTTACCAAAGATGTAGGAAAAAAAATCAGGCAAATCAGGTTGGAAAAAAGTATGTCTCAGGAAATATTATCTTATGAAGCTTCGGTCCCAAGAAATCAGATCGGAAGAATAGAACGAGGCGAGATCAATACAACAATCCTAACCCTGAGCAAGATATGTAAAGTCCTGAAAATTGAGATTAAGGAATTATTTTAAGTTATACGCCATATAATTAATGTTCTTCGAGTTCTTTTAAGTGTTTAGCGCCGATAGTAAAACTAAGCCTTGTGTGTCATTTTTATTATCAAAAAAAATTGTTTAACAATAAAAAACCTTAATGTATGCGAGAACTTTTACTTTTATTTTTTTGTTGCAACTTGTATTCGCAAGTAGGTATTGGCACCCCCTCCCCCAATGAAGATGCTATGATTGAGGTAGTGAGTACCACTAAGGGAATTTTATTACCAAGAGTTCCACTTGAACGACTTGACATGCCCAATCCGATGGCAGCCCATGTTGCCGGGATGATTGTGTACAACACCGCACTTAGCGGAACAGGAATAAACACCATCTTTCCTGGTTTATACTACAATGACGGAAAATCCTGGACACGACTAAATCCCAACACGGTAAAGATTGGTGAGCTGAAACACAGCTTTGCCACAGCCGATCACAGCGGTTGGTATTTACTTAACGGGCGTGCACTGGGCACTTTACCGGCAACGGTACAGGCAAATGCTGGATCCATAGGAATCGCTTCAAATTTACCAAATGCCGATGACCGCTTTCTAAAAGCTAAAAACGGTTCAGATGCGGTAGGTTCCTCAGCAGGAAGCCACGCATTTACCATTGCACAAACCAATCTTCCAAATGTAAATTTCACAGGTACTACTAATACTACAGGAGCTCACAGTCATAATGTGGATAGCTTTATCGGTACTGAAAACATCGGATTACTTTCCACAACAATCCTGACCTTATTCCAGATTGCAAATGTTGCGAAAGAAACAACGACTACTGTAGCAAGAACTACTCAAGATTCCGGGAACCATTCCCATACGGTCAGTTTTAATTCCGGCGGTAGCAATACACCGGTTGACAGAACTCCCAAATACCTAGCCACCAATATCTTCATTTACTTAGGTTATTAATTTAAAGCGACACAATATGACAAAAAAAATTACCCTCTTAATAATAATGTTTGTATCGCTAAGCCTGTATTCACAGGTAGGAATTGGCACAAGCACACCTGATTCAAATTCCGTTTTAGATATAAAAAGTGATGCCAAAGGTGTTCTTATATCCAGAGTAACACTTTCTGCCACAAGCATCGCATCGCCACTTTCTCAGCACGTTGCCGGAATGATTGTTTACAACACAACACCTTCCGGAACAGGAGATTTGGCTGTTTATAAAGGATTCTATTATAACGACGGAAACCAATGGATTCGACTGGAACCTCTTACCACTCAAATTGGTGATGTCAAACACAGTCTTTTAACCGAAGACCATAACGGATGGTATTTACTGGACGGAAGAAACACAAACCTTCTCCCGGCAAAAGCCCAGGCCAACGCCACAACAGTAGGATTTACCACTAACCTTCCGGATGCTACCGACAGAATACTTAAAGGAAAATCTGCCTCGGAATCCTTAATGGCTGTAGGCGGTAATAATACGGTTGCACTTACACAAGCCAATCTTCCTAATGTGACGTTTACAGGGACTACAGACACTACAGGTGACCACTCCCACGGTCATGACGACAAATATCATGGAACACCTGAAAGTTTAAATCTTGTAACCGGTTTATTGGGAATTCTTGGTGGTATTGTACTGAACATTCTTAACAATGATGTGGGATCTGATTCCGTAACTACCATCAGTACTCCAAGTTCATCCTATAGCGGCACCCATAACCATTCGGCTACTGTAAACACAGGAGGAAGTTCTGCTTCTTTGGGAAAAGTATCGCACATGGTAACAAACACTTTCGTGTATTTAGGAAAATAACATTTAAAAGCCCGAACAAAACACATTCGAAAGCTTATCATTAACCCTTTAATTTACATGATATGAAAAATACCATCACAATTTTATTAACCCTACTTTCCATTCCGGTATTTTCACAAAATGTTGGAATCGACATAACAAATCCGAATACAAACGCCGCTTTAGATATTTACAGCCCAAGCAATGGAGTATTGTTAACCCGTTTGCCGCTTGTAACTACCGATAGCCCGTCTCCGTTATCCACACATGTGGAAGGAATGACAACCTACAACACAGTGAATTCTGCAACAGTAACTTCTACTTCTGTGAGTGAGGGGATTTATTATAATGACGGGACCAAATGGAACCTAATGGGACCTAATACCCTAATGGTTGGAGATATCAAACATTCGCTTGAAGCCTCTGATCACAAAGGATGGTACTTATTAAACGGCAGAGCTGTTACATCCCTTCCTTCTGTTGCCCAATATAATGCCGGTGCGGTTGGAATAAGCAGCAATTTACCGAACATGAGCGACAAATTTATCAAAACCAAAAGCGGGGCGGAAACCATTACGGCTACAGCCGGTAACAACAGCATTGTATTGACACAAGCCAATCTTCCAAATATCAATTACACCCCGACTACCGCTAATGCAGGAAACCATAACCACAAGTATACCGATGCTTATAATGGTCCTAAAACACTGGGTTTGGCTACTAACATCCTTCCGCTTGTACCTTTATTCAACGAAACGGTGGGCACCAATGACGCTACTCCCGCCAATTTATACAATACAGCAAGTGCAGGAAGTCACAGTCACACGGTTACAGTACCTTCAGGAGGTTCTAATACACCGATTAACGCCACACCCAAACACATAGTAACAAACGTGTTTGTCTATTTAGGAGAATAATATAAAAAAAGCCGGAACTTAAGATTCCGGCTTTTTTATTTGTTTTTCCATGACATAATCTTCCATGAGATAACCACGTCCTATGTCTATATCTTCTTCGTGTACAATCTCAAAGCCGTTTCTTTTGTAAAATTCCTGGGCGATGTTGTATCGGTTCACATTTAAAAAAAGGAGATTACAGCCTGCCTCCGCAGTGGCTTTTTCCACAGCTTCCAGCAAAAGCTTCCCTACTCCTTTCCCCTGAGTTTCCGGTAACACATAGATTTTATGCAACTTTGTTTTCCCTGAATTTTTACAATTCACTTCATACGAAGCAAAGCCGTAATACACACCGTTTTCTTCCGCTAACAAAAACACATGGTGCTGCTGTAACTGCTCTTCCAAAGACGGAATCGCATAGAAATTTTCCAGCATATAATCGAGTTGTGCTTCTGAAAGGATTTCCCCATAAGCATCCGGCCAGATCTTATACGCTAAATCTCTGACAATATAAAGCTGGTTTTTATCCGCGGAAAGAATCTGCATTTATTTTGCTCTTTTTTGTTCTCTTGCCAACAAAGTGTTTTTTAACAACATGGCGATAGTCATCGGACCTACTCCTCCTGGAACCGGTGTAATATGTGATGCTTTTTTAGAAACATTTTCAAAATCCACATCTCCGGTAATCACATAGCCTTTCGGATTAGTTTCGTCTGCAACACGTGTGATCCCAACATCGATGATTACCACATCATCTTTTACCATTTCGGCTTTCAGGTAATTTGGAACTCCCAAAGCAGTAATAATAATATCCGCCTGAGAAGTTATCTGTGTAATGTTTTTGGTGTGACTGTGCGTTAAGGTAACTGTTGAATTTCCGGGGAAACCCTTACGTCCCATTAAAATACTCATCGGACGGCCTACAATATGACTGCGACCAATAACCACCGTATGTTTTCCTTTTGTTTCTACATTATAACGCTCCAACAATTCTAAAATCCCGAAAGGTGTAGCCGGAATAAATGTACTCATATCCAACGCCATTTTACCGAAATTTTCAGGGTGGAAACCGTCTACGTCTTTGCTTGGATCGATAGCCATCAGTACTTCCTGCTCATCGATTTGATCCGGTAACGGCAATTGAACGATAAATCCATCAATATTGTCATCTTCATTCAATTCCTTGATTTTTTTCAGTAATTCCGTTTCCGAAGTCGTACTTGGCATTTTAATCAAAGTCGATTCAAAACCTACTCGTTCACAAGCTTTAACTTTGCTTCCGACATAGGTTAAACTTGCACCGTCATTTCCAACAATTATTGCAGCCAAATGAGGTACTTTTTCCCCTTTAGCCTTCATCTTTTGAACTTCAGCAGCAATTTCAATCTTAATGTCTTCAGCCGTTTTTTTTCCGTCTAGTAGTTGCATTCCTCTTCTTATTGTTTGTGTTGTTTTATAAAAAAGAAGACGCGAATAGTCGCGTCTTTATACTTATGGTCTCATTCCTTTCATTCCGCCCATCATGCGCATCAGGTTCTTTCCGCCTGCTCCCTGCATCATTTTCATCATTTTACTCATTTGGTCGAATTGTTTCAACAATTGGTTTACCTGTTGGATATCGGTTCCAGAACCTTTCGCAATACGTGTTTTGCGTTTTGCATCCAAAAGAGCAGGTCTAGAACGTTCTTCCGGTGTCATCGAATGAATAATCGCTTCAATATGTTTGAACGCATCATCTTCGATTTCCACATCTTTTAAAGCTTTTCCGGCGCCTGGAATCATCCCCACAAGATCTTTCATGTTACCCATTTTCTTCACTTGCTGTATTTGCGTTAAGAAATCGTCGAAACCGAATTCGTTTTTGGCGATTTTCTTCTGAAGTTTACGGGCTTCTTCCTCATCATACTGCTCCTGCGCTCTTTCTACTAAGGAAACCACGTCTCCCATTCCTAAAATTCGCTCGGCCATACGGGAAGGATAGAATACGTCAATCGCATCCATCTTTTCACCGGTACCGATGAATTTAATCGGTTTATCCACAACGGATTTAATCGAAATGGCCGCTCCACCACGGGTATCACCATCCAATTTCGTTAAAACAACTCCGTCGAAATTCAATCTGTCATTGAAGGCTTTCGCTGTATTTACTGCATCCTGTCCGGTCATCGAATCCACTACGAACAAGGTTTCCTGTGGTTGGATGGCTTTGTGAACATTTGCGATTTCGGTCATCATCTCCTCGTCTACCGCCAAACGACCGGCCGTATCGACAATTACAACATTGAAACCGTTAGCTTTTGCATGTTTGATTGCGTTTTCAGCAATGGAAACCGCATTTTTATTTTCCGGTTCTGAATATACTTCAACACCAATCTGTTCTCCAACTACGTGCAACTGATTGATTGCCGCAGGACGGTAAATATCACAGGCTACCAAAAGCGGTTTTTTCCCTTTTTTGGTTTTAAGGAAATTTGCCAATTTACCCGAGAACGTCGTTTTACCCGAACCCTGCAAACCGGACATCAAAATAACGGTCGGATTTCCGGAAAGGTTTACACCGGCTACATCACCACCCATCAATTCGGTTAGTTCGTCCTTAACGATTTTCACCATTAATTGACCTGGCTGTAATGTAGTTAATACGTCCTGACCGATTGCTTTGTCTTTTACACGCGAGGTAAAATCTTTGGCAATTTTGAAGTTAACGTCGGCATCTAATAGCGCGCGGCGTACTTCTTTCAAGGTATCGGCTACGTTTACTTCGGTAATTTTCCCGTGACCTTTTAATATATGGAAGGCTTTGTCGAGTTTATCGCTTAAATTATCAAACATGGTATTGTTGTTTAATGAGGTGCAAAGATAATATAAAGTCGTAAAGGTTCAAAGTGACGGAGTAGCAAAGTTTTATAATAGGCTGAATAAAAAAACCAGTCGTTAGACTGGTATCAAATTAATTTTTCTCGAATGTTAGGAAATCGGTCCCACCACCACCGCCACTTACATCGGTAAGCCGGATCTTGGTATTGGTCCGCTCTAATACTTTCCAATCATCACTCAGATCTGCAAAATTTGAAGGTGCCGAAAATCCGACATTAAAATGTACATCGCTTGGATTATCATCGCTACTGTTACTGTCTGTTACAGACCAAGTTCCGGTATACGAATTAGCCCCATTGGTTGCCGTCAGTACCCCAGCGGAAACAAACGTAAAAGCATAACCGTTAAAGTTGGCCGTTTCATCTGTATCCGAATCATAAAAATACGTAATCCGCCAAGTTCCCGAAGTTACGGTGTTATTTATGGCCGCAATTAAATCACTGTTGTTGGATGAAGAAGCATCATCACTACTGCATCCGATAAAAACAAACAACAACGGACACAACAATATTCTAAAAATCCTGGTTTCCATGTTATTACATTTTAAAGTTCAATATAAAGTTCGTCACTTTAGTATTCCGAAACTATGACAAAAGTCATGTATGTTAAATAAAAAAAGCGCTCCGTTTCCGAAGCGCTTTCCAAAGCTGTTTAATTCAAATTATGCTTTTTTAGCAGCACAACAAGATTTTTTCTCTCCTGATGCACATGCTTTTTTCTCTTCTTTAGTGCAAGACTCTTTTTTAGTAGTGGTTTCTTTTTTAGCTGGTCCCGCTACTTTTTTCTCTTGTGCAGTTACATTCATGGAAACTGTAAATAATGCTACTGCTAAAATTGCTACGATATTTTTCATCTTTATAATGTATTTTGAGTTTATATTTTTTTTTTTAAATTTTGTATTTGATTGATGATTCCGGCTTAAACATTCCTCATTTCCGGCGGATGCCAAAAGGAATTATAAAAGTGAGGAATTAAATTTTTCGCATAGTTCAAATGCTGTTTTGTCTCTTTTTCAAAAATACCCGGAATACTTAAATCCTGAATCTGCTGCACGATAAACTGTCCTGCTGAAAAATTAAGGTTCAAAACACATTTTTCTTTCTGGCAGCCGTCGGGCATTTCTTCTCCCTGACAACATCCTTTTTGAGCCATAACCATACACTGCTTTGAAACGTGCGATTTTAAAACACGTAAAGTTGGCACTCCCATAAGAAGTACAAAATAAGCTGCTATTATGGTTGTCAAAAATTTCACAGATTCAAATGTAGAAAAAAAAATGAATTATGATAATCTTTGAAAACTTAATATTTTATTAAAATTAAAACTGAAAATAAATGAACGGCTGTGGTCCGGCAGAAGCCATAGCATACACCAGCCAATACACCAAGCCTAAAAGGACAGCTTTTCCGATAATTGGCAGGGCTTTGAACACATTCTGCAGGCTTTCCACCAGTTTTTCCGGAAGAAAATGCCAAACGAATCCGATTACCATTAATAAGAATACGTTTTTGTACCCTTCGGCAATTATCATCCATTGTTGCACATCAAGAGTAACTTTACCTATATTATTGATTACCTGTAAAGCCGTATCAAAATCTTTTGCACGGAAGAAAATCCAACAGAATGCAACAAAATGAAACGTAGCAATCACTGACAAGAAAGTCCAGATACTACTGAAAAATGAACTTTTCCCTTCTTTTTTAGGCGGGAAGAATTCCATGAAGATTTTATGTACCGCCAGTGCCAATCCGTGTAAAGCACCCCAAATAATAAATCGCAAACTGGCCCCGTGCCATAATCCTCCCAACAACATGGTAGTCATCAGGTTGACATTGGTAAACATTGTACGTTCTTTCTCCTTAGACAATAAAAACGTAAGCGTGAAAACCACCGTTGATGAAACCGCAATAATCAATGGAATATTGCTGGTAGGCGCATAGGTAATTCCCCAAACGATAAGACCGAAGAAGAATACGGCCGGGAATAAAAACCCGGCAAAGGTCCCGTTACGATTTCCTCCAACGGAAATATATAAAAAGTCTTTTAACCAGGTCGATAACGAAATATGCCATCTTCTCCAAAATTCCGTAATTGATGCCGATTGATATGGAGTACGGAAGTTCGTCGGTAATTTAAACCCTAGTAACAACGCCACTCCAATTGCCAGATCCGAATACCCTGAAAAGTCGCAGTAAATCTGGATGGCATAACCATACGAAGCCATTAAATTTTCAAAAGCGGTATAACTTGACGGTGCATCAAAAACGCGGTCTACGAAGTTGATGGAAATATAATCGGAGATAACTGTTTTCTTGATCAATCCGCCAATAATCAAAAGAAAAGCGCGATTAACATCCTCTTGGGTTACGTTTAATTTCTGGTAAATCTGTGGTAAAAAATCCTTGGCACGAACAATCGGTCCGGCTACCAACTGCGGAAAAAACGACACGAAGAACAAGTAATCGACATAGTTTTTTGTCGGCTCAATTTCTTTGCGGTAAATCTCAATGATATAACTGATGGACTGGAACGTATAGAACGAAATCCCCACCGGTAGAATAATTTTCTGAAATTCAAAATGTCCTCCCGAAATCGAGTTGTAAGTATCAATAGCAAAATTCGTATACTTAAAATAACCCAAAAAGCCCAGATTCAGTACCACACTAAAGGCCAAACACAATTTTTTGTTCAGGACACTTTGGGTACGATGCACCAGATTCCCTAAATTATAATCCACTATGGAAGATCCTAACAGCAGTAAAAAGAAGATTCCGCTTGATTTGTAATAGAAGAACAACGAAAACAGGATCACATACACCAAACGCGGGTAAAACGTGTTTTTCAGGGTGATATAAATACTGTAAAAAAACAGGAACATCCCTAAAAACAAGGCAGTGTTGAACAAAATTGGCTCTTTCGGGTTGAACACAAACCAGTTTTGAACCGTTTCGGCTGTTATATCGGTAAACAATGAGGCTATATTTTGGGTAAACCAATCCTGCATATTAATTCTTCTTCGTTACTTTAAAATTTTCGTAGGCGTTTAAAAGGGCTTTACTGAAAAGCTGTCCCTGCTTCTCATATCCTGATTTGGTATAATGCACTTTATCTCCGGACATTAATCCCTGACGGTAATTTCGGTTTACGCCGTACATTCCGCCCATGATGGCAAATAAATCCCAGGATGCGTGGTTCACAACCGGAGCCTGCGAGTTGATATCACGCGCATATGCATCGGCAAAACGGTTCAGCGAGCGGCGGTACAACAAGGAAGGCGGTGTGGACATAACCAAAACTTCCGCAGTAGGATTTTTAGCTTTTATGTTGGCGATAAACGTATTCAGCTGCGTCATATAGTCCGAAGACGGCATTTTGTCAAACGTTTCGTTCGTCCCTAAGGAAATGATGATCAAATCTGCCTGTAAAGCCGGTGTCTGTTCAAAAAACAAAGGATATTTGTTATAATCCGAAGCTTTTGCACCATTTACACCGATGGCGCTATAGGTAATTCCCGGCTCGTTTTTCTCCATCACCAAACCGCTTAAGGCAAAAGTATTGGAGGATTTGTTCGGGATCAGGTAGATTTTATCCATCGGGGTTTCCGAGTAAAACGAATGCGTATTAGGCTCTTCCGTCAGCGAAAGCGGAATAAACTCTGATCGCTTCACACTGCGCTTCTGCATTTCATTGGTTGGGATTTTCAAGGTTTTCCCGGCGCGGATTTTGTCCGATTTCATGCCGTTGTAGCGTTTCAGTTCGGCTACGGAAATATTGTATTTATCAGCAATGATGGAAATTGCTTCCCCGTTTTTGATCTTATGCACGATTTTTTTCGGCACATTCGATTCTAATGTAATGGTCTTTTTAGCCGTGGCCACCTCGAACATATTCTGGTTATCCGGCGAAACGATTTTCAGTGTATTAAACTGATAGGCATTGTCTTTCACATTGATTTCCACAGCAAAATCCTTAGCTCTTGTAGTTAAGGAAATACCGCTTAAACCAATTGGACTTCCGTTTTTTTCTTTGGTCAACCGATGGTTGTTCCAGGATTCATTTGAAGAATATCGGATGAAATAACTCCCGTTGGTTCTGGCCAGATTGTGCGGAAAGGAAAACCCTAAACCGCCGTTCCCGAATTTCTCCTGAAGGTTTTTACGGATTACTCCGGTAAAGAAATCGGCCTGAATGTGGGAATCGCCTATATGTACGATACGGACTTTGCCTGCTTTTGTGGTCTCAAGCAAGTATAATTTTTCAAAGAATTTTTCAAGCGCCCTGGTATTCGAAATAGCGTTCTCCCCATAGCTCACCTTCTCTTCCATCCCAAGCGTGTCGGCTTCCACCGAAGTAGAATCCAGCACCTGAGCAGTAAGCGATACGGAAAAAAGGATTCCGAAAAGGGTTATGAAAACTTTATTCCACATTGACACTGTCTTTTTTAACGATTGTCGAATCTTTCACGGCCGGTTTGGCTGTTTTTCGGTTGGCTCTCAACTTTTTGAACTGCTCATACCCGCCATAAATCTGATTGTAAATCATGGCAGAAATACGTTTCGCTCCCCTGAAATTGAAATGCGTATAATCTTTATTTGCCGAGGCCGGCGCTTCTTCCACCCATTTCACCATCGAACCGTCACCACCCATCAACGTATATAAATTAACGTAGGCCGCTTCCGATTGCACTGCATATTTTTTCTGTGCTAAGGTTAACGGCACTACAGCCGAATCCGTTTTCATTTCCAAATCGTATTTCGTGGATTTATCCGCCGTGGAAATAATAAGTATCGCTACCCCAGGGAAACATTCTTTCAAATGCGCCACCACGCGTTTCATGCGTTTTTCATACCAGCTGTAATTCAGTGACCCGTAATTCAACACGTTGGTTCCGTAATGCAAAACAATCAAATCGTAACCCAGTTTCTCCTGGAACTGACGCATCACATCGGTGTTGAATGTTGAAATCGGTAATCCGGAATTTCCGCGGTTGGAGAAATTGTCCACGTGAACGCCTTTTCCGTCGTCGAAATTGAAACCGTACACCGGAATGGAATCCGCTTTAACGAAATCGACTTTAAGATTTTTCGTTGTATTCCCTACTACTAAAGTATTTACCAATTTATTAGGGGTCAGTTTTTTATAAATCGTATCGGCTCCCACTTTCATGGCAATTTTACCGGATTTGTTAGCCGATCTTCCGTAGAAAAGGGTCGGATTGTACAATTCTGATAAGTTTTTCAGCTTGCTGGCCTGATATTTCACCCATTCCACATGCGCCGTATCATTGGCAAAAAACACGTGACCGTTTACCCCGAAAGGACTGCGCGGTTTTTTTACATTTAAGTACGATTGGGTTTTCCAGTTTCCGGAATATTCGTGTTTAATCGAATTACGCGAAGCTGCCGATTCGGAAGTAATATTCACAAAACCAACACCCTGGCCGCCAAACTGGTTTTGAAAGCTCGAACGGAAATCCTGCACGATCATATCGCCATCGGTCATGGAATCGCCAAAATACGCGATGCGGACATTGCCTTGCTTAGTTGTTTCCAACTGATACAACTTCTCATAAAACTGAACCAAATGCTGAAATCCTTTGTAATCACTAAAGGTTTCGTCCGGGAACGTGATGCCGTCCACCGCCGTAAAACTGATCGGTTGGTTGGAAAGCGTATCGCCTTCTTCCGCGGAATTTTCTTCTTCAAGAGCTTCCAAAAGCAAACTGTCGATGACTACGTTTTTGGAATTGGTACCGTTTTCCGTGAAAATCTTCTTCGGCAAAAACGATTTA
Source organism: Flavobacterium pedocola (assembly GCF_053764385.1). Classification (NCBI taxonomy): domain Bacteria; kingdom Pseudomonadati; phylum Bacteroidota; class Flavobacteriia; order Flavobacteriales; family Flavobacteriaceae; genus Flavobacterium; species Flavobacterium pedocola. The sequence continues at coordinate 237,099 of NZ_JBSNCR010000004.1, read as the reverse complement.
AACACCAAAAATGCCGCTATGGAAAGGGCAAAAATGGTAAACGACTGAAGGAAGTATGATTTGTTTTGGTTCACTTTTTAAGTTATGAGTTATGAATTATAAATTATGAGTTCAAGCTAAACTCATAATTCATAACTTATAATTATTTACATTCTCTCCGGCACATTAATTCCCAACAAACTGAAAGCGGATTTGACGATCTCGCCCACTTTTTTGGACAATTGTACACGGAAAATTTTCTTATTCTCGTCTTCTTCTCCTAAAATCGAAACGGATTGGTAGAACGAATTGTATTCTTTTACTAAATCGTAAGTGTAATTTGCAAGTAACGCCGGACTGTGGTTCTTGGCCGCATCCTGAATTAACGCCGGGAACATTTCCACCTGCTTTAGTAATTCTTTTTCTTTTTCGTGTAATTCCAGGGTTACTTCTTTGTTTAAATCGAAATCCGCTTTGCGCAAAATCGACTGGATTCTCGCATAGGTATACTGAATGAAAGGTCCTGTGTTTCCGGCAAAATCCACCGATTCTTCCGGGTTAAACATCATGTTTTTCTTCGGATCGACTTTCAGCATGAAATATTTCAAGGCGCCTAACCCGATTACTTTGTATAATTCCGCTTTTTCAGAATCAGAATAGCCATCCAGTTTTCCTAATTCTTCTGAAATCGATTGTGCCGTAGCGGTCATTTCTTCCATCAAATCATCAGCATCCACAACGGTTCCTTCACGGGATTTCATTTTTCCGGATGGCAATTCCACCATTCCGTAGGACAGGTGATACAAATCTTCCGCCCAGTCGAAACCTAATTTTTTCAGAATCAGGAATAACACTTTAAAGTGGTAATCCTGCTCGTTTCCAACGGTGTACACCATACCACCCACATCCGGGTTATCTTTCACACGCTGGATAGCGGTTCCGATGTCCTGGGTCATGTAAACCGCGGTTCCGTCTGAACGCAAAACGATTTTACGGTCTAAACCTTCCGCCGTCAAATCGATCCAAACCGAGCCATCAGGATCTTTTTCGAAAATACCTTTCTCCAATCCGAACTGTACTACTTCTTTTCCTAATAAATAAGTATTGCTTTCATAATAGTAGGAATCAAAATCTACGCCAAGGTTTTTGTAGGTGGTTCCGAAACCATCGTACACCCATTGGTTCATGGTTTCCCAAAGCTTGATTACTTCCGGTTTTCCGGCTTCCCAATCCAACAGCATTTGTTGTGCTTCCAAAATGATTGGCGCTTGTTTTTTAGCTTCTTCTTCTGTTTTCCCCTGAGCGATTATCTCATTGATTTGCGTTTTGTACGCTTTATCAAACTCCACATAATATTTCCCAACCAACTTATCGCCTTTCAATCCGGAAGTTGCAGGCGTTTCCCCGTTTCCGAATTTCTGCCAGGCCAACATCGATTTACAGATGTGGATCCCACGGTCGTTGATGATTTGGGTTTTGTATACTTTCTTACCCGATGCTTTTAAAATTTCCGCAACCGAATACCCTAATAAATTATTTCTGACGTGACCTAAGTGCAGCGGTTTGTTGGTATTTGGCGAAGAATATTCCACCATTACAGCCTTCTCACCTGCTTTTGGCGTTACAAAACCGAAGTTTTCCTGAGTTCTGATGCCGTTGAAGAAATTCACATAATAGGCATCGGAAATCACGATGTTCAAAAAGCCGGAAACCACGTTGAAACGCTCTACCTCAGCAACATTTGCAACCAGATATTCCCCGATCTTGTTTCCTAACTCCACAGGATTGCTTTTCACCAACTTTAAAAGCGGGAAAATCACCACAGTCACATCACCTTCAAAGTCCCGACGGGTAGCCTGAAATTCCACCTTATCGAGTGCAACATCAAATAAATCCTGAACTGCTTTCTGGATTTTTTCCGTAAGAATTTGTTGAAGTGTCATAACTGTTAAATTTTAAGGGTGCAAAGATACGTTTAATTACAGAATTTGAAAATTAGAAAATCACAAATTTTAAAACTGAAAACCAACCGTTTATCGAATATAATTTACAATTACGGATTTTTTTCCAAAAAAAGTGTAACAATTCACCACTTTTGAAGTCTAGTAAGCACTACCTCAAATTTATAATTAAAGAATTGTTAAATTTTGTATAAAAAAGTACTTTGTATTACACATTAGTATAAAAAGACCTACTTTTGCCCTACAAATTTCATCAATCAAAACAGAAAAAATGAAACTAAAGTTATTTATTGTATGCCTATTGAGTTCCTTAAGCTCAGTATTTGCACAAGCTCCGGCGGCTGCAAACGGTAATCCGGGCAGCGTATCAGGAAAAATCATCGATAAAAACACAAAAGAACCTATCGGATATGCATCTGTTTCCATTAAAGAAGGAGACAAAGTGATTACGGGTGCTATTTCTCAGGAGAACGGTAATTTTGACATCAAAAACCTTGAACTGAAAAGCTACACCCTTGAAGTACAATTCATCGGCTACAAATTATTTTCAAAGGCAATTGCACTGACTCCGGGCGACAAATCCATCAATGTGGGCACCATTACCATAGAGTCTGAAGCTACACAGCTTGAAGGTGTTGAAGTTGTGGCAGAACGCTCCAGCATGGTTCAGAAAATCGACCGTAAAGTAGTTAATGTAGGGAAAGATTTGATTGCCTCAGGAACAACTGCTTCGGAAATCTTAAATAACGTTCCGACAGTAAGTATCGATCCGCAGACTAAAGAATTAAGCTTGAGAGGAAATGCAAACGTTCGTGTTTTGATTGACGGAAAACCTTCCAATGTAGACGCAGCTCAGTTGTTACAGCAGATTCCTTCGTCTTCCATCAAACAAATTGAATTGATTACCAATCCTTCGGCTAAATACAATCCGGAAGGGATGAGCGGGATCATCAACCTTATCCTTCACAAAAACGCCAACACTGGGTTTAACGGAACCATTAATACAGGGGTTACCTTCGGTATTACACCAAAAACCAATACTTCATTAAACTTAAACTACAAAGTAGGGAAAGTTAACTTTTACACCAATTACGGTTTAAACCACGGGGTTAATGCCAACCACGGTAATGTAACCAGTTTCAATCCGGGACGTGAGAACTTCCAGGAATTCGATTTCAGAAATTTAAACAATTCCCATTTGCTGAAACTTGGTATGGATTACTATATCAATGAGAAAAATACGCTTTCAGTCTATACAAACCAGAACTTAACACACACGGACGGATGGGGTAACACCAATGTTAACTACACCGACAACGCCGACAACGATACCCACCAGCATTATGACAACGAAAACGAAAATAAAAACCAGACCTATGACTTGGTTTACAAACACGATTTCGATAAAAAAGGGGAAAACCTTGAGTTCCAGGTAAATTACTCCAAAACCAAAAACACGGAGAATACAAGGTATTACAATGCCACCAGAGAATTTGACGGTGATTTGGTAATGGATTCCAACTCAAGAAACATTATTGACGGTGTAACGGATTATACGCAGGTTAACATTGACTATACCAACCCGCTTACTGAGAAAACAAAATTGGAATTAGGAGCGGAAACCCGAATCCAAACTACCAAAAGTACTTTTAAAGCACCGGAAAGCGGTACCGAATACGTAACACCGTATACTTTCTCAAGCGATTTGAACAACTATTTCAAATTCAACAGAGACATCAGTGCGGTTTACGCCAACGTTGGAACACAGTGGAACAGCAAATGGAGCTCGCAAATCGGATTCCGCGTGGAATACTATAATATTGATGCCGATTTTAGTACTCATAACAATGAATTCCAATCCAATTTAACACCAACCAATACCATTACGGATGACAAACAAAAAGTAAGCGATAATATCTTTACCGTTTATCCATCTGCTTTCTTTACGTATGCAATGAATGAAAAAAACTCATTCAACTTTAATTATTCAAGAAGAGTTGATCGCCCGAGCATTGGTCAGATCAGCCCGATCCGTGAGTGGACAACACCTTTGATGGAGTCTAAAGGAAATCCGGCACTTGAGCCTCAGTTCACAAACTCTTTTGAAGTAAATTACACCCGAACCACAAAAATGGGAACTTTCACAACAGGAGTATTCTACAGAAGAATCAACGATGAAATTTCCAGAGTGGTTTATAACGATCCGAACGATCCTGACAACAGAAAAATCCTTTCTTTTGACAACTTTAAAGACAACAACGCCTACGGAGTTGAAGCTTCGGCTAATTTGAAATTTACCAAATGGTGGTCGACAAACCTAAGTTCGGATGCTTATTTTAAAACCGTAAGAGGTACGGTACAGAATGCCATAACTAGCGAATTTGAAAATGCAGAAGTGGATGTTACAACCTTCAACGCAAGAATGAACAACACCTTCACAGCAACTAAAAACCTTCGTTTCCAATTGTTCGGTATGTACAGAGGTCGTGATTTAAGCTTACAGTTTGAAAGAAAACACATGTACAAAGCGGATATCGGGGCTACCTACAATGTCATGAAAGGTAAAGGAACCATTACAGCTCGTTACAATGACGTTTTCGACAACATGCGTTTCGCTTTCGACGGAAACATCCCTTATCGTCAGTACGGAGCATTCTACTGGGAAAACCAGACGTTCTACATCGGATTCAACTATATGTTCGGTGGAGGAAAAAACAGAGCAATGCAACGCAAACAACGTGATGCCAACGAAACACAAAGCAGCGGCGGAATGTTCTAAAATGTAGTTAACTTTTCGATTTTATATTACTGAAAAACCTCGGAGCTTTTTTACTTCGAGGTTTTTTTATGGCTATTCATCAAATTTCAGGGTTTTGGCTTTTTCAGGTTCTTCTTTGTGCTTCCGAAGATCGAAAGTAGTCCCGAAAACCTTGTCCCAAAACGTATTGCTAACGCCAAAACCCAACTGTTCATTGCGGTAATGATGCATCTGATGATTACGCCATAACGGTTTCATAAATTCAAAAGGCGGCTCAAAAGCATGGATCGCATAATGCATGGAAGCGTACAAAAGATAGCCTAACATGAATCCCGGAAAAAAGGCCCAATTATAATCCCCTAAAATCAGATAATGCAAGCCGAATAAAGTGGACGACAAAATAAGGCTGGGGAACGGCGGCATAAAAAGCCTGTCGCGATCCCTTGGATATTCATGATGATTCCCGTGCATCACATAAGCGACTTTCTGTACACGGATATTTTCACTTACCCAATGAAAAATATACCGGTGGGCAATGTATTCGAAAAAAGTCCAATACAGCATTCCGCTCACAAAAAGGGAAAACGTAATCAGTCCGGGGATTTGATAAAAACTATATGCCCTGTAAACTAAATAGGTTAGTATCGGAATGTAGATGCTCCATATCAGGATTGGGTTTCCTTTGGTGAGCATTTCCAGGTATTTGTTGTCAAATAAACGCGCCTGACCTTCGTTGTAAACTATCTTCCTTGCCATACTTCTTTATATTAGAAATTAATAACAGAAAACGTGAACTAAAATTAGGCATTTATTTACAAAACGAAAAGTGATTTCATAGGATTTAACATACAGATTGTCGATAAAAGCCTCTCCATTCCATAAAAATCCCCGCTGCTTAGCAGATTATAAAGCACTGACTAGCAGCAACTACTTATCTAAAAACAAACCAACAGCTACTTAATCCAATAAAAAAACCGCAAATTCCAGATAAATCTGTGAAGCTGCGGTAAAATATTTTAAACGGGACTGAAATTACCAGCGGATAATCACGCTTCCCCAAGTAAATCCTGAGCCAAAAGCTGCTAACACAACCAAATCGCCTTCTTTGATTTTGCCCTGTTCCCAGGCTTCGGTTAAAGCAATCGGAATGGATGCTGCCGTTGTATTCCCATATTTCTGAATATTGTTGTGCACCTGATGGTCTTCCAGTTTAAACTTCTGCTGAATAAACTGTGAAATCCTCAAATTCGCCTGATGCGGGATCAGCATATTGATATCGGAAACCTGCAAATTATTCGCCTGTAAACCTTCCATGATCACTTCACTGAAACGTACCACAGCGTTCTTGAACACAAACTGTCCGTTCATATACGGATAGTAACTCTCGTCGTTAGGATCGTTGTCTTTGATAACATCTGTAATCCAGCGTTTTCCCATACCCGGAGCAATCAAAGCCAATTCTTCAGCATGTTGTCCTTCGGAATGCAAATGCGTTGATAAAACACCTCTGTTTCTGTCTTCCGAACGGCTTAAAACCGCTGCTCCTGCCCCATCGCCAAAGATAACGGAAACCCCGCGGCCTCTTGTCGTCATATCCAGACCGGTAGAATGCACTTCGGAACCGATAACCAGGATATTTTTATACATTCCGGTTTTGATGAACTGGTCTGCAACGGAAATCGCATACACAAACCCCGAACACTGGTTTCTCACATCAAGGGCCCCAACGGTTTTCAAGCCTAAATCACGCTGAACCAAAACACCTGGCCCTGGAAAATAATAATCAGGGCTCAAGGTCGCGAAAATCACGAAATCAATATCTTCTTTGGCTACTCCCGAACGCTCAATGGCAATTTCAGCGGCCTTAACGCCCATACTGGTCGTAGTATCTTCACCTCGGACAACGTGTCTTCGTTCCTGAATTCCGGTACGTTCCTGAATCCATTCGTCATTGGTATCCATTAGTTTCGACAAATCGTCGTTGGTCACTGTATTTTCGGGCACGTAATACCCTAATCCTGAAATCTTCGATTGATACATTATTTCTCCTTTTATTAAAAATAGGGCTACAAATTTAAGGATATTTAACGCCATAGTAAAGAATCTGTTGTTTTTTTCGACTACCATTTCAAACTTTCGCTGAAAATCCAGTTTTAACAAAATTTAAACAGAAGCTGTAACACTATCCCAGTACTTTTAGACAAATATTCCAAAACCAAATTGTAAATCATGAAACTAAAAAACTGCTTTTGGCTTTTACTGTTAACAGGTTCGTCGTTACTGGCGCAGGAAAACCTGACTTATCAAAAGCCTTCCAAGGAGATTCTGGCTTTAGCCGAATACGAAAGAGCACCTTCGGTAACCATGGACACCAAAAAAGAATGGATGCTCCTAACCTACCGCAACACCTATAAAAACCTTGACGATTTAAATCAGGAAGAAATGCGATTGGCCGGTTTACGAATCAATCCGATCACGAACATTTCCAGTTCGGTTACCTACATCAACAACCTGAAAGTACGTCGTGTAAAAGATAAAAACGAAATCCAGGTACAAGGTTTACCTGCAAATCCAAGAATTACTAACCTTTCCTGGTCACCGGATGAAAAGAAAATCGCTTTCACCCACACCACCAATAAAGGCGTGGAACTTTGGGTTTTGGACATTGCTTCCGCGAAAGCTGTAAAACTGACTTCAGATAACCTTAATGCCAATTTAGGAAGCCCGATGAGCTGGTACCGTGACGGAAAAAGCCTATTGGTAAAAACCATGGTAGCGAACCGTCAGGCGCTGATCGATTCCAAAAAAGATTTACCGACAGGCCCTACAACTTCCACCAGTGAAGGAAAAGTATCCCAAAACAGAACCTTTCAGGATTTACTGAAAAACAAAACCGACGAAACCAATTTTGAAACCCTGGTAACGTCTGAACTTTATAAAGTAGATTTAAACGGTAAAACCGAATTATTCAAAAAAGCGGACTTATACGCGGGCGAATCCTTTTCACCGGATGGAAATTACCTTATGGTGACTACGATTCAAAAACCGTATTCGTACATTGTTCCGTTGAGTCGTTTCCCGCAAAAAACCATTGTGTTTGACAAAGCCGGTACCGAAATAAAAGTGGTGAATGAAGTGCCGCTTAACGAAATTATGCCAAAAGGTTTTATGGCGGTCCGCAAAGGGAAACGAAGCATGAGCTGGAGAAATGACACTCCTGCAACCTTAGTATTTACAGAGGCATTGGACGGTGGAGACCCGGCTGTAAAAGTTGACTTCAGAGACGAAGTTTTCTTATGGAATGCTCCTTTTTCCGGTCAGCCGACTTCAATCCTTAAAACACCGCAACGTTTCAGCGGCATCACCTGGGGGAACGGAAATATTGCCATTGCTTACGACAGCTGGTATGACACCCGAAACACCAAAACGTATCTGATCAACCCATCGAACCCAGCTCAGGCACCAAAAGTGATTTCCGACAGAAATTCTCAGGACATTTATGCTGATCCGGGTAATTTCGAAACTAAGAAAAATGAGTATGGAAGACAGGTTTTAGCACTTGAAGGCGACAATGCTTATTTAATCGGTAACGGATTTACCAAAGAAGGGCAATTCCCTTTCATCGACGAGTTCAACACCAAAACCCTGAAGACAAAACGTCTGTACCAATCGGCTTTCAAAAACAAGAAAGAAGACATTCTGTCGATTGAAGATTTCAAAAAAGGTGAAGTTTTGGTTCAGATCCAATCCCCAACGGAATTCCCGAATTATTACTTCCGCAACATCAAATCGAAAGATAAAATCACTCCGATTACAGCCTTCAAAAACCCTTTTGAAAGCATCAAAAATGTATACAAAGAAGTAATCAAATACAAACGCAAAGACGGCGTGGAACTTTCCGGAACGCTTTATTTACCGGCTAATTACGACAGAAAAGCCAAAAAAGAAAAATTGCCGTTGTTAATTTGGGCGTATCCTACAGAATTCAAAGACAAGAACTCTGCCGGTCAAACCACCCAGAATCCTAACGAATTTACGTTCCCTAATTACGGATCGTTCGTGTATTGGGTGACGAAAGGCTACGCCGTTTTAGATGACGCCGCATTCCCGATTATTGGAGAAGGCAAAACAGAACCAAATGACACTTTTATCACGCAATTGGTGGACAATGCGGAAGCTGCAATCAACGCAGTGGACAATTTAGGCTACATCAACCGTAAGAAAGTTGCTGTTGGAGGTCACTCGTATGGTGCTTTCATGACCGCTAACTTATTGACGCATTCCAATTTATTCGCCTGCGGAATTGCCCGAAGCGGTGCTTACAACCGAACGCTAACCCCATTCGGATTCCAGAGTGAGCAGCGTAATTACTGGGAAGTTCCGGCTATTTACAACGGAATGTCGCCTTTCATGACCGCAGAAAAAATGAAGACCCCTTTATTATTGGTTCACGGTGATGCGGACAATAACCCGGGAACATTCACCTTACAGACGGAGCGTTATTTCCAGGCCCTAAAAGGTTTGGGAGCACCGGTAAGAATGGTACTGCTACCGAAAGAATCGCACGGCTATGCAGCTAAAGAGAATATCTTCCATTTGCTTTGGGAACAGGATCAGTTCCTGGAAAAGTATTTGAAGAATTAATTTAAAAAATAAAACCCCGAATCACGTTTCGGGGTTTTTCTTTAGTATAATTTTTGCTTTAGTTTTTCTATTTTGGATTCACGTTCAAAAGAAAAGGTTGCGGTTATAGCATTAATATAATGGTAAATCCGTAAAGCTTTCCTATTGAAATTTTGACTGTCAAAAACAGAAAACAAATCGGCTAAGGTTTCCAGATTTTCTGCACTAAATTGTGGATGTTGTTCTAAAAAAGCAATCAGTTCTTCTTCAGCAATAGTTTCAAGTGTTTTTAAATTGAACCCTAATTCTTCCTGTAGTTTAAGATTGATTTCTGAAACCGATTCTGATACATCTGCTCCAGCGTTTTGCTTTATGAGTTTCTCCAGCGCTTTCTTCAGAAAAAAACCTAACTGGCTGATTTGTTTCGATAAATAATCTTCTTTTGGCATTTAATTAAGCATTAAGGTTACTTCTTTATTATGTTCTAAGGCGGATTCATGCTCAAAGAAAATTGCTTTTCCGTTTAGTGCTGCTTTGATAAGGTAATGGCTTCCTTTAAAATACGATTGTTTAACAATTACCTTCATCAATCCGTTTTCGACCACTTTTAACTGATGCGGATATAAAAACAACAAGCGGTCGTCTCCGTCAACTTCGGCTATTTGCGAAAGTTTGATTTCGTTTACCTCGCCAAAAAGCGAAGCGCTGTATTTTGATATAGGGTTCAGATAAATTACGGAAGAATTCCCTTTGTCCAAAATCTGACCGTCTTTAAGCACTATGGTTTCATCTGCAAAAGAAAGAGCATCCACACTGTCGTGCGTGGCGATTATAACCGTTATTCCTTTAGCTTTCAGGTAGGTAAACAAGTTACGTCGAAGTGCATTTTTTCGAAAATTATCAATATGACTGAAAGGTTCGTCCAGCAATAATACTTCGGGTTCGAGCGCTAAAACTCTCGCCAAAGCCACACGTTGCTGCTGGCCACCGCTTAAATACTGTGCTTTCACATCAGCATATTCAGTCATTTCAACAATTTCCAGCAATTCATGGATACGCTCTTTTTTCTCTTCGGGATAAAAATTGGAAAGGTATTTCCCGACGTTCTCAGCGACGGTTATATAAGGCATTAAGTCGAAATCCTGAGCCAGGTATTTCATAAAAGGCATACCGGGTACCAGATTGAATTTTGGCCCGGTCACTTCTGTCCCATTCCAGAAAATCTGGCCTTCCTCCAAATCGTATAAGCCGTAAATCAGCTTTAAGAGTGTACTTTTTCCACAACCACTTTCTCCAATAACCGCAACATTCTGACCGGCATTTACCTCAAAACCAATATTTTGGATAATTCGCTTCGCTGTATAACCGAAAGCTATGTTTTTAACCTCAAGCATATTAACCGTTTAAACCGCAAATTTAAGCCCTTATGGCCGCTTTAAGGAATTAACTTTCAACTTTTTTACTAAATTCTTTTTCGTTTATTAAAAGATAATGCCTAAAATTGCAGAAAATTAACCTACTAGTACATGATGCTATCAGCTAAAAAACTGACAGTCGCGTTTTTGTTATTGTCTTCAATCGCCTTTTCCCAAAGGGTGTACGACAATTACTCGATTGATTTAAATTACGGATTGTCTGGAGCTTACGAGCCTTCAATATCCAAATTCGGCCACATGGATTTTGGTTTCCGCTACATGTTTGGCGAAAAATGGGGCGTAAAACTGGATTATGGCGCCGATAAGTTCCGAACGAAAGAAACTCCGGAAATGGGTACCGATTATCAAAGAATTTCAGTTCAGGCAGCTTGTAACCTTTCTAACTTATTGGACGACCGAAGTTATTTTTACAACGAATATTTTGTAATTCTCTCGCATGCCGGTTTAGGATATGCGTGGCAAAAATCGGTTACGTTTCCCAAAGGCGGTCCCGGAATCGATGAAATCCCACACGTGATCTTCGGGGTAAACCCACAGCTTACAGTTATGGATGGCGTTGCTATTGGCTTAGATGCCACAGGAATCATGAATTTGGCACAACACGTAAAGTTTGACGGAACAAGGGTTTCTAAAGCGGCAGATAATGCCACCACAACTTTTACCTATAATTTGAGTTTAGGCGTTTCCTTTACTTTTGGAGGACGTTAAGATATATTGTAACCATAAAAAAAGCCCAAACTTTCGTTTGGGCTTTTTTTATATAGTTATAAAATTATTTATTGGCTTCTTTTTTAGCATCCTCAACCATTTTAGCATTGGCGGTAATGGCAAATTCCACACGACGGTTTTTAGCTCTTCCGGCGTCGGTTTCATTGTCGGCCATCGGATCTGCTTCTCCCATCCCCACGGTTTTAAAACGGGAAGATACCAAACCTTTCGAAGAAAGATAACTGGTAACAGCCGCCGCACGCTGGTTGGACAGATTCAAATTGTATTCGTCTGAACCTTTACTGTCGGTATACCCAAAAATCTGAATGTCTGTGTCCGGATATTCTTTGAAAACAGGTACTAATTTATCAAGGTTTTGTTTTGCTCTTGGTGTCAGGGTAGCTTTATTGAAATCGAAATTAACCGAATTCTCACCCAATACAAGTTTAATACCTTCACCAACGCGTTCTACTTCAACACCTGGCAATGCTTCTTTGATTTGACGGGCTTGTTTGTCCATTTTGTTTCCGATTAAACCACCGGCAACGCCACCGACAACCCCACCTATTACGGCACCTAAAGCTCCTTTTCCGCCTTTACCAAGGTTATTTCCCAGGATCCCTCCGATTACAGCACCTCCGGCAGCACCAATTACAGCACCTTTTTGGGTGTTATTGGCATTTTTAACCGCTTCACAACTTGTAAAAAGCGAAGCTGATGTTACTGCTAATGCCAAAACACATATACTTACTTTTCTCATATCCTTATTTTTTAATTAGTTCTTTCAAATTGATAAACAATATTTGATGTATTTCCGCCAACGTTAACCTTATCGAGCAACTGAAACGAATTTTCAGACTGATTGGCCACTCTTAAAACATAACCTGACGGAGTATGTCTGGCTTTTACACCTTCGGTCAGGAATTTCATAACGATATTCCCTTCCTTATTAATAAACCATGTTATGTGGCTGCCATAGCTGGTACACTTACTGTTATCAAGCGCCATTTCCCCTTTGTTGTTGTTGGATACAAATTTCCAATTACTCCCTACAAAACACTGGGAATCGGCTATATTAAAAGAGGTTACCTTAAAATACTCCGAACCGGGATAGGTAACAGATGAGATTTTCCAGGTGCCTTTTAACATAACTTCGGATTTCATATCCAGTTTAGTGGCCGGATTGCTTTTACAGCCTACGACAAAGGCTACAACCATAATCAGATAAATAAGTTTCTTCATGAGTATTAATTTTAATGTGCCTTACAAATTTAACACAATTATTCCTCAAGTTTTTACTACACGTTTAAATTATAACATATTTTTTACGCCAATTTGTCAGGAAAAAAGGTTTGGTATCTGATTTGACAAAAGAGAACTATAATTTTAATTCTAAAATCAACAGTATATGACAACAGGAAAAATCAATGTTTCAGTAGAGAACATCTTTCCCTTAATCAAGAAATTTTTATACAGCGACCACGAAATCTTCCTTCGCGAGCTTATTTCCAACGCTACTGATGCCACTCTTAAATTAAAACACTTAACCAGTATTGGCGAAGCTAAAGTGGAATATGGCCAACCGGTTATTGCTATCAAAATCGACAAAGACAGCAAAAAAATCCACATTACCGATCAGGGCTTGGGAATGACTGCCGAAGAAGTGGAAAAATACATCAACCAGATCGCTTTTTCAGGTGCAGAAGAGTTTTTGGAAAAATACAAGGACTCCGCTAAAGACTCTGGAGTTATCGGACATTTCGGGTTAGGGTTTTACTCTGCCTTTATGGTGGCCGAAAAAGTAGAGATCATCACCAAATCGTATAAAGACGAGCCGGCGGCACACTGGACTTGTGACGGTAGCCCGGAATTCACATTAGAACCGCATTCCAAAACCGAAAGAGGTACAGAAATCGTGCTTCATATCGCCGAAGATTCTTTGGAATTCCTTGAAGAAGGCAGAATCCGCGAGCTTTTGGTAAAATACAACAAATTCATGCCGGTACCGATTAAATTCGGAACAAGACAGGAAGCCTTACCGAAACCGGAAGATGCCGGTGATGACTACAAAACCGAATACACGGAAGTAGACAACATCATCAACAACCCGACTCCGGCCTGGACCAAACAACCTTCAGATTTAAACGATGAAGATTACAAAAACTTCTACCGTGAGTTGTATCCGATGCAGTTTGACGAGCCGCTGTTCAACATCCATTTGAATGTGGATTATCCGTTCAATTTAACCGGAATCCTGTATTTCCCGAAAATGTCAGCTGATTTACAGCTTCAGAAAGACAAAATTCAATTGTACCAGAACCAGGTTTTCGTAACCGATAACGTGGAAGGTATCGTACCGGAATTCTTGACCATGTTGAAAGGGGTTATCGATTCTCCGGATATTCCTTTAAACGTATCGCGTTCCTATCTGCAGGCGGATGGAGCGGTTAAGAAGATTTCAAACTACATCACACGAAAAGTAGCCGATAAACTAAAGTCGTTATTTACGGAAAACCGTGAAGATTTTGAACAGAAATGGAACGATATCAAGATCGTTTTGGAATACGGTATGTTGTCGGAACCTAAATTCTATGAAAAAGCCGGAGCTTTCGTACTGTATCCGACTGTAGATAAAAAGTATTTCACGCTGGAAGAATTAAAAGAAAACTTAAAAGAAAACCAAACCGACAAAGACGGCAAACTGGTTGTTTTATACGCTTCCAATGAAGATGCACAACACAGCTACATCGATTTAGCCAAAGAAAAAGGCTATGAAGTATTGCTTTTGGATTCCCCGATTGTATCGCATCTGATTCAGAAACTGGAAGCCGACAACGAAAACCTTATGTTTACCCGCGTCGATTCCGATCATGTTGACAATCTTATCAAAAAAGAAGACAGTCAGATTTCCAAATTATCGGAAGAAGAAAAAGAAAGCTTAAAATCCGTTCTGGAAGCAATCGTTCCCAAAACAACCTACAGCGTGCAATTGGAGGCAATGGACAGCCAAGCGGCTCCTTTTATCATCACACAGCCTGAATTCATGCGCCGTATGAAAGAAATGAGCCAGACCGGAGGCGGAATGTTCGGTATGGGTAATTTCCCGGAGATGTACAATTTAGTAGTGAATACGAACTCAGAGTTGGCCACGGCGATTATCAGTCAAAAAGACAAAACCGTTCAGGAAAGTGTTGTCCGTCAGGCTTTGGATTTAGCCAAACTTTCACAAGGCTTACTAAAAGGCGAAGAGCTTACATCCTTTGTAAAAAGAAGCTTCGAACTGATTAAATAAAGAAAATAATTTTCATATCTTTAAAACCCGCAACTTCAAGCTGCGGGTTTTGTTTTTTTAGATTTTTTTTAAGATTTCTTTTAAACCTTTTTACCTTTTTTGCATCTAAATAAATAAACCATAAAACTACAGGCTATGAAAAATTTCAGTTTAAAATTATTTGGAGGATTGGTTTTGGCAACTTTAGTTTTAATTTCCTGTTCAAAAGACGAAACCGAAAGCGTACTGGTCGATCAGCAATTAATGAAAGCTTCTGCCGATATCGATTTCTCTAATGAGACGGACTTCAGCGTTGGGATGGAAGCCGCAACCGAAAACTCGAGTTTCTCCAACAGGGATTCCGATATCGCTTCAAGATTTCCGGCTTGTGCGGATATAACGGTAAACAATACCACTCCGGGCGTCTTTCCAAAAATCATCACCATCGCTTTTCATCCGGGTTGTGTACATAACGGCGTCCTTAGATCCGGTACCTTAACCATTACCCTTTCCGGCTATCTGATGAGCAACGGTACCACCATGACCATTGAACGCTCCAATTATTTTGTAAACGGGCGACATGTTGAAGGCACGGTAACTTATGTTAACCAGACCACAAATCCGGAAACACCACAATGGACAAGAACCGTAACGGATGGAAGGATTACAAATATTGCCGGTGACGTCTTTACACATTCCGGAACAAGAACAGTAAGACAGATGGAAGGAGCCGGCACATTGGCTTTGGGTGATAACGTTTATCATATTATATCCGGAACCCATACCGTAAACAGACCGAACGGATCGTCATTAACAGTAACAGTTCTGGAAACACTGATCAAAAGATATTCCTGCAATTACATTTCCAAAGGGAAACTGACTTTACTGGGCTCGTATTTAGACGGTGTCTTAGATTACGGAAACGACACTTGCGACAACCAGGCTACTTACACACATTCAAACGGCCAGGTATTCAATATCAATCTCTAATACTGATTTAACGTATTTAAAATCCCGATCGTTTTGATTGGGATTTTTTTTGAATTGGAAACGATTTCATAAAGCAAGAATGTCAATTTTTCAACAAGGCCTTGTGGCTTGAAACAAAAAACATATCTTTGCCGGCTTTTTAAAAATTGATAACATGTTTGGAAACAGGGTATTAAAAGGAGTTTTCTTAGTAGGGTTAGGTGCTACCAGCTATGGTATGTTAGCCACTTTCGTAAAACTGGCCTATGAAGAAAAATACACCACTGCGGAAGTAACCACTTCTCAATTCGTATTAGGAATTATCGGGATGTTACTTATTAATGCCTTTCAGAAATACAATAAAGGAAACCAGGTCGTAAAAGCCAGCAGCCGAAATATTTTCCATCTGATGCTGGCGGGAACTTCTTTAGGAATGACCAGTGTATTCTATTATCTGGCCGTAAAATATATTCCAGTATCCATCGGAATTGTATTGCTGATGCAAACCGTCTGGATGGGCGTTATACTCGAATGGATTTTAGACAAAAAAGCACCTTCTCAACAGAAAACAGCGTCTGTATTTATCGTATTAATCGGAACCGTTTTAGCCACAAATCTTATCAATACTAAAATCGCTTTAGACTGGCGGGGCATCATGTGGGGAATGCTGGCAGCGGCGTCTTTCACCACGACAATGTTTACGGCAAACCGTATAGCTTTGGGTATTTCTTCCGCACAGAGAAGTTTGTACATGTTATTGGGCGGCGCTGTAATTGTGTTCGGATTTTCCATTGCCACGCAGGTTACTCCTTTCAACTTTGCTATTTTCCTGAAATGGGGAATCGTCCTGTCGCTTTTCGGAACCATAATCCCTCCTATCCTTATGAATGCCGGATTTCCCAACACAGGAATCGGCCTTGGAAGTATCGTATCGTCACTGGAATTACCGGTATCTGTAATGATGGCTTTCTTGATTCTGAAAGAAACAGTAATCTTCACACAATGGCTCGGAATACTATTAATAATTCTTGCAATTGTAATAATGAATGTGAATTTTAAAAAAAATTAACAAGTTATTTACTATTTTTCATAAATTTGAGTGCAACCAAAACTCATTTTTATGAAAAAACTATTTGCAGAATTTTTCGGAACCTTCTGGTTAGTCTTCGGAGGTTGTGGCAGTGCTTTATTTGCCGCAGGAATTCCCGATTTGGGAATTGGTTTTATGGGCGTTTCCCTTGCATTCGGTCTGACAGTTCTAACCATGGCTTATGCCGTAGGACACATTTCAGGCGGACATTTTAATCCGGCGGTTTCCTTCGGTTTATGGGCAAGCGGCCGTTTCAACACAAAAGATTTACTACCTTATATCCTATCCCAATGCATCGGTGCCATAGCCGCTGCCGGGACCTTATTCCTTATTTTATCCGGGAAACCGGGTTTTGCCATAGACAATACCCAGGCAGGCGCTTTTGCCTCTAACGGATATGGCGCATTTTCACCGGACGGTTATTCGCTTGGGGCAGCTTTTCTGGCAGAATTTATGCTTACCATGTTCTTTTTACTGATCATTTTAGGCGCAACGGATAAACTTGCCAGCAAAAAATTTGCAGGGGTAGCCATCGGATTGGGTTTAACTTTAATCCACCTGGTTAGCATCCCGATAACAAACACCTCCGTAAATCCGGCGCGTTCCACCTCACAGGCATTATTCACTCAGGGAGAACCGCTTATGCAGTTATGGCTGTTTTGGCTTGCCCCGATATTAGGTGCAATACTGGCAGGATTTCTATACAAAAAGCTGCTGCAGCACAATGAAACCGAATAGTTTTTTTTCATATTCAATATAAGAGGCGATGGACATCCATCGCTTTTTTTGTAACTTTAAATATGAATTCGTTGTTTGCTGCCGAAAATATCACGCTTGCTTTAAAAGATGCAGACATCTTATATTATCCGGATTTTTTCACGGAAGAGGAAGCTACTGAACTTTTTCAAAAACTATATACCGAAACACCCTGGCAACAGGACGACATTACCGTCTTTGGCAAAAAACACCAACAGCCAAGACTGACCGCATTATACGGAAACGACGGAAAAAACTATTCTTATTCAGGAATCACGATGCATCCTAACGCCTGGACGGAAGCACTTTTAACCATTAAAACCAAAGTCGAAAAAGAAGTTAACTGCACTTTCAGCACCGTTCTGCTCAATTTGTACCGGGACGGGAAAGACAGCAATGGCTGGCACGCCGACAACGAAAAGGAATTAGGACAAAACCCTGTTATTGCTTCAGTCAGTTTTGGAGCCGAACGTAATTTTCAACTGAAACACAATACCGATCCGACAGAAAAACATAACGTGGTTTTAAAAAACGGGAGCCTGCTTTTGATGAAAGGAACCACACAACATTTTTGGAAGCACCAGATTCCCAAAACAAAAAAAATCGTAAATCCGAGAATAAATCTTACATTTCGAATCATTTTATAAAACAAAATTCAAAGCCGATTTGGATTTTGGTCTGATTTTTGAAAATTTGTAAAAAATGATACCCCTGCTATTCTAAGTTTATTTTTTTAGTAATATTGAGTTACATATTGAACATAACTAAATACAATTATTCGATTAATTTTTCATCTGATGAAAAAAAGCAAAATTTCAGAAATGGATAACGAGACACTGGATCGCGTTGTCACTATGGCTCAGGAGGAAAAAAAACCTTTTGAAGTGTTAAAAGAAGAATTTGGAATATCGGAAAACGACGTAACCGAACTGATGCGAAAAAGGC
Organism: Flavobacterium pedocola; assembly: GCF_053764385.1. NCBI lineage: Bacteria > Pseudomonadati > Bacteroidota > Flavobacteriia > Flavobacteriales > Flavobacteriaceae > Flavobacterium > Flavobacterium pedocola. The sequence goes on along the minus strand of NZ_JBSNCR010000004.1, from coordinate 218,603 downwards.
TTTCCAAAGACAATTTTGAACTCTGGAAGAAGAAAGTCAGTGCCAGTAAACCAAAACCGAAACCTCAAAAAACAACTGATATTGAGGACGACGATTTAGACAGCAAGTATTATTTTAAAAATAAGTTTGATTAAATAATCCCGATCACTCGGGATTTTTTTTAACCTGGAATGTAACAAAGCGTGAACACTTTCTACTTATTCTATATAACGATTAACAACAAACAATAAATAATGAAAAAAATACTTTATACCGCGGCCATTGCAGCAACTTTTCTGAGCTGTAACGCACAAAAACCAGCCGACTCCGGAGTTGGGGCAAAAGGCCAGGTGGAGGTTTCCATCGATTTGAAAAAAGTAACAGACGACAAAGTCATGGTTACTGTTATGGCGCCGGCAATTACAACGGAAACAACAACTTTCAATATCCCGAAAACTGTTCCGGGAACCTATTCGGCAGACAATTACGGACGATTCATAGAAAACGTAAAAGCTTACGATAAGAAAGGTAAAGAACTTACAGTAAGTAAAGAAGGAGAAAATACCTGGAAAATCGCTAATGCAAAAGCATTGGCTAAAGTGACCTATTGGGTTAACGACAGTTTTGATGTGGAAACTTCAGGCGGTATCGGTGGTAAAGATGTGTTTTCACCGGCAGGAACCAATATTATTGAAGGTCAGAACTTTATGATCAACACGCACGGTTTTATCGGGTATTTCGAAGGAAAATCCGAATTGCCATATAAAGTAAACATTGCACACCCGTCAACTTTATGGGGCGCTACCTCAATGATCGACACCGACAGCAGCAATGAAAACGATGTTTTCCTAATGTCGCGATATGCAGAATTGGTAGACCATCCGATCATGTACTCTAAACCGGATTACGTTACTTTCAAAGTGGACGACATGGATATCCTGATCAGCGTTTATTCTCCAAACGGAGCTTACAAAGCCAGCGATCTTGCTCCGTCGATGGAAACGATGATGAAAGCCCAGAAGAAATTCTTAGGTCCTGTAAATGCTACAAAAAAATACAGCGTTTTAATTTACCTGGCTGATATGAAGACGAAAGACGCTAAAGGTTTTGGTGCTTTGGAACACACGACTTCCACAACAGTGGTAATGCCGGAAATGATGCCGAAAGCAGCCTTGTTAGAGCAATTAAAAGATGTGGTTTCCCACGAGTTCTTCCATATTGTAACACCTTTAACGGTACATTCCAAAGAAATTCATTATTTCGATTTCAACAACCCGAAAATGTCCCAGCACTTGTGGATGTATGAAGGAGTTACGGAGTATTTTGCAAATCTTTTCCAGATTAACCAAGGATTGATCAGCGAAGAAGAATTCTACATCCGTATGGCAGACAAAATCGAGCAGTCAAAACGTTTCGACGAAAAAATGCCTTTCACGAAGATGAGCAAGGACATTTTGGAGGCACAATACAAAGACTCATACTACAACGTTTACCTTAAAGGGGCTTTAATTGCCATGTGTATCGACATTCAGATACGTGAAAGCAGCAACGGAGAAAAAGGGATTCTTGACTTAATGCAGGCTTTATCAAACGAATATGGAAGTAAAAAACCTTTCAACGACGATGAATTATTTGCTAAAATCACCGCATTGACTTATCCCGCTGTTGGCGAATTCTTAAACAAATATGTAGCAGGAGAAACACCTATTCCTTACGAGGCATATTTAGCTAAAATGGGAGTTAAAGAGGCAACAGTTCAAAAACCGGGGAATCCGTTCCTTAAAGACGAATCTACACCTTATATTACCGTAGATCCTGCCACAAAAGAAATCAAAGTGCTTCCGGGTGAACTTAACGGTTTCATGAAAAATCTGGGCATTAAAGGCGACGATTATATCCTGGCGGTAAACGACACCAGCTACAATCTGGACAACATTTATGACATGATCATGGCAAGCATGGACTGGAAAGAAGGTGATGCCGTTTCTGTAAAAATCAGACGCGACGGAAAAGAACAGGTTCTTAAAGGAAAAGTAATTTTACCGATGCAGGATGCTCAAGGGTATCATGCGGTAGATACTTCTAAAGCAAAATTAAAAGAGGCCTGGTTAAAAGGATAATTTTCTTTTGAACAAAGTAAAATACCCCAATTCGCGCTAAGTGGATTGGGGATTTTTATTACCGATATTTTTCCTTACTTTGCAGCTCCAAAAAAATGACTGTAATGAAAAAAATAATTGGTGCGGCAGCCGCAGTAGTATTATTGGTTGCCTGTAATAAAACAGAGTCCGACAAAGGACTTCATTTAACTGTAAAAGTAGACGGCCTGCAGCAAGGCACCTTATACATTCACAAAATCAAGGATACGGCCTTCGTAGCGCTGGACAGTATGACTATTAAAGGGAAAGCAGACTTCATCAGCGATATCGATTTAACCGAACCTGAAATGCTTTATCTATCTCTGGACCGCGGAACCACCAATTCCATGGACAATTCCTTACCGTTTTTTGCTGAGCCCGGAACAATGACCATAGAAACTTCTTTAAAGGAGTTTTTTGCCAAAGCCAAAGTGACCGGTTCCAAAAACCATGAATTATACGAGAACTACAATAAATCAAAATCGGTTTTCAACAACGAGCAAAACAAAACGATCAGTTTAACAATGCTTGCCCGAAAAAAACAGCAGGCGGAAAAAATCGACAGCTTAACCCAAATCTCAAAAAAGTTAACGGTCCGAAGATATTTTAACGCGGTAAATTTTGCCGTAAATAATGGCAAAAAAGAAGTTGCTCCTTACATCGCTTTAACGGAAATTGCCGATGTAAATTTAAAGTACCTCGACACCATACAAAAATCGATGTCGCCTGAAGTAGCTAAATCGAAATATGGTAAAATGCTGACGGATCTGATAGCAAAACGTAAAGAAACTGAAACGCAGCCATAACAGAATAACGAAAAGCACCTTTAAGGTGCTTTTTTTATAATAATAAGGCATAAAAAAAGCCATCACTTTGTGATGGCTTTTCAGTTAATTACCAGAGCCGATGGAGGGACTCGAACCCACGACCTGCTGATTACAAATCAGCTGCTCTAGCCAGCTGAGCTACACCGGCAATTAACCTTAAAAAAAATCATAAAAAACCACGCAATGCGTGGAAAAAAAAAGAGCCGATGGAGGGACTCGAACCCACGACCTGCTGATTACAAATCAGCTGCTCTAGCCAGCTGAGCTACACCGGCGGCTCAATGATTCACAAAACCTTATTTAAAAGGCTACTGTAAGTATCATTTCGGGTGCAAATATAAGCGAGTTTTTCAAAACTGCAAATACTTAAACACACTTTTTATTGCTTTTCTGCTGTTATAATGCGTTGATTTTTTCAACCAACTGATTAGCAGCTGCTTCTAAATCTTTGTTGATTTGTCTGAAATGCGCTTTCTTGTTTTCAACATTTTTTTGGTTCACTTTTGTGATTAAACCGTCGAAAGAAGAAATTGCCTCATCAATTAACGCATCAGATTGAGCAGACGGTTTCCCGGTAGTAGTCATCTCATAGATGTAAACTGCCTCAATAATGTCTCCTAATACGTAGTTGATGTCTTTTTTTAAGTTTCTTACGCTTGCCATTTTATTTTTGTTTAAAATTTCGTTTGCAAAATTACAATTATTCTTCTGAATAAAGGTTATGAAATAAATATTTCTAATAAAGTCGCTTTTCCAACCACTTCAAAATCAGTCAGTATTGCCGGCATCAGTATGGTATCACCCTGACGGAATGAATATTCTGAACCTGAACCCGTTACTACGCTAAATTCTCCTTCGGCACATACAAAAACTGTGAACGAATCGCCATTTTTTCTAAACTGTGCTTTTCCGTCAAGCGGAAGTACGTTCGTGGTAAAATAATCGCAGTGCACAGCCGGATTACTCACATTAATTGCATTTGAATACCTTCTTTTGGCATTAACCACATCATAAGTAATTGCTTCCAGCGCCAAATCAATATGCAACTCACGTGAATTACCCTCGGCATCCACCCTGTCCCAATCGTAAATACGATAAGTAATATCGGAAGTCTGCTGTATTTCAGCTATCACTATCCCTGCTCCGATAGCATGAATGGTTCCGGTTTCCAAAAAGAAAACATCACCTTGCTTTACCGGGATTTCTTTAAGGATTTTAGGCAGTGTTTTATTTTCAAGGTTAATCAGGTATTCGTCCGGCGACGACTTTTCTTTAAATCCAACAATAATCTTTGAATCCAGATCCGCCTGTATCACGTACCACATCTCGGTTTTACCAAAAGAATTATGACGTTTTTTAGCCAATTCATCATTAGGATGCAACTGAATGGACAAATCTTCCCTTGCGTCTAAGAATTTGAACAGTAGCGGGAATTCCACTCCGTATTTCTCATAAACCTGTTTCCCTAAAACCGCTGCAGGATCCTTCGAAACCAATTCATTAATGGAAGTCCCTTCAAAAACCCCGTTGGCTACTATACTGGCATCTCCGGGAACCGTTGAAATCTCCCAACTCTCGCCGGTTGTTGTGGTCGGTATGTCTTTATTTAAAAGTGACTTCAGCTTAGTCCCTCCCCAAATACGATCTTTTAAAATTGGTTTAAAAACCAAAGGATACAATTCCGTCTCCATTACAGTAATTCCTTTACCTGTTCAATTGTTTTCGATAAATGATTCTCGGCCTTCATGCTGTCAAACATCATACGAACAATCCCTTCTTTATCAACTATATATGTTACTCTCCCGGGAATCAATCCAAGTAAATTCGTAGGAACGCCAAACAGCTTTCGCAAACGTTTGTCTTCATCTGCTAACAATACAAAAGGAAGTTTATAGGTTTCCGCAAATTTCTTATGGGACTGAACATCATCACCACTGATTCCGATCACCTCAACACCTAAATCCGTAAACTCTTCATATTGATCACGAAAAAAGCAGGCCTGTTTGGTACAACCCGGCGTATCGTCTTTCGGATAAAAATAGATTACCAGAACTTTTTTTCCTAGGCATGAAGCAATATCAAATGTATTTCCGTGCTGATCAATTCCTTCAAAAAGCGGCAGTTTATCTCCTTCTTTAAGTGCTCCCATTACAATCCTTTATAGCTTACAAAATTTCGGGGGGTTTCGTATAAAATCACTTCCAAATCATTTCCTGAAGCAATTCGTTTTCTTATTTTATTCCAAATCACCACTACTATGTTTTCCGCAGTGGGATTCAGGTTCTCAAATTCCGGCACATCCAGATTCAGGTTTTTATGATCGAACTGCACTTCAACTTCCTCATAAATGATGGTCGCTAGATCCTTAATATCTATCACATAACCGGTTTCAGGATTTATCGCTCCGGTCACACTTACAATAAGTTCGTAGTTATGCCCGTGAAAATTAGGGTTATTACATTTACCGAAAACACTTTCGTTCTGTTCGTCCGACCAGTCTTTTCGATACAATCGGTGTGCTGCGTTAAAATGCGCTTTTCTGGAAACAGTTACTCTCATACTTTATGGTCTTCGAGAAAATGATAAAATTCGTCAAAAATAATTTTAAACCAAACGGTGTATAGCTCCGGGTTTTGCTCCATATCGGTTTTTACCGCATCAATCTCCATCCATTTCCAGCTTTCCACTTCATCGTTGTTGATGAACGGTTCCCCGTTGTAATACCCAATCATCACGTGATCTAACTCGTGTTCGGTCAAACCGTTATCAAACGGCGCTTTGTAAATGAACGAAAACAGCTCTTTCAATTCGGTTGTAAAGCCCATTTCTTCTCGCAAACGCCTTGTTCCCGCCTCAATATTGCTCTCGCCTTCACGCTGATGACTGCAACAGGTATTGGTCCATAACAAAGGGGAATGGTACTTATGATGGGCACGCTGCTGGAGCATGATTTCGTTCTTATCGTTTAAAACAAAAACGGAAAAAGCCCTGTGCAAAAGTGCTTTTTCGTGCGCTTCCAACTTTGGCATTAAGCCGATTTGCTCGTCCTGTTCGTTGACTAATATTACGTTTTCTTCTTTCATGTTTTATAAATGCTTCGTAAAATTACGAAAAGCGTTTCAAATCTAAGACACCCTTAACGATTCCATACATTTAATAGCACATTTTTCTCCGTCGATGGCCGCAGAAATGATTCCTCCTGCATAACCTGCTCCTTCTCCACACGGATATAACCCTTTGATTTGCAAATGCTCAAGCGTTTCATTATCCCGCGGAATACGCACTGGTGAGGATGTTCTGCTTTCCGGTGCATGCAAAATGGCCTCATTGGTATAGTAGCCTTTCATCGATTTCCCGAACTGTACAAATCCTTCCCGCATAATTTGGGTCAAAAACCCCGGAAACACCTGTCCTAGTTCCACTGACGTTGTGCCGGGCACATAAGATGTTTTCGGTATATCAGCTGAAACTTTATTCTGGGTAAAATCGACCAAGCGTTGCGCGGGAACTCTTTGTGTTTCCCCTGCCAAATGCCAGGCTTTCTGCTCTATGGCTTTCTGAAATTCCATTCCTGCCAAGGCTCCGAATTTAGCAAACGGCTTAAAATCTTCCAATTTCAATTCAACAACAATACCGGAATTGGCTGTAGCCTGATCCCTTTTGGAAGGCGACCATCCGTTGGTTACTACTTCCCCGGGACTGGTGGCACAAGGCGCAATCACCCCTCCCGGACACATACAAAACGAATACATTCCGCGCCCATTCACCTGTTTCACAATCGAATACGGCGCCGGCGGAAGAAATTCCCCTCTAAAATCACAGGAATACTGAATGCTGTCAATTAAACTTTGCGGATGCTCAGCACGAACCCCTAAGGCAAAAGGCTTGGCCTCAATCAATACTTTTTTTCTGTCCAGTAATTCAAATATATCGCGGGCGGAATGTCCTGTGGCTAAAATGAGTTTCTTAGCTTCAATGACATCACCTTTTTGCGTAACAATTCCCTGAACTTCATTGTTCTTTATCAAGATGTCGGTTACCCGTGTTTCGAACAGGACTTTTCCTCCGAATTCGATGATTTTATCACGGATATCCTGAATGATCTGCGGTAATTTATTGGTTCCGATGTGCGGATGCGCTTCCACCAAAATCTCGGGAGTCGCACCAAAAGCCACAAGTAATTTAAGGATTCGGTCTACATCACCACGCTTTTTGGACCGGGTGTACAATTTTCCGTCTGAATACGTTCCGGCTCCACCTTCCCCAAAACAGTAATTGGAATCTTCATCCACGATATGATCACGATTGATGGCTTTCAGATCCCGACGGCGACCGCGTACATCTTTTCCTCTTTCGATTACAATCGGCTTTAGCCCCAACTCTACCAGTTGCAACGCGGCAAATAATCCTGCCGGGCCAGCACCAACGACGATTACTTCCTGTGCATCGGCTACATTCTTATAATCGGGTAATACTATGGTTTCTTCAACAATCGGTTCGTCCTGAAAAAACACCGTTGCTTTCAGATTGATTTTTATCGAACGCTGCCGGGCATCAATCGAACGTTTCAACACCGCAACATGCTGAATATCGGTAGTTTTGACATGCAAAAGTTTCACCAAATGTTCTTGCAGCAACACCGGATTGGCTGCCACATCAGGAGCTACCTGTATCAGTAATTCTCTAGGCATAAGAAGGTAAATTTTTATTTTACAAACATTTCAAAGGCAAAAGTACGAATTTGAAACCGATTACTGCTCGTCTTTTCGTTGTTCAAAAGCCCTTAAAGCAAAGGAAGCGAGCCAATGCTCCCCTTCGTAATTCCCATCCACCAAAGAAGATAATGAATGTACCAAATGCAGATCACCTGCTTTTTTCAAATGCTCAAATCGTTTAAACTGCTTGGCCAATGCATAAAAATGCCAGGCTCGACTGAAATTCAATCCGTCAAGATGTACTAAATGCCCATCGGTTCTATCAGAGACTTTTGCGGTTTCCCATGAAAATTCTTTATCAAACAAGGGCTTTGCAAATTTTTTCGCCCATTTCAAAAACTCTTTTTCGGATAAAACCCTTTGCATGATACCCATCTCTTCCATGCAGGGTGACAGAAAATCGGTACCACTAGGCTCCCAGGTGAACGGACAGCCTTCATCTTTTGAAAACATCCTTAAAGCATTATCTTTCAACACTTTTTTAAACGCTTCATTTTTGACAAATACGGCATAATCCCACGCCAGTATCATTCCAAAAGCAGTATTATTATGTGTCCCTACACGAACCGGGTAATAAAGTTTTGGTAAAAACTCGGTATAACGCTCGATCAGCAAATTAGATAAGGGCTGAAGATTCGCGGAAAGTTGTTGGGCAAACGGCTCGTCATATTCGGCTAATTCCTGTTGCAATTTTAAAACCCAAGCCCATCCGTAAAGGCGTTCAAAGGATTTCTCATGTGCTTTGCTTAAATACAACACTTCTTTTTCAACATTTTCTTTAGAAAGATTGGTATTGAGTTTCTGAATGATTTCAGCTCGGTTTTTCAAATCCGGAAATTGTTTCAGAAGATATACCAACGACCAATGCCCGTGCACTGACGAATGCCAGTCAAAACAACCGTAAAAAGTAGGATGCAATTGTTTTGGTGTTCCTATTTCCGTAGCATCCAGAAGAAGTTGCCCTAATTTATTCGGGTATTCTTGCTGCAAACATTTCAAAGGCAATGAAGCCAAACGATTGGCCTGTTCAAGATTCAACTGTTGTGCTACAGACGTAAGGGAAAAAGCTAAAAAAGCAGCGATATTATAATATATTCTCATCGATTTGGTTTTGGATAATCACAAATCTAAGTATTTTAAGCTTTAGAATTTTAAGAAGTCCATTACCTTTGTGATTCAAAACCGATTAAAATGCAACGCCGAATCAAACTCATTTGGGATTTCCGAGGACCTGCCGCTGCCAAAACTGCGGAGCATCATGAAATACACCTGAAAGAATATATTGAAATCGAAAAATTACCGCTGAACATTACCGGGTTCCAAATCATCAATGACATGCACGCTATCGCTTTTATGGTAGTGGAAGACAGCTTTATGATTCCGGTGAGAGATGCTTTGAAACCGCATCGTGGGGAATTGTTTGAATAAGCAGCTCAGTCTCCGTTTACAGATTTAACTGTCAACCGAGACTGAAAACTGTCAACTTTTAGTTTGCCACTTCGCTGATAAACTGAATGCGCATCAGACGTAATTCTTCGGTATCATAATCGCCGTCGAATTCATCCAAAGCATCCTGAATTTTATCTGAATGGGAATCCATAAAATAATCGTGGATTTCTTCCTGTTGGTCGTCGTCCAGTATTTCATCAATCCAATATTTAATATTGAGTTTGGTACCCGAATACACTATTTGCTCCATTTCTTTCAATAAAGCATCCATATCCAAACCTTTCGACTTGGCAATATCATCCAGCGGAAGCTTGCGGTCGATGTTTTGGATAATGTATAATTTCAACGCTGAATTTGCTCCCGTAGATTTCACAACCAAATCATCCGGTCGCATGATGTCGTTATCTTCTACGTAACGGGCTATCAGTTCTACGAATTCTTTTCCGTATTTTTTGGCTTTCCCTTCCCCTACACCGTGAACATTACTTAATTCATCAACGGAAATCGGATATTTCAGCGCCATATCTTCCAAAGAAGGCTCCTGGAACACTACAAATGGCGGCACTCCCAGTTTCTTAGCTACTTTTTTGCGCAAATCGATCAGCATGGTCATCAGGGCTTCATCGGCTGTACCCGAAGATTTTGCTGAAGTCACCACGGCTTCATCATCTGATTCACTGTATTCGTGATCTTCAGACATCATAAACGACTCCGGTTTCTTAATGAACGTTTCTCCTTTTTCGGAAAGTTTCAAAACCCCGTAAGTTTCAATATCCTTAGTAAGCAAGCCGTCTACCAACACTTGTCTTATTAATGCCATCCAGTATTTTTCCTCATGGTCTTTCCCTATACCAAAAAATTTCTGAGTGTCGGTTTTGTGCGATTTAATCACCGCATTGATCTTACCGATCAGGGTAAAGATAACTTCTTTGGATTTGTATAATTCTTTGGTATCACGAACGGTTTCCAGTAAAGTCACCACCTGTTGCTGCGCTTCCACTTTCTTTTTCGGATTGCGGACGTTGTCATCCATATCGGCACCTTCTCCATTCACATCGTCGAATTCTTCACCGAAATAATGCAGTAGGAATTTACGTCTGGACATCGAAGTTTCCGCATAAGCCACCACTTCCTGCAATAAGGCAAAACCAATTTCCTGCTCTGCCACCGGTTTTCCGGACATGAATTTTTCCAGTTTCTCGATATCTTTATAGGAATAGTACGCCAAACAATGACCTTCTCCTCCGTCACGACCGGCTCTTCCGGTTTCCTGATAGTAACTTTCCAGGGATTTCGGAATATCATGATGGATCACAAAACGGACATCCGGCTTGTCAATCCCCATACCAAATGCGATTGTCGCCACCACCACATCGACATCTTCCATAAGGAACATATCCTGGTGTTTCGCACGCGTTTTCGCATCCAATCCCGCATGATAAGGCACGGCACTGATTCCGTTTACCTGTAAAACCTGGGCAATTTCTTCCACTTTTTTACGGGACAGACAATAAATAACGCCTGATTTCCCTTTATGCTGTTTAATGAAGCGTATGATGTCACCCTCAACATTTTTGGTTTTCGGACGTATTTCGTAGTATAAATTCGGACGATTGAACGATGCTTTAAACGTATTGGCATCGGTCATATCCAGGTTTTTAAGGATATCTTCCTGTACTTTTGGTGTAGCGGTAGCGGTCAATCCAATAATGGACACATCCCCCAATTGCTTGATAATCGCTCTCAGATTGCGGTATTCCGGACGAAAATCATGTCCCCACTCCGATATACAGTGCGCTTCGTCAATGGCTACAAACGAAATCGGAACGCTGCTCAAAAAATCAACGTATTCTTCTTTAGTAAGCGATTCGGGCGCTACGTATAACAACTTGGTCAATCCGGATGTAATATCTTTTTTAACCTGATTTACTTCTGTTTTTGTGAGAGAGGAATTCAAAACGTGGGCCACACCGCCTTCGGATGAAAGGCTTCGGATGGCATCCACCTGATTTTTCATTAGGGCAATCAAAGGCGAAACCACAATGGCGGTTCCGTCCAAAACCAATGCAGGCAGCTGGTAGCACAACGACTTCCCTCCACCGGTAGGCATAATCACAAAAGTGTTGTTATGGGTAATAATACTTCTAACAACACCTTCCTGTAAACCTTTGAATTGGTTAAAACCAAAATATTTTTTTAACTCTTTATGTAAGTCAATTTCGCTTGGTTTCATTATTTATTAATAGGTATTTTACATAAATTTGCAGAGATTAAAGATACGAATTTCTTTAATAAACGCAAATTTCTAAAAACTTTAGGTTTGACAACAAAAGAATCTGTTTTGGCTGCGGCCCGAAAAACAATACTTTCTGAAAGTGAGAGCATTGCAAATCTTGTTAATTTTCTGGACGATGATTTCGCAAAATCCGTAGAACTTATCTATAACTGTAAAGGCCGTCTGGTAGTAACCGGAATAGGTAAAAGCGCTATCATTGCCACTAAAATTGTGGCCACGATGAATTCCACGGGAACACCTTCCATGTTTTTACATGCTTCTGAAGCCATACATGGTGATCTGGGAATGGTACAACCGGGCGACGTGGTGATATGCATCTCAAAAAGCGGTAACAGTCCGGAAATTAAAGTATTGGTCCCTTTGTTGAAACGATTCGGCAATACGTTAATCGGGATGACGGCAAGTAAAACATCATTCTTAGGCAAAGAATCCGATTATGTACTGAATGCCTATGTTGAAGAAGAAGCTTGTCCGAACAACTTAGCACCAACCAACAGCACCACTGCTCAATTGGTTTTAGGCGATGCGATGGCGGTTTGCCTGATGGAAATGCGTAATTTCAAAAGTGAGGACTTTGCCAAATACCATCCGGGAGGCGCTCTTGGCAAAAAATTATTACTTCGTGTAGGCGACATGTTGGACCAGACGCACCGTCCGCAGGTTACTCCGGATGCCAGCATCAAAAATGTAATTGTGGAGATTTCCGCTAAACGTTTAGGGGTTACCGCCGTAGTGGAAAACAATCACGTGGTAGGTATCATTACCGATGGTGACATCCGAAGAATGCTGGAAAAAAGAGACACTTTCACTGATTTGACCGCCAAAGACATCATGACACACAGCCCGAAAATGGTACAATTATCAGACATGGTCGTAGATGCTTTCAACACTATGGAAAATAATTCCATCACACAAATGGTGGTTGTTGATAATGGCGAATACAAAGGTGTGCTGCATATTCACGATATTTTAAAAGAAGGAATTGTATAATGGCGAATAAGAAACCTGCGAAGGAAATGTCGTTTTTGGACCATCTGGAAGAACTCCGTTGGTTGTTGGTACGCAGTTCGATTGCCATTCTGGTTGGTGGATGCGTAGCCTATTATTTCAGTGATTTTATTTTTGACACCGTGATTTTCGGCCCGAAAGACGGTAATTTTATCACGTATCGTTTTTTCTGTGATCTGGCGAACCAATACGATTTGGACAAAAGTTTTTGTATCAAGGAATTGCCGTTCGAATTACAGAACCGTACCATGGAAGGGCAATTCTCGATGTTGATCTGGACCTCCATCACCTGCGGGTTTGTAATCGCTTTCCCGTTCATTTTATGGGAGTTATGGAAGTTCGTCAGCCCAGCCTTATATGACAAGGAACGAAAAAATGTTAAGCTTTTCATTTTCATTGCTTCCCTACTATTCTTCTTAGGAGTAGCGTTCGGTTATTTTGTACTGACGCCTTTATCCATTAATTTCCTGGCCAATACCACGATAAGTCATCATATTAAAAATGCTATTGATGTTGAATCCTACATCGGATTGGTAAAAACCACTTCACTGGCAACCGGATTGGTTTTCGAATTACCCATCGTAATTTACTTCCTTTCCAAATTAGGCATCGTAACACCGCAATTCTTAAGAGATTACCGAAAATATTCTTATGTAATCATCCTGATCATTGCCGCGATTGTAACCCCTCCGGATGTAATCAGTCAAACGATTGTAACAATTCCGTTGATCATTTTATACGAAGCGAGTATTTTCATCTCCAAATTTGTAACCAAAAAAGCCGAACTAAAAACCGCATAATATGTCTGATTTAGTAAAAGAATTCAACGACTACCGTTCTAAAATGAACGAAAAGTTACTGGCCGACAACAACAAGATTGTAAAACGTATTTTCAATCTGGACACCAATGCATACATGGACGGCGCTTTAGATGTAAAAACAAAAGAGCTTTTAGGTTTAGTAGCCTCGGCAGTATTGCGTTGCGACGACTGCATCAAATACCATCTGGAGACTTCCTATAAACAAGGTATCACCAGAGAAGAAATGATGGAAGCCATGGGGATTGCCACTTTGGTGGGCGGAACCATCGTAATTCCGCATTTACGAAGAGCTTACGAATTTTGGGAAGCCTTGGAAAACCAAACTAAATAATTGTTAATGTGTTGATTTGGTTATTTGTTTATTCGTTAATTTGCCGAATAACCGAATAACCGGAAACAGAATAACCGTCAAAATGAAATTAAGAGCTGAAAATATAGTCAAAACCTACAAAGGAAGAAGTGTTGTAAAAGGCGTTTCCGTGGAAGTGAACCGTGGCGAAATCGTAGGATTGTTAGGCCCTAACGGTGCCGGAAAAACCACTTCGTTTTACATGATCGTAGGTTTGGTTAAACCCAACTCCGGAAACATTTATATAGACGATACCAACATCACCGATTTCCCAATGTACAAACGTGCCCAGCACGGGATCGGTTATTTGGCACAGGAAGCCTCCGTGTTCCGAAAACTCAGCATTGAGGATAATATTTTGAGCGTTTTACAGCTTACCAGTCTTTCCAAAAAAGAGCAGGAAGCCAAAATGGAATCGTTAATTGACGAGTTCAGCTTACAGCATATCAGAACCAACCGTGGCGATTTATTATCGGGTGGTGAACGACGCAGAACCGAGATTGCACGCTGTTTGGCAACCGATCCGAAATTCATTTTATTGGATGAACCTTTCGCTGGGGTTGACCCGGTTGCGGTAGAAGATATTCAACGAATTGTAGCGCAGTTAAAAAACAAAAACATCGGCATTTTAATTACCGACCACAACGTACAGGAAACCTTAGCGATTACCGACAAAACCTACCTAATGTTTGAAGGAGGAATCCTGAAAGCTGGTGTTCCTGAGGAATTAGCCGAAGACGAAATGGTACGTAAAGTATATCTAGGACAGAATTTCGAGTTAAGAAAGAAGAAATTAGAATTTTAATACTGAATCCCGAGTTAATCGGGATTTTTTATTTGATAGTAAGTGCCTTCAAATCTTCTTTGTTACCGTTAAAGACATTTACATCCACTAAACCTTCAATGCCGCGAATCTGTGCTTTTTCGGTAAACTGCCAGATCATCCAGTCTTCTTTGATGTTTTCCACAAAGAAATTATAATTTGCAATCCAGAATGGATAACCTTTGAATTCGTCTTTCAGAAAATCTACGTAATAACTTTCCCCGGAATAGATGATCGGTTTCACCTTGTAATGCTTTTCAACCCGGTTTAACCAACGGCGCAAGCCAACCTTCAGACTATCAATCGATTGATTTTTAGGCAATTTCTCAATATCAAGTACCGGCGGTAAATCGCCTTTACGAAGTTTTACGGTTTTAATGAAGTTATCAGCCTGTTCCAATGAATTTTCATTCGGCCTGTAGTAATGATAGGCACCACGGATAAAATAATGTTCTTTTGCCGCTTTCCAGTTTTCTTTATAACGACGGTCCGGACGGTCGTTCCCGCAGGTGGCCCGCATGAATACAAAGGCAAGCGGAAATTCTTCGTCGATTTTATCAATCTTTTCCCAGGTAATCTCACTTTGATATTCCGAAACATCAAAACCCACCACTTTGGTATCGTGACGGCTTAACACTTCAAAAATGCGGATATCATGGATTTTTCGCTCTTCCTCCGTAAGTTCATTAACGTTATGACTTGTTTTAAAACCAAGATAATATAACAATCCGTTACGGTAATGATAAACTGCTCCAAGTGCAACACACAGAAACAACGCCATAAATATGTACATGGAAATCTTCCCGAAAGAAGTACTTTTCCCTCTTCCGGCAGTGGATTTTGCAACTTTTCTGGATGTATTTTTCTTCGCAGGTGTGCGTTTCATGAATTATGCCTGCTTGTTCAAAAGAGTATTGTTAATCACAGAAAGACCAACATAAAACAAGATAATCATCGGAATGGCCAAATACTGGAAAAACACCAATAAAAGTGCCGAAACAGCCAAAAAGAAAACCTGAAGCTTATTCTTCTCCCAACTGAAATATTTCACTTTAAGCGAAAACAAAGGAATTTCCGCATTCAAAAGATACGCGCTTAAGAAACACAACCCAACCAAAAAGTACGGATTGCTTAAAATTTCAGACAATCCTTCAAACTGATTCTTGAACAAAATCATCGGGATACTCATGATCAACAAAGCATTTGCAGGAGTTGGTAATCCGATGAATGAATCCGTCTGACGGGTATCGATATTGAATTTTGCCAACCTAAAACAAGACGCAATCGTAATGATAAAACCGATATACGGTACAACGCCCATATAATTCGTCTCCGGCGTCAAGGTGTAAATAGCCTGATTCTCCTGAATATCCGAAAGCATTTTGTACATCACCACACCCGGCACAACGCCACTGGTCACCATGTCAGCCAAAGAATCCAACTGAACACCTAACGGACTCTGTGCGTTAAAGATACGGGCAAAAAAACCATCCCAAAAATCAAAAAAGATACCCAAACACACTAACGAAAAGGCTTCGTTGTAACTTCCGTTAAAAGCGTGTATAAGCGCTAATAATCCACAAATTAGGTTCAAAAAGGTAATCAGATTAGGAACATGCTTTTTAAATGACATACATTTTGTTTTTATGTGAGACAAAGTTATACAATAAGTTACATAAAATTGAGTTTAGTATTTGAGATTTTTATATCATATTTGTAAAAATAATTGGCTTTGAAAAAAACCTACTCCCTTTTACTGTTTTTTTTCGCATTACTCTCACACAGTCAGGCGGTTAGGAAATATTCCAACGAATTTATGAACCTCGGTGTAGACGCTGCTGCATTAGGAATGGCCAACGCTGTTACCTCCCATACTGCCGATGTGAATTCCGGATACTGGAATCCTGCCGGTTTGATACAACTTGAAGACAAGCAGTTTTCCCTGATGCATGCCAGTTATTTTGCCAATATTGCACAATACGACTATGCCGGTTTTGCCATGCCACTTGATGATCGAAGTGCGGTAGGTATCTCGTTAATTCGTTTTGGTGTAGACGACATCTTAAACACCACACAGCTTATTGACAGTGAAGGCAATGTAGACTACAACCGCATCAGCCTGTTTTCTGCTGCTGATTACGGTTTAACCGTTTCCTATGCCCGAAAACTACCCGTGCAAGGATTTAACTATGGTGTAAATGCCAAAGTTATCCGCCGTGTTATTGGAAAATTTGCCAATTCCTGGGGCTTTGGTTTTGATTTAGGCCTTCAGTATGAAACCAGAAACGAATGGAAAATGGGCGTTATGTTACGCGATATCACAACCACGTATAACGTTTGGGCGATAGATGAAGACGAGTTTAAAACAATACAGGAAGCCGTTCCGGGCGAAAACCAGGAATTGCCCCAAACCTCAGAAATCACCTTACCAAAAGCACAGTTAGGGCTTTCCAAAAAATTCACTATCCATTACGATTATACGATACTGGCCGCGGCCAACCTGAACATGCAGTTTGCAAAAACCAACGATATTATTTCTTCGGATATTGTCAGCATTGACCCTGCCATTGGTTTCGAAGCCGGTTATATCGATTTGGTATTCCTTCGCGGAGGTGTTGGTAATTTTCAGCACATTACCGAAATAGACAACTCCAAAAACATCAGTTTCCAGCCTAATATTGGTCTGGGTTTCAAATACAAAGGTATTCAGGTCGATTATGCCTTAACCGATATCGGAGATCAGAGTGCTGCTTTGTATTCCAATATTTTTTCTTTAAAAATTGATTTCAGCATTTTCAGATAACTCATGAAGTTCTTATTCAGGATTTTTACTTTAATTTTAGTTTTAAGCAGTTTTAGCAATAGTTACGGACAATCGACGCTATTATCGGAAAAAGTAACCGTAAGTTTATTAACCTGCGGAACCGGAAACGAGCTGTATTCCATTTACGGGCATACCGCCTTACGCATTCACGATCCGGAAAAAGGGATTGACATTGTATACAATTACGGTTCTTTCGATTTTACAACCCCTAATTTCTACGGTAAATTCATCAAAGGGGATTTGCAGTATTTCGTTTCAACCAGTTCTTTTGAAGAATTCAACTATTCGTATGTGTACGACAACCGTGAAATCACGGAACAGGTTTTAAATCTGACGCCTGCCCAAAAAGAAAAGATCTTTTTAGAACTTGGCGACGTTTTAAGCTCCGAAAAAAGGTATTACACCTATAAATTCATCGACAGGAACTGCACCACTATGGTAGCCGATCTGATCAACAGTGTGTTACCGGAAAAAATATCCACTAAAATTCCGGATACCGAAAAAACCTACCGCACCATTTTATACGGTTATCTGAACAAAAATTTTTATGAAAATCTGGGCATTAACCTGATGTTTGGACTGAAAACCGACCAACAATCCGAAAAATTATTCCTTCCCGTTGAATTACAACAAGGCGTTTCCATCAGTAAAAACAATGGCGGAAAGCTGGTAAAAGAAGAAAAACTGGTCTACAAAAAAAGGGCAACCGATGAAAGTAAATCGGTTTGGAACAATTATATCACATTTCTTATCGCCATTATAGTGCTGGGACTACTTACAGGAAAACGAAAGTTTCAGTTATTCTGGCTGACCATAACCGGCCTTATCGGTGTTTTCTTCTCTTTGGTTGGTTTGTATTCGCTCCACAAAGAAGTGTTATGGAATTACAACGTCTTTTTAATGAATCCGTTATTTTTACTGCTGGTTTTCTTTTTATGGCGAAACAACATTTCCGGAACAAGAAAAATGGTATTAATCTGCGGAATTTGCCTTCTATGCTACACTTTATTCATCAGTGTAAAAGTTCAGTTACTAATGATGTTGCCGCTTATTACCCTTCATGGCTTGTTACTTTGGCAGATTTGGAAAAAACAAAAAACTCAGAGCAATCACTGATTCTGGTTACTAAATTACTGCCCTCTGAAAAACAACACTGTACTCAGCGTTTTCAGAATAATGTTGACATCCAAAAAAGGGCTTCGGTGCTTGATGTAATACAAGTCGTATTGCAGTTTGATCAAACTGTCGTCGATGGTTTCCCCATAAGAATGTTTTACCTGTGCCCAGCCGGTCAGACCGGGTTTAATGACATGGCGTGTTTGATAAAACGGCATGATTTCAGCAATCTGATCTACAAAAACCGGTCGTTCCGGTCTTGGTCCGATAACGGCCATATCGCCTTTCAGTATATTGATAAACTGTGGAAATTCGTCCATTCTTGATTTACGCAAAAACCTTCCGAATGGGGTAACCCTGTTATCATTTGCAGTAGCAAATACTGCACCTCCGGCTTCAGCATTCTTGACCATGCTCCTCAATTTGTATATCTTGAAAGTAATACCGTTTTTCCCGACTCTTTCCTGTGTATACAATAAGGAGCCGCGATTGCCGAGCAAATTACCAAGCAATATAAAAGGCAGAAAAAGAATCCCGGCAGCTATACCCACTAACGAAATCAGGATATCAAACAACCGGATAGCTAAAAGATACAAACGGTTATTATTGCTTCTGCTGAAAGGGAAATACTTGTAAAAATCTTTATCCGCATACTGAACAGGCAAACGTTGGGTACTGTTCTCATACACATCGGTATATTCTCTTATGATAACACCCGTTTCAAGCAAGGTTAAAAGTTTATCATAAATTTCAACAGGTACTTCATCGGTACTTTTTTGGGCCACAACAATTTCAGAAACGTAGTTGATACGAATAAAATCATCCAGTGCGCCTAATTCAATTTTAGACAGCTTTACCTTTTTCTTTAAAGATTCACGAGTGCTCAGATAACCGATAACCTTGTAGTTCGGATCTGCCTTTTCCAGCTCTTTTGCCAGACTGTCCACACTTTTGTCTTCGCCTAAAAAAAGTACTTTTTTATGAAAACGCTGCGCGGATAAAAACCGCTGGTAAAACATACGCCACAAAAACAAAGCGCCCATGATCGCTGCATAAAAGAAGATAATCTGCAACCTGTTTTTAGGCAACGATGGCGTAAGGATTGGCGTCAAAAGATACATAACTACTGTAGCCGTAGCGGTCAGGATGATACTCTTTATGATTTGAAACTGGTTCGCGGCAACCTGCAGGTTGTAGATTTCAAACACGGTTCCGAAGAAGAAAATATAAAACGCAAGCACAAAAGTCCAGTAGTAATTGTGAATGGATATACGGAAATAATCGAATTCAAAACCTCTTCCTACCAGGTATAATGCTAAAAAGACAAAGAAAAGATCAAAAATACGCAACAGGATTTTGCGTTCTGAAATTTCAAAGTGAATTTTGTTTTTCTTAGTCATTCAATTGGGATCTTTTATGCAAAATAACGAATATTTTGGAACAACTAAAACCGGAAACGTTAATAAATTAAGTATTTAATGCAAGAGTGCGCTCCACTGCAGCTTTACACTGGCCCAATCCCAGGATTCAGATTTTGAACGGGCATTCTTACATATACTGACATTCAGCGCAGTATCACTCATCAAATCTTTTATGGCAGAAACCATTCCGACAACATCACCATCCGTCACCAGCAAAGCCTCTTTTTCATCTTCGAGCAAATAAGGAATCCCGCCTACATTTGTTGTTATGACCGGCAATCCGAGCGCCATGGCTTCCATAACACTAACGGGCGTATTGTCAAAATGTGTGGTATTGATAAAAATATCATATTCCGAAGAAAGCGCAATCCATTTTTCTTTGGCTAACTGACCGGTAAAACGAACCGAAACGCCTTTATCCTCAGCATATTGCTTCGTAGTAATCATGCTTCCGTCTTTGTCGGGCCCCACCATGCACAATTGGGCATCCGGGTAGTTTTTCTGCAATTCACACAACACCTCAACAGCCATTTTAGGATTGTAAATGGACGCAAAAGCACGAACCCAAAGTAGTTTTGGCGCTATCGGATTTCTTTCCTTAAACGGATACTTCTCAATTTCAATCGTATTGGGAATAAACTGAAGATTCTCAAAACCTGCATTCTTAAAAGCTTCCAAAAGATAATGGGACGGCGCAATATTGGCATAAGCTTTTTTAAAAACCATTCGGGACAATCTCGGACTATTCTTTAGACGCTGCGGTAAATCCCCACCTCTTAGTATCGGAATGTAAGGCAATCCGAAAACCCTGCACAACTGACTGGTGGCAAAGGCGTACCAAAAACTGAACGTACTGTAGGTATCTATCAGTACATAATCAACTTTTCTGTTTTTGGCTATTACCGTCAGGCACATGTCTAAAAGCCGAAGAAGCTGGTTCTTTTTTGAAGACGAAAAACATACATTATAGCCTTCCTGCTCCAAAAAAGCCCCCAAGGTTTCAATCGATGTTTTATTCAATCCGTGGCTGGAGAGTTTGTTCCCTATGTACAACAGGTTCTTCATGTATGGTGACTTTTAAAAGTGCTAGGGCATAAATAAACGCCGGTGCGGCAATTCGCATTGAAGCATGGTTGATGGTTAAAAACCAGAAAAAATAAAAAGCCAGCAAAAACAAATGCTGCTTATTATTGAACATGAGTAAAACCGGGGTAATGAACAATATCAGTAAATCTATTACCCCAAAAAGACCGTGATCTGCAAGCATACGGGTAATTTCGTTGTGAGATGAAACCCTTTCACCAAGCATTTCCTCCCGGTATTCGGCATTTTTACCTACCCCTACCCCCATAATGGGATTCTCAAGAAACATTTGAATTTCGGTACCGGAGATCTTTTCGCGTCCTCCCAATCGGTCTTCCTTAACCCTTCCTCTGGCATCTTTATTAGCATAACGGTATTCGATCATCCCATTGGTCTGATAGGAACTATAGGCCCAAATGCCCATTCCTCCCAGAAAGCTAATCAGAATAATAATACTGAGTTTACTTTTAATTTTCTGGCTTGATCTGTAATATACAATTCCAAGCAACATGACAATCATTACTACACCCGTAATCACTCCTCCCCTTGAAAAAGTCACGATCCCCCTGAAAGCCATTACGGCCACAAGAACCATATTGACGATCATCATGCGCTTTGTTTTGGAATACAAAAGCATCAGGGCAAAAAAGACAAAAATCCCCAACCCTAATTCAGTGGAAACCTGATTAGGACCGAAGCCTCCGGAAGTCTCAAAATTCGATTGGGTTCCCGTAATGATATCTTTTACATTGGGCGTATACAGGAACAGATACATTGCCATGGAAATAAGCGGAAGTCCTATGAAAATCAACAACTTATTGAAAAAAGCCATCGTGACGGGCCTCAAATAACAATACATGGCACAAATTCCCAAACAAACCGGTCCTGAGATATTGAAGGCTATCGCTTTTCGGACATTAACCGCAAAACTTAATTCATTGGCTCCTTTTATGATTCCGGGTACCAAAAGAAGCAGAAAGACCCCAAATATATAGGAGTATCTCGAAAAGCCACTGTAAAACATTCCGATCATCAAAAAGACAATCACCTCATATTTTGAAAGCTCATGCACGGCATTTCCTTCAGTCATCCTTAAAAAAACCTCTACTCCCACTATATACCCAGCAACAAGCAGCACTTCATTGTTCCTGTTCTTAGAATTTAAGACGAAATAAAACCCTAAAACCGGTATCAGCAAACTATATATCTTCGCCAAAAACGGGGCAATAAAAATCAATATCCCTAAAAAAACATGGATAAAGACTAGTGTGGTATATGACAATTGTCTGGATTTCAACGGCTGCAATATTTTTTTTCTAAAAGCGATAAAACGGCTTTTTCCGAATAATCACTATCAATTTTTTGCTTTAAAACGGTTCCAAAAGTAGTTCTTAGCATCGGGTTTTGCGCCAAAGTAACCATTTTTTGTGTTAATTCCTCTTTTTCTGTCGGCGAAAACAGCAACCCTGATTCATTATCCGTAATAATAGAAGCACAATATCCGACATTAGTTGAGATTACAGCTAAACCGGCGTTTCCATATTCCAATAACGCTACAGGAAATCCTTCAAAAGTTGATGCCAATAGCCCGATTGCTGCCTGACTTAAAATATGATAAACATCATCGCAAGAGCCATATAAATGGACCGCATCCTGTAAATTATACTGTCTGATACTTTCCTTCACCTGATCAGAATACTGATCCTGATTGTCTTTCCCTATAAAATGCATCGTCCATCCCTGACCGGCCAGCGAACTGTCTGCAAAAGCCTCGACAATCATGGCATGGTTTTTAGGATTTCTTAAATTAGAAAGACAGACCATTCGTTTACCGGCTTCTCCCTTTAAAAAAGTAGTTTTCGTTTCTATAGCAGTAGCGGTTGTAAAATTCGGCAGGAAACTGCATTCCTTACAAAAAAGATTGCTCTGAGCCCAGGCTAGCACTTCTTCGTTAACGGTAAAAACGCCCGAAAAGAAGAAAGAACAAAGTCTAATCAGGTGGTTTTTCTGATGACTTTTGATCCTGTTCCCATGATGATCGTGCCAAAACAGCTTTACTTTCGGATACAATAGCTTGGCCAGTGTCCCGAAAAAAAACGAACTGCTGTGGGCATGAATGATTTCAATTTTATTTTGTTTCAGATACTTGACAAATCGCAATAAAGCAGCCATATCCACAGCGCTTTTTTTAGCTGCGAAAAAAAAATCCACCTCTTCTTTGATGGTTTTTCGCAAACCGCCTTCTGCCCTTGTAACAACTAGGCCCGAAAAGTCATGCCTTTGGGAAAACCCATTAGCAAGATTAACGGCAATTCTTTCTGCTCCGCCGGGCTCCAAACTGTCTATTAGCTGAACAATTCGCATGTACTGATTCTGATTAAGCTGCAAATTAACGAATTAGTTTCTGGATTTCCGCTTCAAACTTTTCCATGGTAAATTCCCGCGACCAGTCCTTTCCTTTGGCAGCCATCTCTTTATAATAGCTTTCGTTTGTAATGATTTCGGAAAGTTGCTTTACATCATGGTTCAACTGTTCTTCCAACAAAACTCCTCTGGTCCCGTACCCCAGCATATAGGGAACACACGAAACTTTGGTAGCTACGGGAACACATCCCCAAAACATGGCTTCGGCAACAACTTTTGGCCAACCTTCACTTAACGAGGGCAAAACCAAAAAATGGCTGTCCTGATAAGCCTGTTGAACCGTTTCCTTTGTTTGGTTTCCTTTTAGAAACACATAATCCGCAAGTCCGCCCTCCTGGATATAGGCTTCTAATTCCGGTCGCAACTTACCGTCTCCAAAAACAGTCAATGCAACATCAAAGCCTTGCTGACGAAGGCTTTCAACCATCTTCACAACATAAAGCGGTTGCTTGCCTTTTGCCAGGGTTCCCACAAACAGGAAATTAATTTTTCCGTTAATAGATCTGACTTCGACGGCAGTTTTATCAGTTTCGGAATAGGTAGCGGTAAAAAACGATTTGATGTTTTTGGTACTGTTGTCCCATTGTCCATACACCAAAACCTGCATGTTTTTGGTCAAAAATGTGTTGCTCAATATCCACCGTTGCAATTTATAGGTAAAAGGCTGCTTGCTCTTCGGGTCCCAGTTTCCTGCATATTTTGCCGTTTTTTTCTTGGACGGAAACATGATCTGGATAACAGCTCCCAATAATCCCATGTTCCCCGGGCAACGCAAATGGATATGGTCTGCCCTTTTCATGGCTTTGTATATGGTCCATGAAATTTTAGGCAAACGTATTATCGAATTACACAATTCTTTAACGGAAGTGATATTAAACTCGCTAACGGTCGAAAAAGTCAACTCCGAATGCTCATACGGAATATGAATGGGGGATAGAGATTTTTCCACCAAAGGCCCGACAACCTCAACCGCATCTACGTGTTTTAACCAGATATTCATCTCACGCACATAAGGAGCATAGCCGTAAAACCGTTGCTCGTTCTCAATATGCTGAACGTGTGTTATGATTGCAAACTTCATATTTCCTGACTCAGACTAAATCTCTGATATCTTCATTAATTAAAACAAGTTCTTTCGTTTGTTTAGCTTCAAAATCAAACGCTTTATAATAGCTTTCAAAATATAAGACCACATTCTTTCGCAAATGCAAAATTTCAGCTTCCGACATCGACAACGCTAAATCGATTACGTTCGCAATATCTTTTTGATCGTGATAGACCAGACAGTTTACCTTATCTTCTAAAGAAGGATTCAACCAATTTTCATAATTGATGATAGGAATTACCCCTACTGACATGGCTTCAACCACATTGTGGCACATGGGCATGGTCATCCCAGGGGCGCAAAACAAAAAATTGGAGGCAGACAGGTAATGACGCCATTTATCGTTTGGAATCGCACCGTTTTGCCATTTCATCAGGACAAATTTATCTGAAAAAACTTTGGAACTTAAGCCTTCCATCAGTTCGGTCCCGGTTATTTGCACTAACGAAGGATGTTTGACAATTTCAGAATAAATCTCCCAACGGTTAAGCATCTTAAAATTATCCCTGATCAAAGTCGTATCATAAATTTTTGCTTCAAAATTGCCACTGATGAGAATCCCGATATTTTTTTCAAGCAAAACAGGTTCCGGATGCATGTAATTTCGCGGATGCATGATATACGGCAAAGCCTCTGATACATATTCATCTTTAGAATACACCTTCCTGTAATTGTAATTTACCCTGAAATCTGCTTTTTCAGAATGACTGAATACTCTAAATGTTTTGGGTTTGGAAAAAGGTTTGGAAAAATAAATAAAATCGAGTTCTTTAAACCATTTGGCAAAAAGAAAATAGCGGAACAATGAAAATTCAATAACTATGGGATGTTCGTACTGTTGCCGTATCCTGAAAATAAGATTTAAATAGGTCCTGATCTTGGTTCTGTTGTTCAGGCCAATCAAAATAACCGGTTCAGGCTCGTTATAGAAACGAATGTATTGGAAGTTCTCACGAAATTCTTTTACTTTTCGGCTGATTTTCTTTTTCAGTAGGTACATTCTTATCGGGGTGTATTGTAAAACAAGCTCAACCAACCAAAAAATCTTCCTAAAGATTCGGTCAGTGCTTCTTTTTTCTTGTTAGTGGTAAAGATATTGGTAAATCGGATACCGGTCAGCAAAAGGGTTATCGCATGCCACTTCAATTTTGATTTAAAAGACGGCTTAGGATGCTTAACCCGCCAGACATAGTAGCCATTGCGGACAACCATTTTACCATAATCATATTTATTGGGTCTTCCCGAAGCATCGTGATAATGCGCCAAACAAGCCGATGTATTGACAAACAACGGACCTTCTTTGGAAAGCCTTAAGGTAAAATCGGCATCTTCATACAAACCGTATCCTTCAAAATAAGTGGAAAACTTCATACGCTGAAAAACTGCCTTTCTAAAGGACGAAACGCCGCCCATCAATTGCTCCACCTGATACGTTTTACCCGATGGCGGTAAAAACCCGATGCTCCGTCCGTGTGAGAACTCCGGTAAAAACCCCGGCTGTCGGTCACTGTCCAGATTTAACTTTTTTCGCCAAACAAAACGGCTTCCGTCTTTACGCTTCCAGCCATCGTACCAAAACTCGTTTAGGGCAGGTTTGTAATGCGCTTCGGTTTTGGTCCAGTTTACTTCATTGGTAATATAACCTCCGACGCCTAAAGCAGTTGGATGAATCGTATAAGTCTTGAGGATTTCTTCAAAATAATCAGGTTCCAAAACGGTATCATCGTCCAGAAAGCAAATAATTTCAGAGGAATCCTGTACTCTTTCAATACCAAAATTCCTTTGTTTGGTCAAGCCCCGGTGTTTTTCTTCAACTAAATAATACTTAAGATTTCCAAAGGGATTTTCTTCCAGCATCGTCTTGGTCAACTCGTCCGGTGAGCCATCCACTATTAGGATCTCATCCGGATATCGCGTCTGACCGGCTACAGATTTCAAAAGCGTCTGAAGCGGTTTCGGTCGTTTATAGGTACAAACAATCAGTGAAAAAATCATCTTAGCTGTTTTTCAGTTTGGTCGCCCAGTTCATACTACATTCCCATTGCTTTCTCATACGGCTAATATAACCAAAAGGATTTTTAATTTTCTGATGACGGTAATGCTTTAAAAACAAAGACGTCTTATACCCGTTCCTTTGTTCCGGGGTATGGTATTTTAACTTATAAAGCATAATCGTTGGAGAAGGCTTTGGCGGGATTGGCTCCTGACTCCAGGCCAAAACGGGTTTCACGCGGAATCCCCCTACCGGTGCTTTCAGGTGCAAAAGCTGTGGCTGTGGAAAATACAACACATCGTTTCCGTGGTTCCGGAGTTGCATCCCGAAATCAGCATCTTCCCCAAAACCAAATTCAAATCGTGTATCAAAGGTTAAACCGGATAACGCTTCGGCCGGAACAAAACTGCAGCCGGATCCGAAAGTTCCCCATTGCTTAACCTCATGGATATAAGGCCGGTCATTTTCCCTTAAACAGGCTAAAGTCATGGCTTTACCTTTGTATAGAAAGGCATTGACCAAACAGTTTTCCAGTAAATCTTTTGAAAAACGGATGTCATCATCGGCCAGAAAAACCCATTTCCCGCTTACTTCTTTCAAAGCAAGGTTTCGGGCATTGCAAGCTCCGGACTGATGCGTAAAAATATGTTTGATTTGAAAAGGCCATGAAGTTCCATCGGTTAAATAATCCAGTTCCGATACTGAATTTTCCAGTGGATTTTGCTCTACGATGATTACTTTCCGTGGCAAAACGGTTTGTTGTTTTAAATCCAGCAATACGTCGTGCAAATATTTTTTCCTTCCGATAGTTGGAATGATGATGTCAATCGTTTCTTCCGAAAAGGACCTGGAATCCGGAGTTTGGCCCGTTTCATTTTTAAAAACAAGATTTCGTTTCTTATACCGCAACGAATTTAAAAAAGGGAACAAAGCAATACTTCTTTCGTAAAGAAACAAATTCAGTAACAACAGAAAAATCCATTTGATGTGATAATGCTGTTTTACAAATCGGAACAATTCGAAATTTGATTTCCTGTGAGGCGCTAACACAAGCTCCTCCAACAATAACTTAGGCTCCGAATAGCACAGCATTCCTTGTTCCAAAACCAGCTTTGAAAAGGATTGCAGAAAATAATCGAAGTTGGAATCCGGTTTTAACCCACTTGAAACCTGACGTATCCATTTAGCATCGGTAAATCCTACACTCGAACTAACTTGCCAAGTTGGATACTTAACTTTCTTATTAACTTTTATAAACAAAGAAGGTTCAACGTACCCGATCTTTCTTCCCAAATATTCTTCTTCCCTTGGATTAAAGCCGTAAATAACGGGCACTTCCGATTTAAAATCAGCAATAAAACCAAAGTTAAGTATGGGGTACAGGAAATCATCACACCAGACCAGTCTTTGCTCCGGGTATTGAGAAGCCAGTTGCAACAGTACTTCCGATATCGATTTCCCATCTGAAAAAACAACCTGATTGTTCCCGTCTGCAACTTTTACTACCTTATTATCACTATGAAGGATTAAAATCAAATCGTATGAATTATATTGTATTGTAATATGCTATGTTTTGTTTGGCGATCACATCAATCGAAAACAAATTTAAAACTTTCTCGCGAGCCTTTTCCCCAAATTGTTTCTGCAGGGCATCATCGTTCAAAAAAGCCGTAATTCGTTCTGCGAACAAACCGTGTTCTTTCGGATGCACCAAATAGCCTTCCACTCCATCGGAAAGCAGTTCAGATGACCATCCGATATTTGAAGCCACAATTGCTTTTTGCATCGCCATAGCTTCCAGCCACGATACCGGAAAAGCTTCGGCAAATGACGGATAGACACAGACCGCAGCTTCATTAATGTGCCGCGCCACTTCGGTATAGGGAACACTGCCTAAATAGTTTACTTTCTCAAAAGCCTCCTTAGTAAACAAAGGCTTCATCAAGGCAAAAGTAGATTTGGAACCCGTAACAATGTCGGCACTGTCTTTACCTATCAGAATTAATTCTGCATCAGGATTTTGAACAATGACCCTGTTAAAAATCTCAGGCAATTCCAACAACCCTTTTTTGCGAATCAAGGTTCCTAAATATAGTATTTTTTTAGTGTCTGCTTTGGCAACTGTATTGGCAGGATTAAAAAGCGCTACATCTACTCCATTGTGTATGATGGTAAACGGACATCTCAAGCCAAAGATTTCATTGGTTTTTTCGGCGGTATAACGACTGACAGAAAGCCATCCGTTCGCCTTTTGCAAAGCTCTTTTCTCTAAAAAACGATTGATCCACTTTACTTTCCTTCCATCCAAATGACAAAAATAGGTATCACTTCCGTGCAAACGAATTACTATCGGGCATTTGTTAGGTTTGATAAAAGATGTGATTCCCGTCCAATCCGGAGTTTCCACTACTGTTATTTTATTTTCAGCATAAAGTGTATCGATCAGACGTTCTATTTTCTTTTGGGTAAGGTATAACGATATCCCTTTGAAAGTGACGTTTTTTATTTGGTAAACCGAAATGCCGTCGTCCTCAAAAAAGCCGTCTTCTTTCTGACGGTACACCAATACGCTCACCGCAACTCCCTGCGCCTGTAAACCTTTAGCCAGTAGTTTGATACTGGTACCGATACCAGCAGCATTACCGGTTTTCGCATGCGGGTACTCAGGGGTTAGAAACGCTATCTTCAAGTCCATTTGTTTATGAATTCGGTTATTGGGAGATAGAAATCCCCGACATTTTCCTCCACTTTTTCAGCCGGCCAATCCCACCAGGCAATCTGTTGCATCTTTTCAATTACTGTTGCATCGTACTTCATTTTCGATAGCGCTGCGGGGACTCCGCCAACAATGGCATAATCCGGAATATCTTTAGTAACCACGGCTCCGGCCATAACCGTTACGCCGTTTCCAATAGTTACACCAGGCATAATGACCGCATTCATTCCGATCCAGACATCATTGCCTATAACGATATTGCTTTTTTTAGGCTGTATTTCCTTTTTAAAAATCGCTTGTGAAACGCCTCCTATGGGAAGATCTGCATTTTTCATATGGTTAAAATGCGGAAAACTCGTCACCTCGCTAACCAAATGATAACCGCAATCCAAAACGAAATGAACATCGTTGGCAATCGAACAATACTTTCCGATGGTAAGTTGTGAATCTTTGTGCCATTTCCACACAAAAGCTCCGTTATGATAAGTTTTGTATCCTATCGAAACATTGGAAGCCTTATCCAGATATACTTTGCGCTGTCCTTCTAAAAAAGTAAAATAACTTTTCCCAAGTAGTTTCCAGCCTATTTGTCTTATCCATTTAGTCATTCGAAATGATTTTTGTGATGCCTTCCCAAATATTTGCCGAAGCTTTTTCAACAGGTTGTTTAGCAATAACGGCAAACCATTTCTGAGCCTCTTCGACAGGATTAGATTCTTTTGACAGTATAGTTTTGATTACATTCTCAATTTCTGTGGAATGGTTCAGCCATAGCACACTTTTCTTGCTAGGCATGGAACGAAAATGGATGTAATTGTATATTTTCTTAACCGACCAGTTCTTGTCTAATTTATTGGGCACATCGTAATTCAGGTAAACGCAGGGCTTTCCATGCGAAGCATAATCAAAGACCATGGACGATCCTAAATTAATAACAAACTCCGTATGCGCGATGGTATTAACCTGTAAATCGGCATCTTCCGGTGTTGGCAGGATAGCATTCCATCCGCCGCCTAAGTTTACCCATTTGGGATGCAATTTGACTATTAAATCGCTGTTCTTCTGCAGCACTTCTTCAAACCTGTTTGAAAAATCGGCCGGGCTTGGCCTGAAAACAATCCCTAAAGATGCTCCTTCTGCATTCAGCTTTCTAACCGCATCTGCCACGTCCTGAAGGTATTGTGGATCATCCGGACAGGTAGTAATATCATCTCCGGAATAGCAAATGTATTTTTTAGTTATATCCAAACCGTTATCCTGAAAAAACTGCTCCCGCGGTAGTTTTTTGGCCACATCAAAATGGGCTTCGAACTGCGGCGTACCGGTTACTACAACCTGTTCCTCTTTTATGTAGGGATAATAAAACATCAATTCCTGCTTCATGTAATCGCTCCACACAAAATAATAATCGGTTTCCACCACCATGGTCGCCTTAGGTAAATTATCCCAGGAAAATATAAAGGTGGCGGTTGGTATTCCCAATTCCTGAGCCGCTAAAATTGGTGAAATACCCAAAACCGGTCTCTGATTAGTACAAAAGACCATATCCGGTTTTTCATCTTTCAGGGTTTGCAGGCAGACTTTGTAATAGTCTGTTTTACGCTCACAGTCTTTGATTTTTTGTCGCAATCCGGCCAAGCCTTTTTGGGAAGCATGCCACACCGTTAACCCCTGAACCGCAATACTTTTAAAGCTGCTTTTCAAAGTTTTATACGACAAGGGAAACCTGTAGGTATCGTAAACGGTATCGTTTGTTTTTTGAATGTTTAAATTTAACTCAATTTGTTTTCTGGCATTTTTATAAACATCTGTAAAGGGATGAAGCTTTGGTCTCTCGATTTTTACTTCCTCAAACCCTAAATCTGTAAGCGGAAATGGAGTATTGTTCCAATACACGATATCGTAGCCCAACTTCTTCCCTATCGAATAAAAATCCGTATAGGCAAAATTCCTTAAGCCGACTCCGTCCGGAAGTAATATGAATATCTTTTTGTTCCCCATTCCTTTAGTCGTTCCCATAATGTTTTTTCCATGCCACAGCAAAAGCTTCCGAACACACTTTTCGCCCTCTTTGGTTTACGTGGATATTGTCATAAAAACAATCCTCCGAAACCAGATTATAATGGTTTACAAAAGTATGCTGTTTCGGAAAATCACTGTATTCCAAATCTGAATTATACAAAGGTGACTGATACAAAACCAGTTCCGTGTTATGCTTTTTACAAAGCTCCTGTACTTTGTAAAAATACGGGTTTTTAAAATCCCCTTTCATCGTCTTACGTTTTCCCGGTGTTGGTTTTCCGTTGAAATCCGGATACGAATAATTCCCTTTAGCATCGGAACGGTTTTGTTTTTTGGGATTCATCGCACTTAAGAACGAAGGGAAAAACAATTCTGTATTGTAATAGCTTATGGCCAGTATCGGTATATATTTAGAATAGGTCAAAACTTTGAAATTCCCCTCTTCCATTTCGGCATAATATTCATGAACATAGTCTTTGCTTAGTTCTGATGCAAAACGATAATCGTTGTTGTTTAATTTCGCTTCGGTGGAAGAAACATCCCAGGGTGTAATGCTCAGAACGAGTTTATCGGTGGTTTTTCCACAGTTGTAAAAATGTTCCAACATTAAATAATGCGAATTTAAAGACGAATCATCCATACTGATGTTCAGGCCCTGAGTATGCAATGCAGAATCTATCGCAATGGTATTCAAAGTCGTCAGTCCTGTACTGGAACCTAAAACAACATAATCAAAATGGGTTTCCTTAACTCCGTTTTTCACGAATTGAGGCTTGTAAAAATTAGATTTCCCCAAAAAGTAAAGGTTCAAACAGGCTACTCCGTTTAACAACACAAACAATACCAGTGCATAAGCCGCTATTTTTATAAGAAACTTTTTCATCTTTAAAACTGAAAATAAATAAAGTCTGCCTGATTTTTAAACGATCCCATAAAGAAGATCAGCAGTAGGACAAATACAACCAAAACATTAGACAATCTCAGATTCTGAACACCTTGCCTCATATGTCTTGCTTCAACAGCCAATAAAACAAAAACGCTGAAAAGACAAATGGCAGTGGTTAGAAAATACCTGCTGTTTTTATAAAAGTAATGTAGTGACGGCGCATGCCAGTCAAACATGCCAATAATATAGGTTATGGCTTCCTGCACCGTATCTGCCCTAAAAAATACCCAGGCAATGCACACCAGTAAAAACGTAAGAAGTACTTTTGGTAAATCTTTCAGACGGAAATACTTATCGGCCAAACTGTTTCTGTTACTATCCGTTAAAAGCAAAGGAATGAACAACAGGGCATGAATCAATCCCCAAATGATGAACGTCCAATTGGCGCCGTGCCAAAATCCGCTCACCAAAAAGATAATCATGGTGTTGCGCAAACGCATTACTTTTCCACCTTGGCTTCCTCCTAAAGGAATGTATAAATAATCCCGGAACCAGGTCGAAAGCGATATGTGCCAACGTCTCCAGAAATCGGCTATGTCTTTTGAAAAATACGGAAAGTTAAAGTTCCGAAGCAGTTCAATGCCAAACAATTTCGAGGTCCCTAAAGCAATATCGGAATACCCGCTGAAGTCCCCATAAATCTGGAAGGCAAAAAACACGGCACCCATCCACAGTTCTGGGCCTGAGTAATTGGTGCTGTCTTCAAAAAGTTTGTTGACAAAAAAAGCACAATTATCGGCTATCACAACTTTTTTGAACAAACCCCATATAATTTGCTTCACGCCTTCAGAAGCCTGAGTATAATTAAAAACACGCGATCGTTTAATTTGCGGTAATAAGTGAGTTGCCCGTTCGATAGGCCCTGCCACCAAAAGCGGAAAGTAACTTACAAACAACGAATAGGCCACGACATCTCTTTCCGGTTCGATTCTTTTTTTATAAATATCGATTACATAGGATAAACCGTGGAAGGTGTAAAAAGAGATTCCTACCGGCAAAATGACATCCAGTACCCAAAAATTGGTCTGAATACCAAATCCGGACAATAACGCCGCAAAGGAATCTGAAAAGAAATTATAATATTTAAAAATCCCTAAAAACCCAACATTGATTCCAATACTGAGCCAAAACCAAAATTTTCTCAATTTTTCATTGGGCGCATCGTGCATTTTCAATCCGGTGAAATAATCCAACCCGGTCGAAAACATCAGAAGAAACAAAAAACGCCAGTCCCAACAGGCATAAAAGTAGTAACTGGCTATAAGCAACAACAGGTTTTGCCATTGCAAACTTTTATTGTTAACCGTCCAGTACACTGCAAACACCAACGGAAGGAAAAGCAAAAAATCTATGGAATTAAAAAGCATTTATATGTCTCTAAATTGTTTTTGATGATTCAATTGCCAAATATCGTTTTTTTCCAAGGAATTCAAAAATAACTGAGCACTGTCGCCTTTCCCAAAATCAGAGGAAGTTGGCTGTGTTTTGTGTGAATCTATTATCTTAAGTGCGGCTTCAATGCTTTCTTTATCATAACCAACGTTAAGAATATCAGCATGAAGCGCCCTGTTTTGCTGACGGGTTCCGATGTTGATAATCGGCAGGCCATAATAAGGTGCCTCACGAATCCCCGCGCTGCTGTTTCCTATAATGAATTGTGATTTTTTCAGCAACGTAAGGAAGTACTCAAAACGCAACGAAGGGAAAACCCTGAACCTCGGATTGCCTTTAAACCTATCGTACGCTTTTAAAATAGCCTGGCTCCCTAAATCGTTGTTCGGAAAAATAACCACATAATTATGCGTATCCTCTAACAAGGCACTTACAAAAGCGTCGGCATATTGTTCCATGTATTTGGCTTCGGTCGTAACCGGATGGAACATGACCACGGCATATTTTTCAAAGGCTATTTCATAGTACTTTTTAACAACATCCAAATCCGGCAACGCATCTGAAAACATAATATCAACATCCGGAGATCCGATGGTAAAAACGGATTCGGAGAGTTCTCCCATCTGTATCAGTCTGCTTTTAGCCAAATCATTCGACACAAAATGAATATGGCTCATCTTGCTGGTGGAATGACGGATCAACTCATCAATGGTTCCCGAAATCTCCCCTCCTTCAATATGCGACACCAGAATATTGTTCAGTGAACCGACAATAGCTCCGGCCAAGGCTTCTACCCGATCGCCGTGAATCACAATCATGTCGGGCGAGCATTCTTTTACATAGGCTGAAAGTCCTTCAATGGTTTTCGCCAATGTTAAATCCATAGTGGTTTCGTGGGTGTGGTTTTCAAAAGTATGCACATTCGAAAAGCCGCAACGCTCAATTTCCAGAAGCGTATAACCATATTCTTTCTGCAAATGCATCCCGGTAACAAATACGAATACCTCAAACCCCTGATGTGCTTCAAGAATTTGGATCAACGATTTTATTTTACCGAAATCCGCACGTGTGCCGGTTAAGAATACTATTTTTTTCATAGCTGTTTATTCGAAATCACCCCAGTCTAACTGTTCATCGTTTTCAATAGTTCTGGTTGCTTTTTTCCCAAGTAATCCTTCAAAATGTTCCGCTAAAATTTTACCGGTTCCCGGGCGTTTCACCCAGATATTTTCTTTAGTGAACACTTCCCCGGCTTTAATTGGCGCAATCGAACAAACGGTAGCAAAGGCGAAGTCGATAGTGACCTGTTCTTCCGCTGCCGGTTTCTTGGTCCCTCCGCGCATCAATGCCATTTCTGCACTGTTTACAATCAGTTCTTTACAAGCCGTCTCATCCATACTGCATACAATATCAGGGCCGGTACGGTTCATATGGTCGGTAAAATGACGCTCTAAAATTGAACCTCCTAAAGCCACCGCTCCCAAACAGGCATTGTTGTTTAGTGTATGATCCGACAAACCGAAAACTTTGTCCGGAAAAGCCTGATGCATTTCCATCATTGCACCAAAACGCACCAGGTGAATTGGTGTTGGGTACAAATTAGTCGTATGCAATAGCGCTACCGGTATTTTATGTTTATCAAAAATGGCCACCGCCTTTTGAATGCTCTCTATGGTATTCATACCGGTACTCAAAATAACCGGTTTTCCGAAAGAGGCTATGTGCTCCAGCAAAGGGTAATTATTACATTCTCCCGAACCAATTTTATAAGCCGGGATGTCAAATTTCTTTAAACGTTCTGCTGCTGCTCTTGAAAAAGGTGTGGAGATAAAAATCATCCCTTTGCTTTCCACGTAATTTTTCAGTTCTAATTCTTCTTCTTCATTAAGAGCACAACGCTCCATGATTTCATAAATGGAAACATCCGCATTTCCCGGAATCACTTTTTTGGCCGCTCCGCTCATCTCATCGGAAACAATATGGGTCTGATGCTTCACCACCTCAACACCTGCCCGAAAAGCAGCGTCTACCATTTCTTTGGCTACCTGCAGGGATCCTTCATGGTTGATTCCTATTTCGGCGATTACTAACGGTGGAAAATCCGGACCAACTTTTCTTCCGGCAATTTCTATATAGGGTTTTGAATTCATTTTCTGTTAATTTTTCTGATTTTTCGTTTGATATACGTTGCCGCTTTTTCCACAAACCAATACCATTTCATTTCAAGAGTCGGGTTTGTAAAAATTAATTGGCCTCCTCCTTTATAGCTGTTCACGCTTCTGCCTTCATGGGCATACGAGGGGTTTTTCTCCAAAGTAATGACATTCACATACAAACTATTGGGAAAAACATCTAAAATCGTTTGGGTTTGGGCTTTTCGGTCGCCTTCCACAAAAAGGATGGCGTGTTTTCCGCAATAGTCTTTAATATTTTTCAAAGATTCGTCGAGCCCGTCAATTATAACAAAATCAAAATCCTTATTTGTAACCTGGTTAAGCTCCGAAAAAAGGAAAATACTTTCATATTCTTCAACATTGTTCTTCAAAGCAGCGAGACAGAACTCATTCTTTTCGGTTCCGCTGTAGTGAATCCCCAGATTGTTCTTTTTATTGAATTTTAAAACAGTATCGGATACCGAGCCAATTCCCATGCCCAATTCTAAAATCTTTTTCGCCTTAAATCTGGAAATCAGTTGCAATATTGTTGCCAAAGCAAATTCACTGGCGATATAGTCACTTCCCTCCAAAGAACAAAAATGCTTATAATTTTCAACAGCAAGGTTCTTTATTTCTCCCCTCATAAAATGTTAGTTAGTTTTATTTAAAATGTACTCCGCATAGTCAAAATCTTCCTGTGTATCGATGTCGATCCCGGCAAAGACACTAGTGACTATCATGGGAAATGCCTCCTGACTGATAATGGTATCCTGTTCAATCAAAGAAGCTTTGGTAATATAAAGCAGTCCGTTTTCAAAATACAAAGGCTCCAGATCCTGGCTGCGCTGCCCAATTTCGTAGTTATACGGCTCGAATTGATTATTGTTTATTTTTCCTAATTTATGCAAATTCCTTGTTACGGTAAATAAACTTTCGTGCTTCCCAGAGGTAAAAACCTGAAAAGCTTCCTGAAGTAAATCCTCCGGACGTAACGGATTGGTTGGTTGCAGTAAAATTACATTTTCAACAGGTTCTATTGTACTCAAAACGTGCTTCAGCGCGGAAACCGTTGGTTCAAAATCACCTGAAAGTTCACTTGGCCTGTCTACAACCAATGCGCCGAATTGCAAAGCCACTTCTTTTATCTTCGCATCGTCTGTTGATACATAAACCTGATCGATAAAATCATGCTTTTGGGCATACTTTATACTGTGGACCAACAAAGGGATGCCGCCCAACAACATGGTGTTTTTACCGGGCAGCCTTTTTGAACCACCACGGGCCGGAATTATCGCTATTGTTTTATGACTCATCTTCAGGATTCCAATATACTTTAAACGCAGGCAATTTACTAAATTGATTTAATTCTTCTGATGTTAAACGGTTGCTCTGGCTAATTAATTTAGGCATATTAACCAAAACATCGCCCATGGCCTGCAGTATTGCCATTGTTGCTTTAAAACTACCTTTAAAAACTTTGGTTTTTAATTGTATCCATAAGGTATAGGCTAATTTTCTCGGAATTACCTTCCAGGGATAAAACATGAAATACAGGTACCAGCCTGCCCTCAACGCTCTTCGCTGTCGCAACTGATAGTCTTTATTGTTTTTTCGCGCAGACAAATCAACACGATGGTGTACTAAAACTTCCGGATTGTAATGGACTTCCCAACCTTTTTTGAACAATTGGAGTGCCGCAAAATCTTCTTCCCCGTAAAAAATAAACCAAGCCGGATAATCCGGGATTTCCTTCCAGGCTTTCATCCTCCACACATGACCACACCCCACAAAACTCTTCACTCGTTTGCTTTCGTCTTTTGAGGTTATGGAATGAGGTTGTTTCGTACTCCAGAAAATCCTGAAACTCTGAACACCGCATTTTGGATGTGCTTCAAAAAAACGGTCTATCAGTTCCAACGAAGAAGCCGTCAGGAAATTAGCGTCATCATCTAAAGAAATGGCATAATCAGAAGAAATGGCATTAAGCATTCTGTTTCTGCTGAAAATCAAACCTTTGCTTGTTTCATTACGCATTAACTGAACTTCCGGGAATTGATTTTGAACCGTTTCAAAAGTACCGTCTGTTGAACCGTCATCACAAATAATACATTCCGTATCATCGCGTTGCAATAAAGGCCGTATTTCGGAAAGCGTATACAACAAATCCTCCAACCTGTTCTTGGTTGTGATTAAAATACTGTATTTGATTCGAGTTGATTCCAATTAAATTTTTTTTGCGATTTTACCGTAAATATAAATCCCTTTACCCGTTCTTTTGTATAAGCTGGCGATCCCTAACAATACGTTGATCTTCCATTTTTTCTGAAAAGACAGTTTCTTCTTAAAATCCCTCATAAAACTTCTGTACTCCTGATAATAACCGTTGAGCAGTAAAGCCCTGAAACTGTTAAGGCACGTAACCAACACCCGTTGCTGTACTTCCTGAGGAATTTGAGGATTATTATAATTATCGTTAAAGATATGTTGGCGTACCCGGATTTCCGAATTTAAAGCACTCAGATTGCCTTTGTGAAAAGTTCCGGTGATGGAGTCCGAATGCGCTCTTATCTGAACCAAAACCTCATTTTGCAATACCACTTCTGCGTTGTGGTCTTTCAATATCCGGTAGATAAAATCCAAATCCTGTGCCCTCGAAAGCGATTCATCAAATAAATATCCTTCCACTACATCTCTTGAAAACAACACAATTTGTGTATTTAAAGTTATGTCCCCGGAAATGTAGGTTAAAAAAAGATTCGTTACTTTTTCATTTAAATATTGCGGAACTATATTTTCTGTTTCTCTATTTCTAAACAAATGATATTCGCAGACAGCAATTTGTTTTCCGGTTTCTTTTAAAACCTCCAATTGTTTTTCCAAAGCATCCGGTAAAAGCACATCATCACTGTCAAACCATTTCACATAAGCCCCTTTACTCTGCTCGAAACCATAATTACGACAAGCATTAGCTCCTTTTTTACGGTCTGAAGGTCTTTCAAAATATCGGAAACGGGAATCTTTTTTCAGATATGTTTCAATCACTTCTCTTGAATTATCCGTAGATCCGTCATCCACAAGTATACATTCCCAATCAGCATGCGTTTGCTCCACTATCGAATCGAGTGTTTCTCCAATGAGGTTTGCCCTGTTAAAAGTTGGTATGATAATCGAAATAAAAGGCTGCAAAATCAAAGTTGGTTTAAAACATTTTCAAACGCATCTGAAAACTGGTTGTCAATCGGTAAATATATCGCTTTTTGATTTTGTATGATTTCCTTAAAAGTATCTTCGCCCAATTTATCCAGAATAATTGTGAATTTATTCATCATTGAAGCTTCTATGGCCGATCCTGAAAAATGAGTAAGATGTACAAGACAGTTATTTAACAAAATAGGTAATGGTAAGTTGTAAGCTTCTTCCAAATTTACAACATCCGAAACACCATTATCCCTTAAATAATCTGAAAGCTCTTGTTTTTGATTGTATTGTCTGGGATGCAATCGGATGTACCACATCCATTTTTGCGTACGCATTACATTCAGTAATTCTTCTGGGAATAACACTTCGAAAGCTAATGGCTGCAGCGTATACAAAATCATGTTTTGAGGCAAATCTGCTGACTGTTTCTCTCCCTTCAGATAATCCAACCAAGGATTTCCTCCGAGAAAAGCCGAATGCTTCCGGGTTTTAGTACACCAGGAGTTCATGTTGTTTAAACTATCCTGATCCCAACACCAAAATTCATCGGGCAAAAACACATAGCCTTCTTCAGGCAAATTATGCCAATGGGTGTACGACAAATGGGTATTGGACATTGGCCCATGCTGAACTTCGATTACTTTTACTCCTTTCTTTTTTGCGGCTAACAGTAAAGAATGCATAAGCGGTGTATAATAACAAATGATGTAAATCTCAGTTGGCTTTGTCTTCTCGAGGATTTTATCAAAAAAAGATTCGTTTTCAAATATTCCTTTGAAATACCCCGACAGAAAAGAGATTTCGTATTTCTTGGCAAAGGGCTCGGTAAGTGGGGAAGTTTTCAGGAATTGCAGGAACTCCTCATAACCGTTTAATTCAAATGACACTTCCTTTTTTTTGTACAGGCCCAACTTCCCAAGTAAGGCTTTCCAGGATTTGAACCCGCTGTTATATTTTAAAAGAGGATGAAAGATAGCTTCATTCTCAACAGTCAGATCCGATTTATTTTCCTGATGGTAATCAAAAATATAGGATGATTTTTCCAGCTGGTTCAAGCGGATAAGACTGTCAAAAAAGCGGTTAAAAAATTTGCCTTTGTAATTGACACGAATGTGATTTGGCGAAAAAAAAAGTTGTTTTTTAGCCTGTAACGCGGTGATAAACCAAAGCCAGCCAAAAGCTTGTTTCAGATGATGTACCAAACCTACTATCGCCTGTGGTTCCGTTGAGGGCTGCGTTTCTTTTTTAAATTTCAGCTTGTCATTTTCAGTGG
Organism: Flavobacterium pedocola; assembly: GCF_053764385.1. Taxonomy (NCBI): domain Bacteria; kingdom Pseudomonadati; phylum Bacteroidota; class Flavobacteriia; order Flavobacteriales; family Flavobacteriaceae; genus Flavobacterium; species Flavobacterium pedocola. Next base: position 178,529 of record NZ_JBSNCR010000004.1, on the reverse strand, counting down.
TGTACACCAGCCAAAAAAACAAATGATAGCGCAACACCGGCCAAATAGCCACGGAATTGATCCGCCAGCTGTTAACCGGAAAATCCTGTTCAATTTTGAGAATAAAATCTTTTATATCTAAACGATTGTTCATTAAAGATTTCGAATTATTTCATCCATTTTATCATCCCCTAAAACAGTTTCCACAAACTCTCTGAAAGCGCCTTCGCCTCCGTTTTTCTTAGTAATGAAATCAACTTTGTTCTTTATGTATAATGGAGCGTTATTAGGCGCCGCACTTATTCCGACATGCGACAACAATTCGATATCGCCGATATCATCTCCGATATAAGCGACATCATCCAGCGTGATTCCCAACTCAGCACACAATGTTTTAGCAGTAGACAGTTTATCGGAAACACCCTGAAACAACAGGTCGATTTTCAGTTTGTCTGCTCTGCGCTTCACTATTTCTGTATCTTCCCCCGTAATTATCCCTACCGGAATACTTAGTTTTTTACAGAAAAGCACCCCTGCACTGTCAGAAGTATTAAATTTTTTCCATTCGTTTCCGGTCTGATCGTAATACATGCCTCCGTCAGTCCAAACGCCGTCAATGTCTGTCAGTATTAATTTGGGTAGCTTCATTTAAATAATTTTTGAATTTTCCGGATGACTTTTATCTGTAAAAACATTTGCGCCAACTATAGAATTATCACCAATGAAAACATCTCCGACAATAATAGCACCCGGGTATACTGTTACATTATTGCCAATCGAAGCCCTGCCTCCGTTTTTTTCTCCTAAGGTGACATTCTGATGCAACAAAACATTATTGCCCACCTTGGTTCTTGAACCAATAACTGTACCTGCGCCATGATTGATTTTTAAGGATTGGCCGATATCTGCTGAATAATACATTTCGATAGCAGTTAAAGAAAAGCCCAGCGAGGAATATTCCAAAGCATTTTTTTCGTCTCCTTTCAGAAACAGGCTTCGGGAAATACGGTAACATAAAGTGGCCAAAAGTCCCGGAAAATATTTAACCTTACTAAAATCCAGATCTCCCGTATAATACCTCGCGTAATCTGATTTAAAAACAGCTATGACTGTCTCCCATTCCGGCTCCGTAAGGCAATCAACGTTTGGGCTGAATATTGATTTCTCAGAAAGCTTTTGTATTTCTGCTTTTAAACTATCAACCATTTTACAGGATATTTTGATAAATCACTTCGTTTCCGGCAATGTCTTTTTGCAACACTTTTCCGATTACCTTATCTTTCTCGGCCCATTTAAAACCATCACCCGGTGAAAGCATATGAATGTCGTTTTCAGTAATAACCTCTCCCGCTTTCATGTCTCTTTTAGTGGCGATCGATCGTTCTAATTTAATTTTTGCCGATTCCGTTTCAGGTACAATGAAAATCGCTTCTTCTCCCATGGACTGATCCAAAATACGGATATCCCTAACCATGCGGTGAACGCCGTCAGGACCTAACGATCCTGCCTGGTCGGTTCCTTTCATCCTGCGGTCGATCGTAATGTGTTTTTCAATGATTTTAGCACCCATAGCTACCGCAGCCACCGGGGTTGAAATTCCTATAGTATGGTCTGAATAACCAATTACAAACTGCTTATAGTTTTCCAATAAAAATTTAATGGTATTCAGATTGACGTTTTTGGGTTCTGTAGGGTATTGTGAAACACAATGCAGTATCGCCAAATCGGAATGGTATTTTGTTATTACTGCTATTGCATCATCCAACTCTTTTTTTCCGGCCATCCCGGTGGAAACAATAATTGGTATTTTGGTTTCGGCCAATGCCTCTAAAAGCGGTAAGTTGGTCAAATCCCTACTAGCAACTTTCAGTTTATCCGGGGTGAAGAGTTTCAACATGGACAAACAACCTGTGGCGCAAAGGGTTTCCACAAAATCAAGCCCTTTCTCTTTTGCATGTTTATACACTTCAAAGTGCTCCTCATCGGACAACTCCAGATACTGTCTGTGCTCTCCATACGTTCTTCCAAAAGAGTGTGGTGAATTATAGATCATGTCCATCTGAGACTTTGAAAGTTCCTGATTCAAATCTCTCTTGGTCAGTTTAACCGCATCCATCCCTTTCAAAACAGTACCGAAAACCTCATCCTTAATCTCTCTTGATGCCAAGTCAATGGTCACTTTGGCCAATTCTACGGATCCGTTATGGTTTTGTCCTATTTCCCCAATTATATATGTCATTTAGAATACTTTTTAATGTTAGCAATCATTTTATCCCTCACACTGCTATTCTGATCTACAAATAAAACAGTTTTTCGAAGATCTTGATTGTTATTTTTATAAAATTGATACACCGGTTTCAAATTTTCAAAATCGTCCTCGTCATCTATGGTGAATCGTAAATCCGTTCTGTCTTTCAGATAATCCGGCAATTCTTTAAGCCTTACCTCAAAACCATCGTGTGCATAAACAAAATTGGTAACATGCTCCAGATACAAAGGATCATCGGTTCTTTGCAAAACAGCCTGCAGCGCTTCATTTGTTACAATTTCGGCAAAAAAACCGTAATGTGTTTTTATCACCGGTGTTCCCGCTGTATTTTTAAAACTCCAATAGTCCGCATTTGGGTTTTCAGCATAAAAGTCAAGCAACTCTTTCAAAAACGAAACGTCCAGAAAAGGGTTGTCAGCACATATTCTGATAACGGTTGAAACCCCGTAAAAATCGGCTGCTTCCGTAAACCTGCTTAAAACATTGTTTTCACTTCCTCTGAAACAGTCGATTCCGTTTTTTTTACAAAAATCAACTATCAAATCGTCTGCACTGCTTGTTGAGGTACACAAGACTAAAGAAATATCCGGAAAAGCACTCTTGATATTCTCAGTCACTAAATCCAGAATTGAACTGTTCCCGTAAAAAGGCAGCAAAACTTTACCGGGCAATCGTGTCGACCCAACTCTGGCTTGTATAAAAAAAGCTGTTTTACCCATTTATTCCCAACTACAATTTTCTTTAATCACTCTTGCAGGTACTCCCGCTACTATACTGTTGGCCGGCACATCTCTTGTAACTACGGCTCCAGCTGCTATTACCGCGCCATCGCCAATGGTAACACCTTTCAGAATAACGGCGCGAAGACCAATCCAAACATGGTTTCCGATTACAATGGGAGCAGCTACCTTATCGCTTTGGCCATTCAAAACATGGTTATCTGAATCTCTTATGATGACCCCTTTGGAAATAGCTACCTGATGCCCGATTGTAATGGATTTGAAACAATTTATTTCCACATCATTATTCGCATAACCGCTTCCTAAAACAAGTTGTGCGTTTTTATTGACCACTATAAAAGCACCGGTATGGATGTCGAATTTCCCCTGAACTTTTAAAACAGCATTGTCATCCATTTTAAAGGTTGTGGCCTGAAAACCGGTATTTTTCCAAACGGATCCTAATTGCAGGAAAGCGCCCGGTTCCAATACAATGTTTGCTGTTTTACTTTTAAAAAAACTAACCTTTTTGTAAATATAGATTCGGATGGCAGGGTAACTTAAATTTACGGAAAGCGTCTTTATCCTTCGTATACCACTTCCCCTGAAAAACATTTTGATGGCGGATTTCAACATGAGCTTACGATTTTCTTCCTATTAATTTAGCCGGAATACCTCCGTAAACAGCGTTTGCCTCGACATCTTTTGTGACCACCGAATTGGCTCCGATGACCGCATTACTTCCTATAACAACCCCTTCTCGGATAAAAACATTGGCGCCAATCCAGACACCATCGCCTATAATTACATCTCCAACAACTTTTTGTTTTGCAGCCAAAGTGTTCATGTCCTGATCGGTTGCATTCGAGGAAGTATAAATCCTTACATTATGAGATATGGAACAGTTATTCCCTATAACCACTTTCTGATTGGGAGCGGCCTGAACCGTGGAATAATTTCCGATATACGAATTCGCTCCGCAGCTAATCTGGCCTTCACCGTAAAAAACAATATCCAATCCGTTAAACCTGAAGCTTTCCGCAATCTTATATTTTTCCCTGTACGCAAGGTATTTTGCATGAGAATGACTGTTTTTGAAAGCATCGTACAGTCTTCTCTTTAAATCGCCATCGGCCTTAAGCAAGAGCCTGGCAAGCATATTTGCCAAAAATCTTTTCATCTTATTCGACTTTTGTCATTTCCCATTTTGTCGGTAAAAAAAGGCTTCCCTGTCTTGAACTTCGTATGGAACTCAAATCTTCAATTTTATATTTTAAAATATCAAACTGATGATCATTTGCGTTAGAATACTGATTGGCCAACCCTAAAGTAACATAATACACATCCGGTTTTAAAAGCGGATTTTGAACTTGAACTCTGGCTTTGTAACGACCCGTTTCGGCAACAAAATATTCCTGATAAAAATCACTTCTGTCAATAAACAACACCACCTCGCCGACAGAATTCTTAATAATCAAGGTTAAGTGACACTTAGGCAATTCATCTTTAAAAAGATAATCAATTTCGAAAAAGTAAGATTGATTGGTGGGCACAACCCCATCTGAAAAAACACTTCCGGTTTCATCCACAAGTTTTGCTTCCAGGAACTGAAAACGCTTAGTGTCCTTCTCTTCGAATATAATCTTCGGTATCATTTCCTCATCACTGGAAGAGGACAAATAATAGGGAACAATTTCAGCTGTAGGTCCCGTCTTAAAAATCCTTCCTTTGTCTAAAAGTATGGAATTTTTACAAAGGTTATTAATCGTGGTCATGTTATGACTTACGAACAATACGGTCCTTCCTTCACCCTTAGCGATATCCTGCATTTTCCCAACGGCTTTCTTCTGAAACTCCGCATCTCCGACGGCCAATACTTCATCAACCACTAAAATTTCCGGCTCCAGAAAAGCGGCTACGGCAAACGCCAAACGCACGGTCATACCACTGCTGTAACGTTTTGTAGGCGTATCAATATAGCGCTCACAACCTGAAAAAGCGATGATTTCGTCCATTTTGGAAGCGATCTCCTTTTTCGTCATTCCTAAAATAGCACCGTTCAGGTATACATTTTCCCTGCCGGTTAATTCCGGATTAAACCCTGTCCCCACTTCAAGTAAAGAAGCAATACGACCTCTGGATTTAATGGTTCCGGTTGTAGGAGCGGTAACTTTCGACAATATTTTAAGAAGTGTCGATTTACCGGCACCGTTTTTTCCGATAATTCCTAAAACTTCACCACGATGCACTTCAAAATTAATATCCTGCAATGCCCAAACGTAATCGCTGCTGCCTTTTGAACTTCTATCGTTGGTTTCCCCTACTTTCAGATACGGGTCTTCTTTACCCCATAAGGCATGCCACCAACGGTTTAAGTCATGGCTTAACGTACCTGTCCCAACAGTTCCTAAACGGTACTGCTTGGATATATTTTCAACTTTTAATATGATGTCTTTATTACTCACTAATCAATATAGTTTACATTACAAACCCTATCTCGCAGGATTTTACACGGTATCGATAAAATTCTTTTCCGTTCTGTTAAAAATCACAAGCCCGAATAAGAAGGCCCCTAAGGTTACGGCTACGGTATAACACAATCCTCCAATTGAAACCGTGCCCTGATTCAACAATAAATAACGGGAAGTTTCCACTACATAAGCCAAAGGATTGTATTCAATCAACCATCCGAATTGCGGCATTTTTTGCTTTATCAGCTCCATAGGGTACATCACTGCCGATACATACATCAACAACTGAACACCAAAAGTTACCAAAAAACTTAAATCCCTGTATTTGGTTACTAACGACGAAATAATCATGCCCAGGCCTAAGCCTAAAATCCCCATTATGGCTACCAAAAAAGGAAAAAACAACACCTTTGCCGATAATTCCATTGGCATTCCTCTGAAAACAAAAAAGATATAAAAGCCGATAAAAACAAAAAACTGAATGGCAAACTTCAGCAGATTGGACACCACTATGGAAAGTGGTACAATCAGTCTCGGGAAATACACTTTTCCGAAAACCGAAGCATTCTTTTTGAACGTATCTGAGGTATCATTCAAACAAGAGGTAAAATAATTCCACACCATTACACCGCCTAAATTGAACAAAAAAGGTGGAACGGTTCCTGTGGCAATACCGGCCACATTGTTAAAAATAATCGTAAAAATTATAGAGGTGAACAAAGGCTGTATCAAATACCATAACGGCCCCAAAACAGTCTGCTTATAAACCGTAACCACATCACGTTTTACAAAAAGCATCAGTAAATCCCGATAACGCCAAACCTCCTTTAGATTCAGGGAAAAAAATTTGTTTTTCGGCCCTATTTCATAAAGCCATTCTTCTTCACCAAAGCTTTTCTTTTCCATTATTAGCAATCCATATCTTATAAACTTTCAAAATTAAACTATTTTAAGGACTGAACAAATTTAAGGGTTGCAAAATAACCTTCTTATTCCGCTCCGATGCCCTTTAATCATAATCCGGCAACAAACTTGTTACAAAACTAATTTCTTAGTAAAAAATGTAACTTTTTTTTATCGCAAAACATCTTGAAACCTCAGACCGGAACCCGAAAAAAACAAAAAATTTCTACCTTTGCAGCATGTTTTCCATTTTTAAATCCAAACCGTTATTAAAAGAATTGATTCCCAATGATTATGTGGATATCCATTCCCATATTCTTTTTGGGATAGACGATGGGGCAAAAACAATAGAAGATTCCAACTATCTGATGCAATCGATGCTGAATCTCGGTTTTTCAAAAATTATTACCACACCGCATACCATTGAACATGTCTGGGACAACACCCGTGAATCCATTCTTCAAAAATACGAAGACGTCAAACGACTTTCCCCGGAACTGACCGCTAAACTTGAGTTGAGAACCGCTTCGGAATACATGATCAATGAGAATTTCACAAGACTGTATCAGTCGGGTTCGCTGTTAACATTAAAAGACAACTACGTGTTGGTGGAGATTTCCTATCTGAATCCGCCATTACAGCTTTTAGATACGTTATTTCAATTGCAGTTGGCCGGATACACGCCTGTATTGGCACATCCCGAGCGATATGCCTATTACCACAAGAATTTTTCGGAATACAAAAAACTTAAAAAAGCGGGCTGCCTGTTTCAACTCAACCTTTTATCCACTATGGGGTATTACGGGCCTGAAGTAGCGGAAATAGCAAAAAAACTGCTCAAAAAAGGCATGATCGATTTTACCGGATCAGACATTCACCACAAAAACCATATCGAAGCTTTTTCGAAGAAAATCAAAATTAAAGATCCGCTTCCGTTAATCGAAGCGATGAAAAACAATAGTACATTCAAATAAAAAGAGGTCCATTTAGACCTCTTTTTTAAATAATTTATCTTTCAGAAGCTGTAACCAGCTTTTCTTTTCAACCTCAACACCGTAACCGTAACCATAGCCGTAAGCACCGTAGCCATAACCATAACCGCGTTGGATGTTGGTATCGTTCAGAAGAATCGACATGTTCGGCATTTTCTTTTCTTTATATAGCTGATAAGGTACTCGAAGCAATTGCTTATCCAGATAATTAGCACGTATCACATAAATAAAAGAATGTGCATGATGGGAAATCAGCATGGTATCGGTCACCAGATGCACCGGAGACGTATCCACGATAATGTAATCGAATTCCTTTTTAAACTTTTCAAACAGCCTTCCCACTTTCTGACTCATCAGCAATTCGGCAGGATTTGGCGGAATCACTCCGGAAGGCAACACATAAAACTCATTATAGTTCGGAATTTTGTGAATGAGCGAATCTAAATCCACATCTTTACCGGACAGATAATTGGTGACTCCTTCTTTTGGCAAATGAAGATAATCTTCCAGTTTCGGATTACGGATATCCATACCGATCAACAATACTTTTTTACCTGAAAGCGCTATCGTACAGGCTAAATTAACTGCAACGAACGTTTTACCTTCTTTCGGTAAAGTGGAAGTAACGAATATCGTTTTTGCCTCGTTGTCCGGCACCTGATTCAGCATGAATTCGAGATTCGTACGGATGATACGGATCGCTTCCGCCGAATTGGAACGACTATTAGCTTCAATGACTTCTTCATGCGATTGCGAAGTCGGGATATCCCCCAAAAACGGAATGGACAGCTTACTTTCCACGTCATGACGCCCTTTCACCTTATTGTCCATCATTCGCAACAAATACAAAATACTGAAAGGCAGAATCAGGGCTATGGCAAACGCCATCAAATAAATCGATCCTTTTTGCGGCGCAATCGGTGCTTTAGAAGAAATGGCCGGATCGATCACTTTGGCATTGGGAGCCGTAACTGCTAAAGAAATAGCTGTCTCTTCTCTCTTCTGCAATAAATATAAATAAAGGGATTCTTTGATTTGCTGCTGACGGCCCAACACTTTGGATTCGCGTTCTATCGTTGGAATCTTTGAAATCTTACCGTTAAAAATAGCGTTTTGATAGGCCAGGTCCTGCTTTTTGATCTGAAGCGACGATTTCAGGCGGGCCAAACTGGATTGAATGTTTAGTTTTAAAGCTTCAATTTTTTTATCAATCGTTTGGATAACCACGTTTTTAGGCGCCGCATTTTTCAACAAGCGGTTGCGTTCCAAAACCAACTGATTGTGCTGATCGATAAGACCGGACGCGTTAGCATCGGAAGTTAAAACATTGGTGGGGATCAGTTCGGCTTTATCGTTTTCCTTTACGTAATCCATCATCGTAGCCACCACTTTCAGCTGGGTTTCCGTTTCGATTTCTTTTCTTTCAAATTCGCTGGCATTGGCCAAAAACAAACTTGCCTCGGAAGCGATATCGGTAACATGATGCGATCGTTTGAAATTTTCAGTGTTTTTTTCCACATCTTCGAGTTCCCCGGCGATGATTCGCAACCTTTCGTTGATGAATCTTGAGGTGTTTTCGAAAACGAGGTTTTTATCATTCACCACATCTTCGTTGTACACTTTGATAAGCCCGTTTAGGAAATCTTCGGCTTTCTCCCGAACCGGATCTACGATGGATAGTTCCACCACACTGGTTCGTTCGCCTATTTTGGCAATGTTCAGTCGGCTCTTAAAAGTTCCGGCTACAGCTCCCACAGGGCGTACCATGATCATTACCTTAAAAGGATTCTCCTTAAAGTTTTTCTTGGCCGGCGTCCCTAAAACAACCGCATCGCCTTCTTTTAAATGAATGGTTTCCCCGTAATGGTACTTCCCTTTTACGTTTTCCTCTCTGTCCAACAGTAAAAAAGTTAAAGAAGTCTCACTGACAATTTTATAGACAATTGTGCTTTCTTCGTATTGCTCATGAAGGCGGGAGAAAATAAAATTCACAGGGGTTTTTCGGTATAATTCTTCAGATTTAACCCTACCCTCGTTGATATAAGACACATTAAGTCCCAATTCCTTTACCGTAGATTTGATCATCGTAAGGGATTTGATCACTTCAATTTCGTTATCAAGATTACTTTTTACACTCGCAAGAACGCCCAAGTCGGAAAAAGCGGATTGCTCGGATTCCACGCCGCCCCGTTTTTCGTCTTTAAGCATAAGCGTCGTCGCCGCTTTATACTGCGGAATGGAATAACGGAGATAGATGTAGGCCGTAGACAACACCAAAAAAACACTCAGGAAAAACCATTTCCAGTTACGGATGTAATAATGGATTTGCTCCTGTAGGTTTAAACCGTTATCGAACGGGTTGTCTTTTTCTGTAAAATCCTCCTGCATCGGCTTATTTTGTTATCAATAATAAAACAATTCCAATCGCCATAGACACTACTGACAAGCCTACCGCAATATTAGGTCCAACCGTAGAAGCATTCATTTTAACCTTGTTAGGTTCTACGTAAACCACATCGTTTTGGGAAAGGTAATAATACGGGGAATTGATAAAATCCGGATTGGTAATATCTACTTTCCCGATTGTTTTCACACCTTCTTTTTCACGGATCACCATGATATTTTTCCTTTTCCCGTAAACCGTCAAATCTCCGGAAAGACTTAAAGCTTCCAACAATGTCATTCTCTCACCGGCAACCGAATGTACACCCGGACGCGTCACTTCCCCTAAAACGGATACTTTAAAATTCACCAGTCGGATATAAACGGTTGGGTTTACGATGTAATCGGTTAAAGCGGTCTTTATTTTCTCAACGGCTTCCAGACGTGTAAGTCCGGCCAGTTTAATTTTGCCCAACTGTGGAAAATCGATCTCTCCGTTTTTATCTACCAGATACGCCTCCAGATGGTTTTGACCAGTGGTTGCTGATCCGGTTGCACCATCAACAGAAACTGCTTTTAGATTATAGGGTGCTGCCACTTCCGGATTTTCAGCCGAAACGGTGATGTGCAATAAATCGTCTTTCTGTATGAAAGGCTCATAAGCCGTAGCTTTCGATTCTTTCTCTTTTGAATTAGTATCTTTTGAGTTACTGTCTTTTGATTCTTTCCCTTTGTTTTCCCCTTCATACAGATACGCCATATCTTTCCTTGATGCACAAGAAAAGAGCGTACTGAAAAGAACGGCTAAAAAGAAAAAATGGGCTGGTTTTACCAACTTCATATGCTGCAATTTTTTACAAATATATGGGTTTACGCCATTTTGAAACAAAAATCGATTTCACTACTTGTCCAACGACTCGTAAGTGGAATTCATACTACGGAACTCCGGAACGATTTCTTTCATTTTCAAAACAATTTCTTCGGCTAAAAACCCTCTTGCTATGGCTATTAATTCGTCTACTTTCTTTTCGAGTTCCTCATAATTATCGGAAACATCTTCGGCAACCATGATTTTCTCGTGGTGTGTCGGAAGTGTTTTGGCGGTATCATTAAGCAACTCTTCGTATAATTTTTCACCGGGACGAAGCCCTACAATCTGTATTTTGATATCTTTTTCCGGTCGAAGCCCCGCCAGACGGATCATCTTGGTCGCCAAATCAATTATTTTAACCGGTTTGCCCATATCAAAAATATAAATCTCTCCGCCTTTACCCATGGCACCCGCTTCCAAAACCAATTGACAGGCCTCGGGAATAGTCATAAAGTAACGGATAATTTCCGGATGCGTAATCGTTACCGGCCCGCCTTTTGCAATTTGCTCGGTAAACAACGGAACAACCGATCCGTTAGAACCCAAAACATTCCCAAATCGGGTGGTTATGAATTTCGTTGTCAGGACACCTGTACGGCTTAAATAAAGATATAAGGACTGAACGTATTTCTCCGCAATTCGCTTACTGGCCCCCATTACGTTACTCGGATTAACCGCTTTATCAGTGGAAACCATCACGAAACGTTCAATGTTGTAAGCCACGGACAAATCGGCAAGATTTTTAGTTCCTAAAACATTGGTAAAAATGGCCTGGGAAGGATTTACCTCCATCAATGGTACGTGTTTGTAGGCCGCTGCGTGATACACCAAATGCGGCTTATGCGTTTTGAAGACCGATTCCATCACTTTAAAATCACGGACATCGGCGATAATGGAACGAACCGATGTTTTGGATTTCAACTTCTCGATTTCGAGGGTTAAATGATGTAACGGGGTTTCGGCCTGGTCAATCAGGATAATCTTTGCAGGGGCAAACGAATGCACCTGCCATACAATTTCACTTCCGATGGAACCTGCAGCTCCGGTAATCAGTACGGTTTTGCCTTTGATTTTACTTGAAATCGCCTGATCGTCCAGCTCAATTGGCTGTCGTTCCAACAAATCCAAAATCTGGAAATTCTGAATATTTTTTGAGATATCGTCACGGTCTTCCCAATCCGTAATCTTAGGAATGGAAAACACTTTAAAATTGTTTTCAAGACAGTCGTCCACTATGGCCAGCTTTTCCTGCTTAGTTAATGTTTTGTCCGCTACAATAAGTGCTTCTGCACCGTTGGAACGCAACAATACCGGAATTCTTCTTCTTTCGTTTAAAATCGGTAAATCCAGTATTCTTTTGGTGGTATTCTTATTTTCCTTATCAATGAAACCTACCACTTTAAACCTTGCCGGGCTCTCCAATCGTAAAGCGTTGGCAACTGAAATCGCATTGGCATCGGCACCGTAAATTAACGAACGTACCAGTTTACTGTTAAGACTTTCATCCAGATAATGTTCAAACAACTGTTTCACAACGATTCTGTACAATAAAAGAAAACAAAACGACAATAAAACCGTTATGAAAAGACGGGTGTTAAGAAACAGTTTTTCCCCTCGGATCACTTCGAAAAAAGTATTCAGCAACAACAGAAAAAGAAAGGTTGAGGATTGCGCCATAAAAAGCTTCACCGCATCAATAAACGTGGAAAGCCTTATAATCCCGGAATATGTCCTGAAAGTCCAGAAGAAAAAAAGTGTTACAACGAAATAAAGCACACTCAGTGCATAAACATTTTCATTCAGAAAAAAGTCCAGACCAATACCTTTCAACAGTATATGTCCTAAAAATGCCGCCAATACCACCATTACGATATCGATGGACAAAATAATCCAGCGTGGTAAATAGCTTAAATTTTTTATGTCAAATCTAAAACTGCTTCCCCATAGCGCCTGCTTGACAGCACTTCTAAATTGTATCTTGGAAAAAGTAATCACTTTAAAATAATTTGGTCTTTTAGTTCTTAAAAAACGTTTTCAATGCACCAGCAATTCTTTCCCGGTCCTGGTCGGTCAAATTTGAACCTGACGGAAGACAAAGCCCTTTCTTAAACAAGGTTTCTGAAATCTCACCGCCATAATACGGATATTGGCTGAAAATCGGTTGGAGATGCATCGGCTTCCACAAAGGCCTGCACTCAATATTTTCCTTTTCCAATGCCAGTCGCAAATCTTCCGCAGATTTGCCAATCACGTCTTCCTGCATAACAATGGCAGACAACCAGTGATTTGAAAAATAATCCGATGAAGGCTCCTTAAGAACAGTTACTCCCTCAATATCGGAAAAAAAATCGACATAAAAAACATGCATCGCTCTTCTTAAAGCCACATGCGCATCCAAAACTTCCATCTGCCCTCTGCCAATCCCGGCGCAGATATTGCTCATCCTGTAATTGTACCCTATTTCACTGTGCTGGTAATGAGGGGCGTTGTCCCGGGACTGCGTGGCAAAAAAAACAGCTCTCTCTTTGTTTTGCTGTGAATGGGCCACAAGTGCCCCACCTCCTGAAGTGGTAATAATCTTATTTCCGTTGAACGATAAAACGCCCAACGCTCCAAAAGTCCCGCATTTCTGTCCTTTATAAGAACTTCCTAAGGCCTCTGCACTATCTTCCAATACCGGAATATCATACTTATTAGCTATCTCAAGAATCTCATCTACTTTGAACGGCATACCATACAAATGCACTCCAATAATGGCTTTTGGTTTTTTTCCTTTATTTATCCTGTCAAGTATTGCTTCTTCCAATGCTTTTGGGCACATGTTCCAGGTATCTGCTTCACTGTCAATAAAAACCGGAATAGCTCCCTGGTAAAGAATAGGATTAGCAGAAGCTGAAAAAGTCATGCTTTGACAAATCACCTCATCGTCTTTTCCCACGCCAAGCAGTATCAGTCCCAGATGTATCGCTGCTGTCCCTGAACTTAGAGCGGCAACAAAAACATTATGGTCAAGATATTGCTCTAAATCCGATTCAAAACCACTCACATTCGGTCCAAGTGGTGCAATCCAATTTGCGGCAAAAGCTTCATTTATATAAAACTGTTCTCTTCCCCCCATGTGAGGAGAAGAAAGCCATATCTTCTGATTACTCATTTTTAAGTAGTTATATTTATTCTTTGGGGTTTAACTGCAAATTTAAGTATTTTTTTGTAAGCATTTGCAGATAACAACTGCTAGAATTTCCGCAATACTGTTTTCAAAACAATTTTAAGATCAGTAAAAAATGACCTGTTGTAATAATACTCGAGATTCATTTTTACTTTATCGGGAAAAATCACCGTATCGTTATACTGCAACGGATCATGTTTTGAGTTGAGAATATTTTCTTCGTTAAAATACTTAAGCGAGGCTTCACTGGTAAGGCCGGGTTTTAATTCGAGTACTTTTCTGTCTTCTCCTTGCAACACATCGTAATAACCCTGAATGTCCGGACGCGGTCCCACCACACTCATATCGCCTATCAAAACATTTAAAAACTGTGGCAATTCATCAATTTTTGAATTTCTGAGAAAAGCCCCGGCTTTTGATATGGAACCTGTTCCGTTCTCAAAACACATGGTCCGCAACTTAATGATGGTAAAAAGTTTCCCGTATTGCCCCACCCGTTGCTGTAAAAAGAAACCATTTGCCCTTGTATCGATTGTCGCTACTACCCAGCCTAAAAGGATAAGCCAACCCAAAAGCAGTAAAGCGGTCAATGAAAAAAAGATATCAAAAAGGCGTTTTGCCATGTGTTTACGGTTTCAAATTCTTAATTACCTTTCCGGGATTCCCTACCACAACCGCATAATCCGGCACATCTTTAAGAACAACCGTCCCGGCACCGATTACGGCCCATTTTCCAATGGTTACTCCCTGAATAACGGAAGCTCCAATCCCTACCTGACTGCCTTCTCCTACATTTACATTCCCGGCCAAAGCCGCATTGGGTGAAATATGAACAAAATCTTCCAGTTTACAATCGTGTTCCACTATCGCACCGGAATTAATAATACAGTGTTTCCCTATTTCCGAAAAGGCATTAACCACTGCATTAGGCATCACCACCGATCCTTCGCCAAGTGAAGCACTTTCTGAGACAATTGCTGAAGGGTGCACTGCAGTAGTGAATGTCACTTCCAACTGTTGTGCGATTTTTTTCCGTACCGAATTATCGCCTATGGAAATAATCAGGGTATCATTTTTCTTTAAACCGGCAGCGGATGGATGCATAACCGGCAGCCCGTAAATCGAATCCGTCTTGGGATAATCGTCCAAAACGGCCTCAATAACGCCTTTAAGTTCTTTTATGATATCAACAATAACCTTGCTGTGGCCGCTGGCCCCGTATAAATACATCATCAGTTTCCTTTAAATGGTTCGGCGGTTGCAACGGCTTCACCTGAGATTCCTTCTCTTTTTACAACTTTCTGAATCGTTTTCAGCAGTATAAGGGTATCCAATTTTAGTGAAATATTGTTAACATACCAAATATCGTATTCAAATTTCTGTTCCCAACTGATGGCGTTTCTGCCATTCACCTGAGCCCATCCCGTAATTCCCGGACGGACATTATGCCTTTTTCGCTGTGAGTCATTATACAACGGAAGATACTCCACCAACAATGGCCTGGGACCAATCAGACTCATATCGCCTTTCATCACATTGATCAATTGCGGGATTTCATCCAAAGAAGTTTTTCTTACTAGTTTCCCGACAACGGTTAAACGGTCGGCATCCGGAAGAAGTTTGCCATCAGCATCCTTTTTGTCGTTCATGGTTTTAAACTTGATGATTTTGAAAAGCTGCTCGTCTTTTCCCGGGCGCCACTGACAAAAAAACGGCTTCCCGCTATTGGCAACAAAAAGCCCAGCGGTGACAAGCAAAAAAATCGGACTCAACACCAAAAGCCCCACTAAGGAGAACATCAGATCCAAAAATCGTTTACACCAGGCTTTATACATTGTCTTCCAATAGTTTATATTCCTTTAAAATCAAATCCCAAACCGTGGATTGCTGATACCGGCTCACTATCATCGTTCTTGCCTGTTGATGCATTGCATTGTACAACTGACTATCACCAAGCATCTTACCCATAGCTTCATATAATTCCGAAACCGATTTCGGCTTTACGATGATTCCGTTTTCGCCGGAAAGAATAATTTCATTACATCCGTTTATATCACTTACAATTGAGGGCAATCCCATCGCTCCGGCCTGCATCACCACATTTGGAAACCCTTCACGGTAACTTGGAAAAACCAGGCAATCGCTTACCGCAAAATAAGGACGGACATCTTTTTGAAAACCTACCGTGCGTATACTTTTCATAGTATTTATCAATTGTTCCGTTTCAGGTGACAGCGGATCCAATTCTTTCTCGGTTGGGCCTACCAACAGTAATTTCACGCTTTTATTTTCCTTGGAAAGTCGGGCAAAGGCTTTTATTAATTCGTTGATGCCTTTATCCGTCACGATCCGGCCTACAAAAAGGAATACGAAATCATTTGGTTCAATTCCTAATTCATGTTTGAGTTGTCTTTTAGCCTCTTCTCCAATCGCATCGGGATTGAAATACTTTACATCTATACCGTTGGAACTTCCCTGACCAATGACTTTCAATTTGTCCGGTCGGCAGAATTTTTCTTGCTCTATTATCGTCAACAAACCTTTTGAATTTGGATAAACCTTTGTCGCACAAGCATACGTTATCTTTTCCACTAATCCCAGAATTTTTCTTTTCAGCCCAGTGGTTTCCAGCAATGGCAGCCCGGCCACGGTATGCAATCTGTTCGGTACTCCGGCTAATTTTGCGGCTAACATCGCCACTATTCCGGCTTTTGGTGTATGGCTGTGTACAATAAACGGCTTTTCTTTTTTAAAAAACCAGTAGAGTTTCCAAACGGCTTTCAAATCCTGAAACGGCGTTATTTTTCGGGTCATTCCTAGCTCGAATGTTCGCACACCTTGCTCTTCCCCGAAGGCTTTCAATCGCTCTCCTTCTGATGAAACCGCGATTACTTCATAAAAACCATTCATAAAACGCAACTGATTCTCAAGTAATTTCTCAAGAGAAAGCGGAATCGTGGTGATGCGGATGAGTTTTTTCATTTTATCGGCTTACAATTTTGGTTTTGAACTGTGCAATGATCGAGCAAACAACAACCAGTACAAATGGCTGTATCATAATTTTTGTGCGCGCAAAAATACCAAACCCAGAATAACGCTGCACTATCAATACCCCCGAAATTATCGCAAAACACAGGATAATTTTAAAAAGCAACGGAAAATCAATCTTACGGTAATATACGACAACAATCAGTAACGCAATTATGTGTAAAAACAGTACCAAAAGGTTTTCAATCCCTACTGCCAAACCAAAAAGACCCGGCACTTCCTGCCAAAGCGGCCGGAAAAAAAAGGTAAATACTTTATAAGGATAGGAATACTCAATAATTGGCACATACGTCCCGGAATCTTTGAACGATAACAACGAATACTCATTAAAACGCTGGATCCGTTCCCAATCGAATCGTTTGATTTTCGAAAGCTGTAAAAACATGTAAAACAAGCCTGAAAACAACAATAAGGCAACAGCGGTTGACCAAATCTTTATTTTAACGCTCCATTTTCCGAAGAAAAGATAGCCGGTATAAATACTGAAAAACAACATTAAAGCGATATGCGGCCGTATGACAATCAGAAAAAACAAGGACAACCCCAAGGAAACCGATTTGAAATTTTCTTTTGACAATTGTAACAGTATTGTGGTAAGAAACAAGAAACACAGCGCCTCTTTACCGAGCATTGCCGTCCAGAAATGAAGATTCGGAAGCAATACCACCAAAGACAAAAAGTTGATTCCGAAAAAACTAAGCTTATCTTCAATACAAAAATTAAGCAACCGGTAAAACTGCACAATTCCCAAAAACCCGACACAACTGTAAATAAAAAATCCAGCCGAAATATCCCAGCCGAAATACGCAACCAAAGGATAATTCAGGAACTGTAAAAAGTGGGATCCGTAGTCAAAATAGAAAAACCAGTCTTGATGCTTTGCCTCTTGATGCTGCAGCCAATAAAACGAAGCGTCACCTCCATTTTCCTTAAAAAACCGATAGGTCAAAACGGTAAAAAGCATGTGGTAGCCAAATAAAAAGGCTAAGAAAAACCAATTACTTTTTTTACGTTGCGGCTCCATTACTTATGTTTCTGTAAAAGTTCTTTCTGATAGGAAAACGCCCAAAGGATAAAGATAAGCAATCCCGGGAGGAACATGTTCCGCATGCGGATCATAATACCAAGGTTACCAAGTGATTGTGAAAAGGCCAGGGTTCCGATAATCAGAAAAAAAACCAGTCCTTTGATCGCAAAAGGAGCGGCTTTGAAGATTTGTATCGGATTCGACCTGAAAATCCTGAACGATATGATCAATAAGACTAAATTCTCCAGTGAGGCAATCGCCGCAGGTATTCCGTTTATATCGAAAAATAACGGACGGTACAAAAACGTGAACACTTTCAACGGAAATGGGTACGAGGAAATATCGATACGGGATCCGGAACTGGCCCGACTGAGTAAATTGGCTTTCTTTTCTGAAAACTGTTCAAAACTGTCGATGGTCGTTTCCTCGATTTTGGCAAATTCCATAACAGAAGGCAGAATCGCGATGCCGACGCCAATCAAAACCAATGAAAACAACACGCGTTGTGTTCCGGACACTTTTGAACTCATCACATACGAAAGTCCAAAGGAGACTACTAAAAACAAGGTAATGTGTGGTCGGATAAAATAGGAAAGCCCCAAGGCAAACAAAAGCAAGGGCAAGCGCCTGCCGACGTTTAAAATACCGTAGACAAACATTCCGATACAGAGAAAAAGCAAGGTATCCTTTCCGACACCACAGCTCCAGAAGTGCAGGTTCGGCATAAAAAACACCAGCGGAAACAACTTATACCCGTTAAACTTGGAATTAAACGGCACGGTTTTATATGCCGTAACGTAAAAAAAAGTCAGTCCCATAAATCCCAGAAACGTATAAAACATCGTTCCTGATAAATACGACAAACCCAGGATCTTGGCCGGATAATAATTAAGGGCAAATAAAAAGTAGGTTCCTTTTTGTTCTACGATATATTCCTGAAAGTCTTCGATCGTCATTTCCTGAGCGACTTTCCAGTACCCGATGGCATCCCCCTGAACAAAGAAACAATAGTATATCCCGAAAATAATGTGGTACAGCCACAGCTTTTTCAGCGTTTCCGTGTTGGAATTCCCCAATTCCTTTTTAAAAACGGAAGCGAATCCAAAACCGGCCACCAGTATGATCAGAATAAAAATAATGTCCAAATTCCCTAAGTTTTAATTAATCGCGTAGAATTAAAAGTACAATTTAATCTTCTAATAGCGCTATGATTTTCTGAGAAGCTTTTTGCAGCGAAAACGCTTCCTCGACTTTCTTTCTTCCGTTTGCTCCCAATGTTTTTCTTGATGTGGCATCCAGCACTAGTTTTTCAAAAGCCTGATACCACTGCTCTTCCCTGTCGGCCAAAAAACCATTCTCCTGATGCACCACTTCACTGTTCATCCCTACCGGAGAAGCCACAACCGGTATACCGCAGCCCATATATTGTATCAGTTTATAGGCACATTTCCCTTGTTCCCAAGGCGAATTTTCAAGCGGCATGATACCTATATCGAATTGTTGAATCAAGTTTACTTCGGATGTTTCGCTCCAGTCCAGAAATTCAACTTTTGCTGGTCCCTTATAAGTTTCTTTCGCTCCAATCACCTGAAAAACAATTGAGTAGTTTGTAGATAATTTTTCAATTACCGGCAAAATTGTTTTCACATATTTATACGTGGAAGGCGAACCGATCCAACCGATTACAATTTCTTCATGATCCTGCTTTTGTTTCACTTCATATCGTGAAATATCAATAACCGTAGGCAAAACAACCACATTGACCGCACCGGATTGCAAAGCTCTTGATGCCAGATAACTGTTTCCGGCCACTACTGTCCCGGCGCATTTCATTACGGTATCGATTTTATGTTTCAAAAAGAAACGGATTGCCTTATTGGTGCTTAAATCATAATTATGAAAAATCGCATCGTCGTAATCCACAATATATTTAATCCCTAAAAAAGCAAGGATTCTTTCAAACAACGGCGGCAAATAAGGGAACAGTTCTTTCTCAATAACAACTTTATCATAGCGGAAAACCGTAAAAAACACAAAAAAGCGCTTCAGATACGCCAGCAAAACCGTCATTATAGATTTTTTACCGCTGTACAGATGCTCTAAATACGCGTCATTAAAAAGCGGACTTACCGAAACCGCAATCCCTTTCGCTTCCAAAAAAGGAAAATACTGGTAGCTTCTCAAACGGCTGCTGGCTCCTAATCGGCTGTATTTGGTAAAGTAGAGGACTTTCATAGTTTCTGAAAAGCATTTAGGTAACTCATCGCACTTCTTTCAAGGGAAAAATACTGCAAAGCGGCTGTTCGTATGGCTTGTTCTGCTCTTTTTTTATCCGATTGTAAAGCAAATAGCACCGCTTCTTCAACTGCCTTTTGATTCTCATGATCAAAAAGATAACAATCCGGTGTATTTTGCAGCAAGGTTTCCGTATCACCGATTCCTTTGGAGGCAATCGACGGAAGTCCCATGAGCAGGTATTCCCCTAATTTAATCGGCGCAACGCCCTGCATACTGAAAGTCGGTTGTCGAAGCGCAAAGGCGACATCGGCACAATTTAAATAGTTCGACACTTCCTGAAACGGTACTTTTTTGACTATAACATGTTTTTTTAAGGAAGACGGAATGCGTTCTTTTGCATAATCATCATTCCCGGACACGATCAAGAATTTGGAATTTTGCCTTTTACTGTGGAATTGTTCGAAAATCAGCATCATTTCCTCCCAACTGTATTGAGGCCCAAGAGAACCGCAGTACACAAAAACAAAATCATCCGGTTTTATGCCGATGGTCTCGCGAAACCCGACATCTGCGGAAGGCTTAAAAAAAGAAACATCCCTGCCATTATACACCACAGAGAATTTCTCCCTGTACCTTTCCCCTATTTCATCAAGATGAACTTCGATTGCTTTCTGCGAACGGGTAATAATTCCGTCGGCTTTTATTTTAAGTTTGATTTCTTCTTTTTTCAGCCAACGGTACTGCCCGCTTTTTTGGGACAGTCCTGCAAAATCTACCCGTTCTTCCAAAGGAAGCCCGTCGGCATCGAAAAGGATTTTGCAATTTTGAAGCTTGAGCCGGTTTACCATTACGGCCGGCATCGTACTTCTGGGCATAACTATGGAAATTTTGTTAGCCTTAATATAGTTGTCGATGAACTTCACGCCTTTAAGCAAGGTGTAAAAAGTTCCTAGTACACTATTTGGTTTTCTATGGATTTTAACCGGTGTGTATTTTATACCATAATGATTTGCAACCTCAGACACCTTTTCATTTTTGGACTGATCCGCCCAAGTGAACTGAATCACATGAAAATCCGCTGTATCGGTTTTGGAAACCTCCTTAAAAATGGGCATAAAAAGGCCTTCCATATAGCTGGTTTGTGGGCCGTCCCAGGTGATAAAAAGGATGTTATGGTGAACTGTATTCATGCGCTCGGAAATTCTGCTTCCGTAAAAGTATTGATTATTACTGGTATGATTTCAACCGATTTCGTTTAGTTTGAAGCTGTATTTCACAACCCCTTCTTCTTTAACAGCTTATCGTACAATTCCCCTACCTGTTGCACGTAACGTTCTTCTGTATAGTTTTCGATTGCCCGCTGAAACCCTTTTTCGCCCATTTGTTTCCGCAACGGAACCTCGTCACATAATTTTTTAAGTCGGTCTGCAATGGCATCTACATCGTATTTTTCCACCAGAAAACCGGTTCCTCCATCGACTACAATATATTGCATTCCGCCTACATTGGTCGCTACGATTGGAAGATGATGCAGCATGGCTTCGGCTAAAACCAACCCGAACGATTCGTGTGAAGATACTAAAGAAAACACATCAAAGAGTTCATAATATTTAGACACTTCGTTCTGATAACCGGCAAAAACAACTTTATCGCTGATGCCCAATTCCTCACTAAGGGCAATATAGTTCGGTTTTTCATTTCCTTCACCCACCAAAACAAGTCGTGCATCAGGATTTTGGGAAACCACAACGGCAAAAGCTTTAATCAAATCTGAGAAGCGTTTGTTCGCGTCACTGAGCATTCTTCCGACCGAACCGATGATAATATGGTTTTCGTTCAGGCCTAAATCTGTTCGTAATTTTTCAACTTCTTCCGGTGAAACCTTTTCCGGCAATGCTACGCCATTAGTAATCAGATGCACTTTGGATTTCCTGATTCTCAATTTTTCAAGAAGATAGGCTATAGTCGCGGGTGACACACCTACTACGGCATCCGACATGGTGCAAAAAGCTTTCATCAGCAAATTTCCTTTCCAGCTTCTGTTTTGCGGATCGGAGGTTTCTTCGGCGATAATGATGGGCACTTTCTTTGAAAAACCGTTGAGTACTGCCATGGTTACGCCTTCAAAAACCGCTCCGTGGATAATGTGCGGCTGAAAATCTTCAATGATAGCCTTTACTTTTTCATGGTGCTTGAAATCGAACGGCTGTTTTAAAATGCCTACTTCTATAACTTCGACACCCTGCGCCCTGATTTCGTCTGCGAAATTACCTTCTGTTTTGGTACAGATGATTTTGAGTTCAAACCTGGATTTGTCCAACAGTTTGGCCATCGACAACCGACGTCGTTCCACACCACCATAACCGATAGTTTCCACTATGTTCAACACTCGTATCATTGCAATTCCTGGTAAAAATTCTCTAGTGCTACCGCATATTTTTCCGGTGTGAAAGTATCTTTTACAAAAAGCCTTCCTTTTTCACCAATCTGATTTAATTCCTCAATCGGTTTGGCACAGATTTCGTTTAATTTCGTACTGAAAGCCGCTTCATCCTTAGGATCAAAAAGCCAGCCGGTTTCATTTTCGACCACAAATTCCGGAATCCCGCCTACATTTGAACACAGGCACGGCAATCCCAGCTGCATGGCTTCTACGGCTGCAATCCCGAAACCTTCGGACAACGACGGCAACACAAACAAATGGGCCACAGTTAAATACGCTCCGGGATCCGAAGAAAACCCGGTAATGGTTACCCTGTTTTGGAGGTTCAATTTATTTATGAGTTGTTCTAAAGAAGCTCTTTCGCGGCCGTCTCCTACCATGATGAGTCTTGCTTCTTTATTGTCTAATTCTGAAAACGCTTTTAGGAGCAATTGCTGGTTTTTTACTTTTTCCAATCGGCCTACGCATACAATAGTGAATTGTTCCGGTTTTTCATGTCCCTCAGCAACCAATTGGGAAACCGGATTGTACAAAACAAATGCTTTATCTTCCCTTACCTCATCAATTTCGATTAAAAATGCTTTTACCGCTTTCGACACACAAATTACTTTATTAGTCCATCGGTAAACAGCCCTGAAAATGAAGCGGGCTTTTTGGGAATGGTTAGGAAAACCTATTTCTTCCGCTACGACTGTTTTTACACCCGCAAGCCTTGCCGCGATTACAGCATGGAAATTTGCTTCGGCCGCTGCCGTATGAACAACATCGGGTTTGATTTTTCGGAACCATTTCCATAACAACCAGATATTCTTAAGATTGGAAATGCTGGGGTTTTGATTGAAAACCTGTACTTCAAAACCTCTTTCTCTGATTGTTTTTTCCGCAAAGCCTCCGTGGCCGATTGCCGAAAACACATAGTCGTTTTTCAACATGTCCTTACATTCCGTAAAAGACAAATACTGTTGTTCCTGCCCTCCGAAATCGAGCAAAGTAGTAACTCTGGCAATTTTAAGAGGCTTATTTTTCATTGTTACGGAACTTCGTGATTTTTGCTTTCAACTGGACAACCATTGGCTTCTCAAAAATAAAAACGAACAGTAAATATACCAAACTTCCCGCCATCACTTTAAGCACAAAAGCTAACAAAGGGTCAATATCCAATATATAATTGAGAAAAAGCAGTGTTAAAGCCATGACCATTAGTGAAATCAGAATGCCTTTTAATTGCTTAAGAACGTCCAGTACGGTTAAGTTTATCTGTTTTAAGGCGATGTGATAAACCGGCCAGGAAAGAAGGCTTCCTACGATAAGATACCCCAATGAAAGCCCGTAAATGCCATAACGCACGCAAACGGTAAAGGTTATGATCAAAATCAGATTCACGACAAGGGATATTCTAAAAGCAATATTCGCTTTGCCCAGGGAATTATAAATCAGGCCGTTTAGAGCGACGATAGACTGAACCGCACCTAAAAGACAAAGCAATGACAATACAGGAATCATTTTACTCCATTGTGCACCAAAAAACAGTAAAACGAATTCTTTGGAAACCAAAGACATTCCGACCATCGCAGGAAAAGTAATGGCCGCTATGTATTTAATCACCTCAAGATAAGCCGTTTGTATTTTAGCAACATCATCCTGAATTTTCGAAAAGGCCGGAAACAATACTCTGGAAATCACAGCCGTAACGTTTCGCATCGGAAGCATCATTAGTGAATAAGCTCGGGAATAAAGCCCTAAATCGGTACTACCCAATACTTTTCCAATGATGAAATTATCGTAGTTTCTGGACCAATAGTTAACCGTGGTGTCGCCTAAAACGTTCAAACCGAAACCGGACAACTCTTTGATCTTACTCCAATGAAAGACAAACTCCGGTCGCCATTTTGAAAAAAACCAACACAGCACACTGTTAACCAAGGCCGTGGCTAGTGTCATGCCCACCAAAGCCCAAACTCCGTAATCGTTATAAGCCAGATAGAAGGCCAAACCGTATCCAATAAGATTGGCTATCCAATTGTAAATTACTTTTCGCTTGAATTCCAGTTCACGGACCATTAAATTAGCCTGGACCGAAGAGAGGGAACTGATGATAAAAATGAGACAAATCACCCGGATCAAGAGGGTTAATTCAGGATGATCGTAAAACGTACTGATAAAGGGAGCTGCTAAAAAAAACAGGCCATACAGCAACATTCCGATAAACAGGTTCAGCCAAAAGACGGAAGAATAATGGTGCGTATCGGCATCTTTCTTCTGAATAAGTGCCACTCCAAATCCCATGTCGATAAAATGTATGGCAAAATTAGTGAAAACGGTTATCATGCCCACCACGCCAAAAATATCCGGCGATAATATCCTGGCCAGGTATATACTGAAAAGAATAAAAACAACCTGTGTTACAAACTGATCTGCAAAAGACCAAAACAGACTGCTTTTGACTTTATTTTTAATTTCTTTCGACATCAATTAAGAATTTCCGCCCAGGTTGCCGCTATTTCGTTTCGGAAGAAATAGGCCCGGATTACTGCTCGGTTCTGTTGGCATTTTTGTCTTTCCGAATCTAAGTTAGCCATAATAAAATTCAGTTTTTCCGGAAGTTCTTTAAAATCCTCAATCTCATGATAATGCAACCCTATTTTTCTGAAGGTTTTATACGGAAGCCAGGAACCGGTGATCACCACACTTCCGGCATATAACATTTCGGTCATCGTGGCGCTTAAGGCGTCAGAAACCGGCAAATGAATAAAGATATCTGTTGCCAGTCTTGAAAAAACAAGAGAATCGTCCACAAAAAAATCATCGGAAAGTGTAAAAGGAATTCCGGTTTTATTTAATTGCTGATGTAACAAATTAGTATAGGATTGCTTCTCTTCTTTAGAAATGCCGTAACCTAAATGCACCACAAGATGCAGTTTGTCTTTAAAGGAAACTTTTTCGAATCCTTCAAGTATGCTTAGATGATTGTTCTGCGGATTGGCGTTGTGCCCGATCTGTACATTGATTTTATCGTTTCCGTACTGAAAATCTTTTTTAAAAGCCTCAAGCGCCTCGGAATTCATGGGCTTCGAATCAATACCATCGAAAACCTTTTGATCGATCGGAAAAGTAATCACCACTACTTTATCCAACAGCTCGCGCCCGAATTTGGAAAGCAGAATTTCGCGCATCTCCAACGACTGACAGGTAATGACCGTTGCTTTACGCAGGGCTTTCCCAACAAAATAATGGTTAAAGGTATCGGAAGTACGCATCAGATCGGAACCCCAAAACGAACAGACGATTTTCTTTCCTTTAGGCACAAAAAACAATTCTCTGAGGTAACTGTATTGCAGATAATGAAAATGAAAAGTATCGTAGGTTTTGAAATTAGCATTGGTAAGAAAAAAAGCTTTCCCTTTTACACTTTCCACAAAAAAATGCGCCGCTTTTTTAAGCTTCAGTTCGAAAACAAGTATGAAAAAAAAAGTCTGATAAAAATGTTTTGAAACCAATACGGAAAAGAAGGCCTGAACAAAAGAAACCAGCGAACGATGTTGCTTAAGTCCTTCGTTGTTGTACATCCAATCATTAACACTCGATTTATCGGACAGTTCATGATACTTCGGAACCGAAACCATAAGATCCGGATAGGCTTTCTTTAAAGTGCCATATAAAAAAGACAGGAAATTATTCTGTTCTACTCCTAAAACCAGCACTTTTTTTTGCATAAGCAATCCCTTTTTAAGGTTATTATAGTTTAGCGTCTGCTTTTTCCCCTAAAATTCCTTTTACATCAAACAACAAACTGTTGTCTTTTCTCAAGGCTGCGAAATCCATGTCCAAGAACTCTTTGTGGGCAACGCCTAAAACGATAGCATCGAACTTTTCGTTTGGAATTTCAGTAACCGTATTCATTCCGTATTCGTGCATTACTTCTTCCGGATTAGCCCAAGGATCGTAAACTGTCACCGCAGTTTCATAATCTTTCAGCGCATTGACTACGTCAACCACTTTAGTATTTCGCACATCCGGACAGTTCTCCTTGAAAGTAATTCCAAGCATTAAAATTTTAGAACCGTTCACCTTGATGCTCTTTTTGATCATAAGTTTCACCACCTGAGACGCCACATATTCACCCATACTGTCATTCAGACGACGTCCTGCCAATATGATTTCAGGATGATAGCCATGCTCCTGTGCTTTCTGTGCCAAATAATAAGGATCAACACCAATACAATGTCCGCCTACTAAACCCGGTCGGAAAGGAAGAAAATTCCATTTCGTTCCAGCGGCTTCCAAAACCGCGTGGGTATCAATATCCAGTATGTTGAAAATTTTCGCCAATTCGTTTACGAAAGCAATATTGATGTCCCGTTGTGAGTTTTCGATAACTTTGGCAGCTTCGGCAACTTTTATGGTTGGTGCCAGATGGGTGCCGGCTGTGATCACACTTTTGTACAAAGCATCCACTTTCTGACCGATTTCAGGTGTGGAACCTGAAGTCACTTTTAGGATTTTCTCAACCGTATGCTCTTTATCGCCCGGATTGATTCGTTCCGGTGAATACCCGGCAAAGAAATCCACGTTGAATTTCAAGCCCGAAACTTTCTCAAGCACCGGGATGCATTCTTCTTCCGTAACTCCGGGATAAACCGTTGATTCGTAAATTACGATATCACCTTTCTTCAACACTTTACCAACCGTTTCGCTTGATTTATACAAAGGTGTCAAATCGGGCCTATTGTGTTTATCCACAGGGGTAGGAACCGTTACCACATAGTAATTACACTCTTTTATATCATCAAGATTATAAGAACAGAAAAGCCCATTTCCTTCACTTTGATGTGCTACCAAAACGGAACGCAACACATCATTGTCTACCTCTAATGTTGCATCGATACCTTTGTTCAGCTCTGCTATTCTTTCTTTGTTGATATCAAAACCAACTACCGAATACTTAGTCGCGAACAAACGTGCCAAGGGCAAGCCTACATATCCTAATCCTATTACTGCGATTTTAATCCCCATATTTCAATACGGTTGCTTATGAGCCGATAGCCTGATAAACAAATCCTATTTTTTCAAGTTTATTTTTATCCAATAAATTTCTTCCGTCGAAAACAAATGCCGGTTTCAGCATACCGTCATAAATTCTCTGCCAATCATACGTTTTGAATTCATCCCATTCCGTTAATACGGCGATAGCATGAGCTCCTTCACATGTTTTATACGGATCCGTAATTACCGTAACACGTGCTTTGTTTTCAGATTCCTGACGGGTTTCCAGATAATTCAAATCAAAATAAATCTGTTCCGCTTCTACCTTAGGATCATACACTGAAACATTTGCCTGCTCGCTCAATAGATCATCGGCTACATAAATGGCTGCAGATTCCCGGGTATCGTTGGTGTCTTTTTTGAAAGCCCAGCCCAAAAAGGCAATTTTTTTCTCGGAAACCGTATTGTATAACGTCTTAATAATATTTTTAGCAAAACGACGCTTTTGATGGTCGTTCATAATAATAACCTGCTCCCAATAATCGGCCACTTCATTCAATCCGTAGGATTTTGCGATATAAACCAGGTTCAGGATGTCTTTTTGGAAACATGATCCTCCAAAACCAACAGAAGATTTTAAAAATTTAGCTCCAATTCGGCTGTCCATTCCAATCGCTCTGGCTACTTCGCCAACATCTGCTCCTGTTTTTTCGCAAAGTTCAGACATCGCGTTAATAGAGGATACTCTTTGTGCTAAAAAGGCATTTGCCGTTAACTTAGACAATTCCGAAGACCATACGTTGGTGGTTAAGATTCGCTCTTTGGGAACCCAATTTGCATAAATATCCACCAAAGACTGTATCGCTTTCTGACCTTCCGGTGTGCTGTCTCCGCCTATCAGAACTCTGTCCGGTGAAAACAAATCTTCAACCGCGGTCCCTTCCGCTAAAAATTCAGGATTGGAAAGAATCTGAAAGTTCACCCCGTTTCCGGTATGATCCAAAATATCTTTGATGGCACTGGCTGTACGTACCGGTAAAGTCGATTTTTCAACAACGATTTTATCCGTTTTCGCTACTCGGGCAATCTGACGGGCACAAAGCTCAATATACTTTAAATCGGCCGCCATGCCTTTACCTACACCATAAGTTTTGGTCGGGGTATTTACGGAGATGAAGATCATGTCGGCTTCCTCAATGGCTTTGTCTACTTCAGTGGAAAAAAACAGGTTTCTACCTCTTGCTTCTCCCACAACTGCTCCAAGTCCGGGTTCGTAAACCGGGATATTTTCCAGATTGGCATCATTCCAGGCGGCTATTCTCTTTTCATTCAGATCCACTACAACCACCTTGATATCAGGACATTTTTGGGCAATCACTGCCATGGTCGGACCTCCAACATATCCTGCGCCTATACAACAAATATTTTTTATCATAT
This sequence comes from Flavobacterium pedocola, assembly GCF_053764385.1. Taxonomy (NCBI): domain Bacteria; kingdom Pseudomonadati; phylum Bacteroidota; class Flavobacteriia; order Flavobacteriales; family Flavobacteriaceae; genus Flavobacterium; species Flavobacterium pedocola. The sequence goes on along the minus strand of NZ_JBSNCR010000004.1, from coordinate 149,598 downwards.
TTACTTTAAATTTTCCCAATACCATTTCACGGCTTCTTTCAGTCCTTGTGAAATTGAAAATTGCGGATTATAATTCAATAACTCTTTTGCTTTTTCAACACTTGCCAGGGAATGCGGGATATCCCCAACCCTGTTTGCCCCGTGTATACTTTCTATATTTTTGATTTCAGAATCATATTCCGAAAGGTATTCTTTAAGATACCCCACCAATTGGTTTAAAGTGGTGCGATCTCCATATGCGGTATTGTATACCGTATTAAGAGCCTTGGCATTTTGCGTTGTCATGGCTTCTTCATTCATATGGATAACATTATCGATATAAGTGAAATCCCTGGAATAGTTACCGTCACCGTTTATTACCGGGCTTTCATGGCGCATCAACTGCATCACGAATTTCGGAATCACAGCCGCATACGCCCCGTTGGGATTCTGCTTGCGTCCGAAAACATTAAAATAACGCAAACCGATCGTTTCCATTCCGTAAGTCTTACTGAAAACATCGGCATATAATTCGTTTACGTATTTTGTTATGGCATACGGTGATAACGGTTTCCCAATAACTTCTTCTACTTTAGGAAGCGACTCGGAATCGCCATAAGTGGAAGAACTCGCCGCATAGACAAAACGTTTTATACCCACTTCTTTTGAAGCATACAACATGTTCAGAAAACCGCTCACATTGACCTCATTGGAGGTAATAGGATCCTGAATGGAACGCGGCACAGAGCCTAAAGCGGCCTGATGCAACACATACTCTATTCCTTCAAGGGCTTTTAAACACGTCTGATAATCCCTAATATCGCCTTCAATCAATTTAAAGTTGGTATGATCCACCAGGTGTTCAATATTATGTCTGAAACCGGTCGAAAAATTATCCAGACAGGTTACATGATGCCCTTTGTTTAAAAAGTATTCACATAAATTGGAACCGATAAAACCAGCCCCTCCCGTTATTAAGATTTTATATTCGCCGTTTGCCATTTTTGCAGATTTTGGTGCAAAGTTACGCTAATTTTACTAATGCTGTAATGGTTGATCTGTAAGAAAAAAGTTTTGTCTCCGTTACTTTCTAAAAATGAAGCCTTTTACTTTTTCCATAAAGGTTTTGGGTTTTTCCACTTCAAGATAACCACTGCCGTAAGCACCATAACCGTAACCGTAACCATAGCCATAACCATAGCCGTAACCGTATTTCGCTCTGCTTTCAAAGCCGTTAAGGATGATACTGATGTTGTGAAGTTCACCTCGTTTGTGCTTTTCATTTACAATGGACAACATGCCTTTTTTAGTGAAATTCTGGCGTGCCACATATAAAGTCGCATCACAATATTGTGTCAACTCAAGCGCATCGGCTACCAAACCAACCGGAGGTGTGTCCAGAACGATATAATCATACTTGAGTTTAAGCTCTTCAATCATTTCCCGCATGCTATCCCCTAAGATTAACTCGGAAGGATTTGGAGGAATGGGCCCCGAAGTGATTACATCCAGGTGTGGTATGTGCGTAGGCTGGATAATTTCATCTATGGTTTTCTGTCCGATAAGGTAATTTACCGCTCCGATATTGTTCTCAATTTTGAAATCGCCAAAAATTCTCGGTTTTCTCAAATCCAGTCCGACGATTACGGTTTTCTTCTCACTTAAGGCAAAAACTGTCGCCATATTGATGGAACAGAATGTTTTTCCTTCTCCCCCAACAGAAGATGTAAGCATCAGAATCTTAGTGGTATCTCCTTTTTGCTTCTTATACAGATATTGTAACGAGGAACGGATTGCCCTGAACGATTCGGCCAAAGGTGATTTAGGTTTTTCAAAAACAGAAAGGTTGTTTTCCGTATTTTTCTTCCCGACAATCCCGATTATAGGAATCTTGGTCAGTTTCTCGATATCATCGGTGGTGTGGATACTGTTGTCCAGTAAAGTGATCACAAAAACAACTATCAAAGGGACTAATATCCCTAAAAACAACGCCAGGATATAATTCACGCTTGTTTTCGGCCCTAAAAGTCCGCCGCCGACATCTTTTGCAGAATCCACAAACTCAATGTCTGAAACGTTAGCCGCTTTTACAATGTTCGCTTCACTTCTTTTTTGAAGAAAAGTATTGTAGATGCTTTCCCCTAAATCATATTTACGGGTGATTTTAAGCAGGTCCTGCTGGTCTTCCGGTAATTTTTTAATGGAACTTTCCGCTTCCCCGATGTTTCGGCTCACCAAAGACAAGTCGTACTGCAAAGCACCTTTTGCTGTATTGATGTTCTCCAGCAAAACACGTTTTACCGCATCCATTTCATTGTCGAATTCCTTAAAAATCTTTTCGCTTTTTACGGAATAAGCCAACTGGGAACGTTGCGTGGAAAGCCCGATCAACTTGGAAACGTTGTTAATAATATTCGGATCCTCAATACCGGCTACCGTTGGTGCAGGCAATTTGGAATAATCGTTACTGTTTCTTAAATAGCCCGCCAAAGAATTGTAGTAGGCCATTTTTCTCATAATAGCGTCACGCTCGGCATCAAAACCGGTTAAGCGTTCTGATATTTTATCGCCACCGGCCTCCAATTCAAAAACATTTCGGTCGCGTCTGAAATCCTTCAGTTCCTTTTCTGTGTCTTTCAGCTGCCCCTCCATGGCCAGTAACGTACTGTCAATGAATCGTATGGTATTGATGGCAAACTGGTTTTTACCATCCAACTGTTTCTTTTTAAGTACCTGAACTGTAGTATTCAGATAATCCACCAAACGGGCTTTGTTGGTCCCCTGAAGGGCAATCCTGATGATGGAACCCGCTTTGGTATCGGCATCCACATCAATCGCTTTATATTTTGCAACGGTCCCGTCAAAACTGTTAAAACGAATAAGGTATTCATTTCCTTTATAAAATCCTGAATCCGGATGAATGAAAAGCCTCATGTTCAGGAATGGCAAATCCACACGGTCCCCGACTTTGTATTTTTTCACAAATTCACCGGCCTGCACATTGCTCTTCTCTACCTCATTTAAAGCATAAACAAAGGTATTCACCGAAGTGCTTTCAAAAGCAATTTTCAGCTGGTACTCGGATTCGGACAAGAATTTAATCTGAATCGGGATGTTCGCCAATTGCCCCCTTGATTTGTCGATTTCCACATAAAAAGGAACTTCACCATACACATCAACCAGATTATACTCCCCCTGTTTCAGATAATCGATATAATAACTCAACCGGTCTACAACCAGCTCATTATGGGAACGGGAACGGAATTCTGTAATTACGGTCTGAACTTTGTCAGACACACCGCCCCAGTTGAACACCAAACTCGTGTTGGAGGTAAAAAACGGGTTGTTCTCGTCTTTCACCACGATGGAGGCATCCATACCGAAAATTTTTTCTTTACGGATATTAACCTGATAAGCAATGGTAAAAGTTATGATCAGCGAAACGATAAACCATTTCCAATAGCTCAGTATTTTAACAAAAAAGCCTTTAAAATCAAAGCTGTTCTGATTTTCAAAAAAGTTAAAATCTTTGACGTCTAACATGCTTTTGTTTTATAGATTTCTAAGTAACAGATAAGTTGTGGTAACTAATGACAATGCCGTAATGATAGTCGCCACGGACTGTGTTCCTGTAGTACCGGTTCCCCACGATTTTTGTTTCAGCGGTTTGATATAGATGTAATCGTTCGGCTGAATAAAATAATAAGGAGACTTCATGGCTTTGGAATCGGTCAGGTCGATAGTATGTGTTTCCGTACCGTACGGATATTGTCTGATAATGGTCACTTCTTTCCTGTTTCCGGTCATCGTGATATCCCCGGCGTTGGCAATAGCTTCCATGATGGTTGCCTTATCCTGATACAATGTTTTGGTACCGGGGCTTGCAATTTCACCGTTTACCGTATAACGCAAACCGGCCAGTTTAACGGTTACGAAAATATTGGCTTCTTTTCTAAAATATTCTTCCAGAAGTTGTTTTTCCACTTTCTGTCTGATTTCATCCAGCGTAAATCCTAAAACGTTTACTTCCCCTAAAACAGGAATTCGGATGTTTCCGTGATCGTCTACAGAGAACCCGTTGAAATACAATCCTTGTTCTGACTGTGTCTGTTGTACGTTACCGCCTTCCGAAGGGTTAAACATTTCCACCAATTTCTGATCCAGGGCTTTGATTTTGATGTTCAAAATGTCGTTTACCTGAACTTTATAAGGCTTATTCATAACAGGGTTTACTGAAACTGATAAACTATCCTGTGACTTATTCTGAAGATAGACCAAATCCCGGTTTGGAATACAGGAAACACTGGTCACACCTATCAATATCAATAAAAGAAAAATAACTTTCCGCATTCTCATTTTTTTAGAAAAAACAAATATAGTTCTTCAATTTATATTTTTAAACTTTTCGGCGATAATATCCCAAAAAGTAACACTTACATGTTGTTCAGCGAATTCTCAAACGGAATCCGCTGCATAAGGCTTCTGCCTAAAGTAACTTCGTCAGCATATTCCAGCTCATCACCAATGGCTATTCCTCTGGCAATGGCCGAAGTAACCACATTACAATCTTTGATTTGTTTGTAAATATAGAAGTTAGTAGTATCGCCTTCCATGGTGGAACTTAACGCAAAAATCACTTCTTTAACCGCTCCGGACTTTACTTTTTCCACCAATGTCACAATGTTGAGCTGACTTGGCCCAACACCGTCAATCGGGGAAATTTTTCCGCCTAAAACATGGTACAGCCCTTTAAAAATTCCGGTGTTTTCCAAGGCCATCACATCGCGGATATCTTCCACCACACAAATCACCGAAGTATCTCTGGAAGGATTTGCACAGATCTCACAAATGTCGGTATCTGAAATATTATGACAACTTTTACAGAATTTCACATCTTCCCGCAGTTGCAAAAGCGCTTCACTAAGCAGCTGCGTCTGTTCTTTAGGCTGTTTCAGCAGATGCAACACCAGTCGTAAAGCTGTCCGTTTTCCTATGCCGGGCAACTGCGATATTTCGTTAACCGCTTTTTCTAAAAGTTTCGATGAAAATTCCATGCCACAAAAGTAGTTATTTGAAAATTATCCGATTTGAAATTATGAAGATTATTTATGTAAATTGGCATCCTAAAATATTCGCAATGAGTTCAACGACCATACTGATCATTATTATCATTTACTTCGGACTACTTATCCTGATTTCCAACATCGTAAGCAAGAAAGACCATAGTAACGATACGTTTTTCAAAGCCAATAAAAACTCGAAATGGTACTTGGTGGCGTTCGGAATGATCGGTACGGCGCTCTCAGGGGTAACCTTCATATCCGTTCCCGGTGAGGTTGGCAATCCTGATTTGCAGTTCAAATATTTTCAGTTCATACTCGGAAACGCCATCGGATTTATCATCATTGCGAAAGTCCTGCTTCCGTTGTATTACCGCATGAACCTGACTTCGATTTACGGTTATATTGAACAACGACTGGGAACCATCAGTTATAAAACTTCAGCAATTATCTTCCTGATCAGCAGAACGATCGGCTCGTCTTTTCGTCTGTATTTGGTGGTTATCGTATTGCAGCGTTATGTATTTGACGATTTCAAAGTTCCTTTTGCAGCCACTTCGCTTATTTCATTAGGTCTGATCTTCGCATACACCTATCGCGGAGGACTTAAAACCATTATTATTACAGATACTTTACAGACATTTTTCCTGGTTTCCTCCGTTTTCCTGACCATTATTTTCGTTTGTCAGAGTTTGGATTTCGGTGCAGTTGAAGCTTTTGAGGCAGTAAAAAACAGTCAGTATTCCAAAATATTTTTCTATGAGGATTATCTGGCCGGCAATTATGTCGTAAAACAGATTTTGGGCGGAATCTTCGTAACCATCGCCATGGTAGGTTTGGATCAGGATTTAATGCAGAAAAACCTTAGCTGTAAAAACATCGGGGAAGCTCAGAAAAACATGTTCACCTTTACCGGTATCTTCGTGTTGATCAATATTTTCTTTTTAAGTGTCGGCGCCCTTTTATATATGTATGCCGAAAAGAACGGCATCAGTATTCCGATGGTGGACGGCGTTGCCCGAACCGATTATCTTTTCCCGGAAATTGCTTTCAAACATTTAAGCATAGTACCGGCCGTGATTTTCCTTTTAGGATTGACTGCTGCTACTTTTGCCACAACCGATAGTGCTTTAACTGCCTTAACCACTTCCTTCTGTGTAGACTTCCTGGGCATGGACAAAGGTGAAAATGCTAACAATTTACAGACAGTAAAAACAAGACACATGGTGCATCTTGCTTTTTCGTTTTTAATGTTTTTGGTGATTTTGGTCTTCAACTCCCTTAACGACAAATCCGTGGTTACCATGATTTTCACGGTTGCCGGTTATACTTACGGGCCGCTTTTAGGCTTATACGGTTTTGGATTATTTGTTAAGTCGAAAACGGTAAACGACAAACTGGTTCCTCTGATTTGTATCCTTTCGCCATTGGTAACGTACTTCATCAATTCCCACTCCAAAGAATGGTTTGGCGGCTATGCCTTTTCCTTCGAACTGATTATCGTAAACGGATTGATTACAGCATTGGGATTGTTCTTAATCAGCAAACCTGCCACAGGACAAACCCGTTTTTAAAACTGATTAGTACTGAGCAAAACCAAAGTACAAGCCGTTTCAAAAGGAATGTTATTTTTAAACAGTACCTGGAAAAATTCCGGATTTTCGGTTCCGGGGTTAAAAATGACGCGCTCGGGTTTTAAGCCTACGACATACTCATAATATTCTTGCTGCCTGAGCGGATTTAGGTAGATGGTTACCGTATGAACATCTTGGAATGGCTGTTTTTCAGTTTCTATGACAACGTTTTCGATCTGCCCTTTATGCCCGCCAATAGCCACCACTTCGTGATTGTGACGCAATAAACTGTTCACTGCCAGAAAAGAATAGCGTTCCTGATGGTCTGAAGCTCCGATTACCAGTGTTTTCATGTGGAATAATTTTCAATAAAGTTACTGTTTTTATCCATTTTTTCCTATTTTAGTAAAAACAAGACCGCAGCCGATAAGATAATCTTTCCTTAAATTTCAGTTTACCCTTGTCCGTCAGTCTAAAATTAATTTTGCAATAAAAACCATGGAATTATTCGTTTACATTTTTGCCGCCCTATTTTCCGTATTGAATCCGCTTGGAGCCATTCCGATTTACGTAGGTTTAACCGAACACGATTCGAAATCCGAACGTTTCAGAACCTCGTTATGGACCGCGATTAACGTTTTCATCATTTTGATCATTTCCTTTTTTGTGGGGGAATATGTGATTAAGTTTTTCGGGATCAGTCTTGATGCGCTTCGTATCGCAGGCGGATTGGTGATTGCCAGTTCGGGTTTTGCTTTGTTAAGCGGAAAATTCAGCAAGAAAAGAGGTGTGAACAAAAAAGTGACCAGTGATGCCCAGACCCGTAACGACATTGCGCTAACCCCGTTAGCCATGCCGATTCTTGCCGGACCGGGTTCCATTTCCTTATTGATTGCTTTCTATCAGGACTATCCGGATTATATGGACAAAGGGATTATCTGTTTATCAATATTGGCAGTGGCTTTTGCCATTTTCATCATCTTGAGAAGCGGTCATTACCTTTCCAAATTACTGGGCGCTTCCGGAATTGTAGCGATTTCGAGAATTATCGGATTCTTTGTAATTGCCATCGGAGTCCAGTACATCAGCAGTGCAATGGTAAATATTTTTAAAGCGATATAAAACTAAAAAGACCTCAATTTGAGGTCTTTTTTTATTCTGTATTCTATTCTCTTTTATCTATTTCCTTACTCCTCATCATCCTCCTGAAGCGGTAAAAAAACTTCCGCCATCATACAGCGGGCGCTTCCGCCTCCGTAAGTTTCAATGGTAGTCAAATCAGCAGTTATGATTTCTCCGTGCTTTTCCAAAACTTTCAACTGCGCCGGTGTAAAGCTTTGTTGGGCAGCTGTACTCATCACGATAATTCTTTTATCGTCTTCTCCTCGTAACTGAAGAATATTCCCGGCAAAACCATTCACCTGCTCTTCTGTGATGATAATGATTTCTTTTCCGTCGGAACGAAGACAATCCAAAACCATTTTGCGCTCTTTGGCATCATCTATGGCATCGACACAAATCACCGCAAATTTTTCTCCTACGGACAACATTACATTCGTGTGATAAATCGGCATGCGTTCGCCATTCACGGTCTGAAAAGCATCGAAAATCACCGGATCCATTTCGAAATCTTCACAGAATTCAATCATCAGTTCTTCATCGGAACGTGGAGACACGCAGCAATAGGCTTTTCCGTTTTCACGATCCAAGACTAAACTTCCGGTACCTTCCAAAAACACCCCGTCGTTTTCCGCAGCGGAATAATCCACTAACTGTTCGATATAAAAACCGTTTTCTTCCAAAAGATCCAAAAGGTCGTCACGGCGCTCCAAACGTCTGTTTTCGGCAAACATCGGATATAAAGTAACATCGGCACTTTCGTGGAAAGAAATCCAGTTGTTAGGAAAGATGCTGTCCGGCGTATCAGGGGTTGATGTATCGTTTACCACTATTACGTTCACTCCAGCTTCTTCCAGTTTCAGCACTAAATGGTCGAATTCATTCTGTGCTTTTGCATTAATGGTCGCCGGCAAAAGTCCGTCGCCACTCTTTTGGTAATAATTATTAACGGCAGTCTGTTCGTTTCTTCGAAAAGCTACCGGTCGAATCATTACCACTGTATTGGTTGTTTGTCGCATAATTTACTTTTTTAAGGCTTCCGTAATCGATTCGATAATTCCCAAAGTCACTTCAGCCATGACATTGATTTTCTCATCCAGACAAGGGTTCACTTCCACCACTTCAATGCAAACAGTTTTGTCATTTTTAGCCATATGAAGCAAAATCTCCTTTGCTTCTTCCGGAGAAAGCCCGTTTTCAACAGGGGTTCCGGTTCCGTGGGAAGTCATCTCGGGATCCATCGAATCCACATCGAAAGACACATAAATGATATCACAATGGCTTAACTGCTGCTCGATTTCCGCCATCATGGCCGCTACGCCTTTGCTTCTCACTTCAGCAACTTCGTAGTTTTTGATCGATAATCGGTTTAAAACCGCATCTTCCTGCTCTTCGGTATCCCTTACTGCGATGAAGACTAAATCTTCCGGAGCCACTTTTGGGGTAATCCCGCCCATTCCTTTCAGTTGGTTCCAAAAAGCCACGGTTTCGGAATCAACATCGTTTATCTTACATTCAAGATTATCGATATTCAGAGCCGTAGCCAAAGGCATTCCGTGCATATTTCCGGAAGGTGTTGTAAATGGAGTGTGAATATCCGCATGGGCATCGATCCAGACCACACCAAGACGTTTGTCCGGATAGGCTGATTTTATCCCGGCTATAGTTCCTCCTGCTGAACCGTGATCCGCTGCCAAAACAATCGGAAAGGAATCTCCTTTTATAATATTGGACACCGTATCGTTCAGTACCGCATACACTTCCGCCAAACCATCAATCCGTTTAGCAAACTGATAACGCGTCGGATGGTCCAGTAATTCATTTTTATTCTTTAGTTTTTCAACCTTGTTTTCACCAAAAATATAGCTCCCTTTTTTTCGGGCGGCCGTCATAATGGAGTCCGGGCCTAAAGAGGAGCCCCGTGTACCGGCTGTAATTTCAGATTTGTTTATTAGAAAAGTAATCTCCCTATTCATAAAAGTCTTTGTTCAACCCTAAAATACTGAAAAATCACAGCATCTTGAAAATTCGTTATTTTCGGGCTTTTGACAAAGATAAAAAAAGGGCTCTGATAAAAGAAAGAGTTCGTTAAAAATAAGTTAACACCTTTTCAATTCACACTAAATCAACAAATTGAAAACAGCAAACCATCACGAGTTTCTCTTCCTATAAGGTATTTCCTAAGTTATTTTTAAGTATATTTGATAAAAAAAGAAATTATGGGACTATCAAGTTTTTTTAATTCGCTTTTCGGAAAAGCTAAAAAAAGCACCGATAACATGAGCGAAAATGTTTCCAACATGGCGGATACCGCTGTGGATAAAGTTGAATCGTTTGCCAAAGAAGCCTCCGAAAAGGTTAACGAAATGGCAGACAAAGCAGAACAAAAATTAGAAGAATTAGGCGTAAAAGATTCTTTGAACAATTTAGTGGATTCTGCAAAAGAAAAAGCTTCTCAGGCTGCTGACTGGGTAGAAGAAAAAGCTCATGAAGCCAGCGAAGCCATCTCAGGTGTGGTAGACAGCGTTGAAAATAAAGTTGAAGAGGTTACTGCAAGTCATACTGAAGAAGCAAAACCGGAAGAAAAGCCAGAGGAACAGAAAGCGGAAGAAGCAAAACCGGAAGAAGCAACACAATCCGAGGAAGGAAATTCCGAAGAGGAAAAACCAGCTCAATAAAAAATCATTTAAAATAAAAAGTCCCGATTGCTCGGGACTTTTTTTATTGCTTTTGAATCTGATTATCTCTCGTTCATTGGTTTAAACGGACGCAAAGGCGCTCCAACATATACCTGACGCGGACGTCCGATTGGCTCCTTGTTCACGCGCATTTCTTTCCATTGTGCGATCCATCCCGGCAAACGACCGATGGCGAACAACACAGTAAACATATCCGTTGGAATTCCTAATGCACGGTAAATGATTCCGGAATAGAAATCTACGTTAGGATATAAGTTTCTTGATTTGAAGTATTCGTCTTGTAAAGCCGCTTCTTCTAATTGTTTCGCAATATTTAAGATTGGATCGTTTACACCTAATTCTGCCAATACTTCATCAGCAGCTTTTTTGATGATTTTTGCTCTTGGATCGAAGTTTTTATAAACACGGTGACCAAAGCCCATCAAACGGAAATCATCGTTTTTATCTTTTGCTCTTGCTAATGCTTTTTCCGCATCACCACCGTCTTTCTGGATTTCTTCCAACATTTCCAATACTGCCTGGTTAGCCCCTCCGTGAAGTGGTCCCCAAAGTGCAGAAACTCCTGCTGAAATAGACGCAAACAAACCTGCGTGAGAAGAACCTACCATTCTTACCGTAGAAGTAGAACAGTTTTGTTCGTGATCGGCGTGAAGGATGAACAATTTATCCAACGCACTCACCACCACAGGGTTGATTTTGTAAGGCCCGGTTGGCAATTCAAACATTAAACGCAAAAAGTTATCCACATAACCTTTAGTGTTATCGTAATAGTTTAACGGATAACCCATACATTTTCTGTACGTCCAGGTTGCAATCACCAGGAATTTACCCATGGTTTTGCAGATCGCCTCATACATTTCCTTTTCGTTCTCCACATTCACCACTTTAGGGTTGAATGCCGTTAACGCACTGGTTAAGGACGATAAAACACCCATCGGGTGTGCCGTTTTAGGGAATCCGTCGATGATGTTTTTCATCTCCTCGTTCACCAAAGTATATCTGCGGATATCGGTCTCAAACTGCTCTAACTGTTTTGCAGTTGGCAATTCCCCGAAAATCACTAAATACGATACTTCTAAAAAATTTGCTTTTTCTGCTAAGTCTTCGATGGAATAACCTCTGTAGCGAAGAATTCCTTCTTCACCGTCAAGGAAAGTGATTTCACTTTGACAAGATCCTGAATTTTTATACCCTGGGTCTAAGGTAATTGCACCGGTAGCAGCACGTAGCTTCTCAATATCGATAGCAACCTCTTTCTCACTTCCCACGATAATTGGAAACTCATATTTGTTGCCATCAATTTCTAATATTGCAGTTTTCGACATGTTTGTATTAGGAATTAAATGTATTTGTTTTTTGTTCTACGCGAATTTATGAAATTCCCAATGAATTAAAAAAGAAAAATGATAGCCTTTTCGTTAATTATTTTAAAATTCCTTTCAAATGAAAAAACCTGAAGCGTAATTCTCTCCAGGTTTTCCCAAAATTGCTTTTTCCAAAAAACTACTTTTTGATTATCCGTTCCAGTTTAACTCCTTTATCAGTAGTTACTTTCACAAAATAAACACCGGCAGCCTGTGACGTCAAATCCAGCAACTGCTGTCTCTCATCTGTCAAAACAGTCTGCAAAATCCTGCCTTGGACATCGAAAAGCTGAGTCGATTTGATAACCGCATCCGACTTAATATTCACCGTATTCTGCGTTGGATTCGGATACAAAGCAATTGTATCATCAACCAAATGATCATTCAATCCTAAAGTCTGGAAAGTGGTGCGGGCAAAATCGGTTTCAATCGGCGCATTGTAATCAAAGTAGATGTTTGCCTTATTGCTTACCTGTTCCCCTGCAACCAGATTACTTCTGGTCTTGATTTTCAGCAATATATTACCGTGTCCGCCTCCGCCTCCGCCGTTTCCGGCTGCCTCCAGATGAATGTTCTCAAAAATAAATTCTGCAATATTTCCTTTGATTCTTGCTACAACCGGATGCGAACTGTTTAAAACCTGAAGTGATTTCTCGTCAAATTTTGTTGTATCGATAACATCTTTCACCACCACATTAACCGCATCTGCTGTTCCTATATTCTCAAAATTAATGGTGTAATGCAGATAATCCCCAATTTTTGAGGGCGACTCTACATCACCTTCCAGACATATTTTATCGTTAGGATCACAAGCATTTACAACAGTTTGGTTATACACAAACTGATTATCATTAGGTGTTTCGTCGCCAACAGTCGGACTAATTGAAACCATGAAATTCAAAACATCCCCACTGTTAACCGCTGGTGTTTCCAGAGATGAATTAACATTGAAAACAATTAAAATTTCCCTATTTTCAAAAGGCAACAAATTTGTGAAGTTAAATGTGAACTGTCCCATTGTTTGTATATCCGGCATGGGCACTGACGAAACCAAATCCAAAACCCCATCGTTAAAATTCAATACCACATTCCCGGAAAACAATTGATTCCCTTTGTTTTTATACACTATTTTGTAATAGGCGTCGAATCCTGGTCGTGCCAAAAAGACAGGAGCAATAACCACCTCCAAATCCGGATGCACACCGTTTGCAGTGACACAAAAATTCTGAATCGCAACGTTGTTATTGTTATCCGGGAAGTTGATTACTGCATTGGCAGGCGAAAAATTGAAGAATGACGGGTTTTCAACATCCGGGGTCACTGTAAAATTCCCAGCCTGTGTGTAAAACACATAATTAGCATTTCCATCTGCAAAAGAAGCTCCTTCATTAGTTCCGTCGTTAATTTTAACTTTGATAAAAGGCTGAGGCAAATCGGTCGCATCGCAACCATTACCAGACACATCATAAATTATATTTCCGGTTATGGTATTATAATCACCGCCCGGAGTAAAGGAACAGTAAGTACTTAAACCCACATCATTCAAACTATTGTTTTGCAGCACAAGCTGAATCGTCGGAATTTCTGCTTCATCAGCACAAACAAACGTCAAACTCGGGCAATTTAACCATTCATTTGGAAAATCAAGATTATAAGTTTGCTGCCTTCCATTTTTTAAATTTATTGAAGTGAGATTCAGATTGTTTTTACAGTTAAGCAGCCCGAAATTTGGCAACGCTGAAAAATCGAGGCTATTAAAATCATTATTATCACCTGAAAAGCTATATAAATTTGGCACGCCTGAAAAATCCATATTAGAAAGCTGATTAAAAGAACATGATAGATAATTCAAGTTATTCAACCCGACTAAATTAAGAGATGCCAATTGATTATTATCACAACTTAATCCACTTAAATTCGTTAAATTCATCAGTGATAGCATTTGCATTTGATTATCGGATAATGAAATCGAATCCAAAGAATCACAATTATTGATAGTTACAGAACTTAATAAGTTGCTGTCAAAATTCACATACTCAAGATTCGGCAAATCTTCAAGCAGTAAACTGGACAATCTATTAATTTGACAAGTGATGCTGGTCAATGCATTCAACCCTGTAAAATCAATATTCGATATTAAATTATTATTGCAAGTTATATTAATCATATTCTGAAGTCCCGAAACCTCCAATGTTGTCATAACATTATGACTACACTCTATGTATTGTAAATTACTGAATGATCTTGCATCAAAATTCTGAACTTGATTATACGAAAAATTTAAAATTTCTAACTGATTCAATCCTGTAAGATCCAATTGCGAAATATTGTTGCTATAACAATTCAATATCGTAAGATTCACAAAACTACCAATCCCAACCAATGAACTTATATTGGAATTATGCACAAGCAAACCAGATACCTGCTGCGCTTCAGAAACTTGAATTTCACCATCATTATTCGAATCAATTTTAAAAGAATTCCCACTCAAATCTTTAGCAATATTATTTGTCACATCAGCCGCCAATAATTTCACTTTAAAATTCACATCCGGAATAACCACATTCTGTGCCTGGACTAAGCCGCTAATCAACAAAAGAAGTAAAAGTATTTTTCTCATATTTTATATTTTCTGTAGTATCACACCTCAAAAGTAAAAACTTACAATCAGCAAATTCCGGCAATTGAGTATTCGCCTTGTTTCGGTTAGAATTTAGTGGAGATTCTTTAAAAGCTCCTGCAAACGTTCCTTTTTCCGTTGCGAAATCGGGAGGTTGCTGTCATCTGCCATAATCACATAACCGCCATCCTTCTTGATATAGGATTTCAGATACGACAGGTTGATCAAATGCGATTGATGAATGCGCTCAAATCCGTGTTCGGTTAACAATTCTTCGTACTCCTTCAAGGTTTTCGAAATAAGAACCGGCTTATTGTTCTTGATGTAGAACTTGGTATAATTGTCTTCGCTCTCGCATCGGATGATATCGCTGATTTCAAACAAATGAATCCCGTCTGAAGTGGAAAGAGCGATCCTTTTGAAATTATCCACTTTCTTGCGAATGTTCTCGAGCAACAAATCGATGTGTGCATAATTATCGCTTTTGTGCAACACGTTTTTGATTTTCACCACAACCTTTTCCAGTTCTTCCGGATCGACGGGTTTGAGCAGAAAATCCAAAGCACTGAATCGAAATGCTTTTACTGCATATTGCTCATGTGCTGTAATGAAAACGATATGAGAAGTAGATTTACCATTCTTTTGCGCGATTTCCTCCAGAATATCAAAACCGGTTCCGTCACCCAACTGAATGTCCAGAAAAACCACCTGAGGCTCCAGTAGTTGTATGGCTTCTGCTCCAGATTTCACGCTGTCGGCTTCCCCAATAATTTTGATTTCCGGCGCATATCGGGTTAAAAGACTCTTCATTCCGTTACGTAAATTGGCATCGTCATCAATCAGTAAAGCTGCAATTGCATTCATTTATTTGGTAATGTATTGGATTGGTAAATTTAAAACTACTTTGGTGCCCTGAATTGTTCCTGCTTCATTTAGCTCTTCAATCGCGACTTTTGCCTTTTTCGAAGTGGATGCTTCCATCATTTCCAAACGCTTTCTTGTGATGTCGAGCGCCATCGACTTATGAACCGAAACCAGATTTTCCTTCAGTTTTTTGGATTCGTCAAAACCGATTCCGTTGTCGGTTATGGTACAAATGAGGCTTTCATGGTTCAGCGAAAAATCCACCAGAATCTTACCGGCATCTTTCTTGGGAATCAAACCGTGAATGATCGCATTTTCGATAAAAGGCTGCAACAAAAGCGGCGGAAGTGCCGTATCGTCTTCAATGACTGTATCTTTTCGGATTTCAAAATCAAATTTCTGATTGAAGCGAAGCTGTTCCAGTTCGAGATAATTCTGCAGGCTTTCAATTTCCTTGTCGATCGGAATCAGCGACTCTTTGGAATACTCCAGGGTTAATCGCATCAGTTTGGAGAATTTAGATAAATATTTGATAGCCGAATCGGTTCCGTTCTGAACAATAAAACTGGAAATCGACCCAAGACAATTGAACACAAAATGCGGGTTCATCTGCAGGTGCAACGCTTTTTGCTCGTATTCTGCCAGTTCTTTCTGAAGGGTTAAGTTCTTTTTCAGCTGTAATCTATTGTAAATCAAAAAGCCGATGCCGCTCAAAGCCAAAACAAACAAAATGACGAACCAGATTTGCTGGCGGTGCCTTTTGGACTGCTCAGTATAAACAATTTCTTTCTGCTCCTGCTCTTTCTTTTGAAGCGCTTCTTTCTTATCGAATTCGAAATTCATTTCCGCACGGACACTGTTCCGGATGCTTTCATGATTGCTCACACTGTCTTTCGCCGCACTGTACAATTTATAATGCTTCAGGGCTTCAGCGGATTGCCCGAGTTTCTCGTAAATTTCGCTCAGGCGTTTTTCCGCAAACTGAACCTGTTCGGTAATCTCAAGCTCCTGTGCTAACTGCAGAGACTTTGCAGTGTTCGAAAGTGCTTCCTGAAAATTGTTCATCTCAAAATAGACCTCGCCGATGTAAAAATAAGTGGCCGACTTCCCAAACTTATCATCGATGCTTCCAAACGATACCAAAGCTTTATCAAGGTTTAGCAACGCTATTTCCGGTTCGCCTTTGCTTTTATGGTAAAGTCCTATATTGTTGTACAACTCTCCTAAACCTCTGGCGTTCGGGTATTTTTCAAACAAACGTTGTGCTTCAGTGTAGTAGTCCAAAGCTTTACCGTAATTTTTCTGCTGAAGGTAAATATTCCCTATATTGGTAGTGGTAATCCCAATGGTATTATCCCCTATTTTCTGTTGGAGCTTAAGACATTTGATAAAATATTCCAGCGCTTTAAACTCTTCGCCCTGGGATTTATACACAATTCCCACATTGTTATAAACACGGGCCAGTTTTTCATAATTTTTACCAGCTTCATATATTTTCAAGGCTTTCAGATGGTATTGCAGCGCTTTAGAATAATTGCTTTGCTCGGAAAACACTATCCCAATGCTCCCGTAAGCACGGGCCAGTCCATTGCTCAGTTCTTCACTCTTATCTGCACTTTTATGCTCCAGTTCCTTTTCAAAAACCGATTTGGCATTTGAAAAACTAAAAAGTGCCTGTTCGTAATTCCCAACAATGATACTGGCATTGCCTTTATTCAAATATGCCCTCCCTTCCTCTAACCGGAATTTTATTTTTTGCGACAATTGCAATGCTTTTTCTGCATAATCCTGCATCTGTTTCGGATCATCAGCACCATATTCCACAGCAATTGCATTATATAATTTGGCTTTATCGATATCATTTTCGGTTTTCCGCACCACAGCCAAAAGACTGTCAGCCTTTTTATTCTGCCCGGACACATAAGCCGAAAAGAGAATTACCAATAAGAAAGCACACTGTTTTATCCTCATAAAAAACGCCTGTAAATTGCAAAACAAAAATAGCCTTTCCTTCTTTACGAATACTTCTAAATGAGAATTTCCCGCTTCCGGATGAGAATTTGAAAAAAAAACAAAAAAGCCTGACAGTTACCAGCCAGACCTTTTTGCATTTTGCATTGTAATTTAAATGGATTTAACTATCTATGAGCAAAAATTTACTCCTTAATTATTTTTTCGGAAAACACACCGTTTTCAGTTTCAATTTTCAGAAAATAAATTCCGTTGGAATGCGCTGAAACATCAATTTTTGAAGTAAGGCCGTTTACCATTTCCTCTTTAACCAATCTTCCCTGAGCATCAAACAATTGCAGGTTTTTCAGGGTATGACTGCAATTTACAGTTACAATTCCCTTGGCCGGGTTAGGAAAAATATCATAGGACACCACATAATAATCTGTAGTACTTAAAACAGTATTTTCTCCCTGCAGGTAAACCGAAATAGGAAAATAACCCTGACCTCCAGTAAAAACAGCACTCGGTACAGAAATTCTAAAAGAGTGTGCCCCGGCGGTTAAATTCCCTACGTTAATTGTCCTGATCGGAATAATGGCTCCCGGACACCAATTACTGAACGATTGCCACGTTGCATTGGATCTTGGAACCGGACCGTAAATACCATTTGACTGTGTGTTATAAACTCTATAAGGCTCACAGGTAAGTTCCCCAGGTTTGTACGATAAAATCATATTTTGATCTAAA
Source organism: Flavobacterium pedocola (assembly GCF_053764385.1). NCBI lineage: Bacteria > Pseudomonadati > Bacteroidota > Flavobacteriia > Flavobacteriales > Flavobacteriaceae > Flavobacterium > Flavobacterium pedocola. Next base: position 131,619 of record NZ_JBSNCR010000004.1, on the reverse strand, counting down.
TCGATATAATGCCAACGTCTGTTATACTCTTCCCCACCACTGTTTGCACCATGGTTTGAGGTAATCAGGTGAAATTTTGAATTATTGATAGCAGATGGCAAGTTAAAGTTAATGGTCCTTACGGTTTGGCCAATGGCATCTGAAGCACCCGCTTCATAATTGTTCAAATTCTTTTTGAAATTCAAAGGCAACAGATAAGTGTTATTAGGCGTTTCAGAGGGTCCGTCGGAAATAAAATTCACTGTTCCGTAAAAAACATCATTTCGACCGGAACAACCCGCAATTTGGGTATTCGCCGCATAGGGTACTCCAAATAATTCAAATTCCACCCAGAAATCATACAAGGTATTAAAAGAAGTATCTTTCAATATTTTAACGACATTATCTACATTAAAAACATACGGAACTAAATTCGGAGCCACATTTTTATTCATAAAAGGAGTAATGTACCTTCCCAATTCTATACGCTGTGTAGTTGCCAAATCATAACTCGTGGCACCTTTTGGAACCAAAGCCAAATTCACGTTACCGATACGGTCGTAATTATCGCATGCTGCCGATATCGAAATATTGATAGACAAGGTGTTGCCGATTTGCGCTAATTCGCTTGCGGTTAATTTCCTGGTGAACAAATCATTTCTTAATCGGAAAACCCCTTCCGGTGTTGGCTCTGACACTATTCCGGCATACCCGTCATAAAAAAGCACGTTTGAATAAATGGGAATGGTATTCTGCGCCACTGAAACAGAACTTAAACCTATAAGAACTAGAAGTAATGAGTAAAGTTTTTTCATAAATGCATTGTTTGAACACAAAGCTAAAATGAAAAACAACCCAATTGTTTTTTTTTGAAATCTTTACATCCCTTTAAAAATCAATTACTTCCCTATCCGGGATTTTTCATCCACAAAAAAAGCCTGACGGTTTCCCATCAGGCTCTTTTACTATTCAGAAAAAAATTATTTCTTTACTTTGAACGCTCTTTCTTTCGGGAAATAAGCCACTTCTGCCAATTCTTCCTCGATTCTAAGCAATTGGTTGTATTTTGCCATACGGTCGGAACGGGAAGCCGATCCTGTTTTGATCTGTCCACAGTTTAAAGCCACTGCTAAATCCGCAATCGTATTATCTTCGGTTTCTCCCGAACGGTGCGACATTACTGAAGTATAACCTGCGTTATGTGCCATGTTAACCGCCGCAATAGTTTCAGTCAAGGTTCCGATTTGGTTTACTTTGATCAGGATTGAATTTGCAATATTCTGCTCAATTCCCTGAGACAAACGCTGTACATTGGTCACGAACAAATCGTCTCCAACTAATTGTACTTTATCACCGATTTTATCAGTCAGCAATTTCCAACCGTTCCAGTCGTCTTCGTACATACCGTCTTCGATGGAAATAATCGGATATTTTGCAGCTAAATCTGCTAAGTATTGCGCCTGCTCTTCAGAAGTTCTGATTTTTCCGGTTTCGCCTTCGAATTTCGTATAATCGTATTTTCCGTTTACATAGAATTCCGAAGCCGCACAATCCAAGGCAATCATGATGTCGTCCCCGAATTTGTACCCAGCATTTTCAACCGCCAATTTGATAGAATCCAAAGCGTCTTCAGTTCCGCCCGCTAAGTTTGGAGCAAAACCACCTTCGTCTCCTACTGCCGTTGAAAGGTTTCTGTCGTGCAATACTTTTTTAAGGTTGTGGAAAATTTCCGTCCCCATTTGCATGGCATGTGTAAAATTCTGGGCTTTTACCGGCATAATCATGAATTCCTGGAACGCGATAGGCGCATCGGAATGGGAACCTCCGTTGATAATGTTCATCATCGGCACTGGAAGTGTGTTAGCGGAAACACCGCCCACATAACGGTATAAAGGCAAACCTAATTCGTTAGCCGCCGCTTTAGCCACAGCCAAAGAAACACCTAAGATAGCATTAGCACCCAAGTTGGATTTGTTTGGCGTTCCGTCCAATTCGATCATCATTTTATCGATGGCGTTTTGTTCGAAAACCGACATTCCTACCAATTCAGAAGCGATAGTTGTGTTTACGTTCTCAACGGCTTTTAATACACCTTTACCCATAAAAGCTTTCCCTCCGTCGCGTAATTCAACGGCTTCATGTTCTCCGGTTGAAGCTCCAGATGGCACTGCAGCTCTTCCTAAAATACCGTTTTCCGTCACTACATCTACTTCTACGGTTGGGTTTCCTCTTGAATCTAATATTTGTCTCGCGTGAATTTTGATAATCATGCTCATATATATAGTAATTTGTCGTTAGTAAAAAGTAATTAGTTTTTGGCCGCTTTGATATTTGCTACGAAATCGTCAAACAAATAACGGGCATCGTGTGGTCCCGGGCTTGCTTCAGGGTGATATTGTACGGAAAAAACAGCTTTGCTTTTCATGCGCATTCCAGCAACAGTCCCGTCGTTAAGGTGCACGTGTGTGATCTCAAAATCTGGGTGTTTTTCCAGTTCTTCACGCACAACGGCAAATCCGTGGTTTTGCGAGGTGATTTCCCCTCTGTTGGTGATTACATTCATTACCGGGTGGTTGATTCCGCGGTGACCGTTGAACATTTTATAAGTTGAAATCCCGTTGGCTAAAGCTAAAGTCTGGTGTCCCAAACAGATTCCGAAAACCGGTTTGTCTTCCGCAATGATTTGGCGCGCCACTTCCTGAACACCTTTCAAAGGCTCCGGATCTCCAGGCCCGTTGGACAAGAAGTATCCGTCCGGATTGAAGGCTTTTAGCTCTTCGAACGTGGCGTTATAAGGGAACACTTTTACGTAACAGTCTCTTTCCGCAAGACATCTCAGGATATTGGTTTTAATCCCTAAATCCAGCGCGGCAACTTTATAAGCTGCATTTTCATTTCCGAAGAAATAAGGTTCTTTGGTGGACACTTTCGAGGCCAACTCCAAACCTTTCATATTCGGCACTTCTGCTAATAGTTTTTTAAGTTCTTCCAGTGGCGTTCCGTCAGTACAGATTACCGCATTTTGTGCTCCGTTATCGCGGATGTAGCTTACCAAAGCACGGGTATCTACGTCTGAAATAGCAACTAAGTTTACCTTCTCAAAGTAGTCAAATAAACTTCCTTCGGCATCCGGTCTTGAGTAGTTGAAACTGAAATTTTTACAAACCAAACCTGCGATTTTAATGCTGTCGGAATCCGTTTCGCCTGCATGTACCCCATAGTTTCCGATGTGTGCGTTGGTAGCCACCATGATCTGACCGAAGTAAGAAGGGTCAGTAAAAATTTCCTGATATCCGGTCATCCCGGTGTTGAAACAAACTTCCCCAAACGTTTTTCCTTCAATCCCAATGGATTTTCCGTAAAAAACGGTTCCGTCATTTAACAATAGAATGGCTTGATTTCTACTTGAATACTTCATTGTGTGTTGTTATGTTGTGTTGTAAAAAGTTGTGCAAATTTAGGTTAAATTATTGCTTTTAAAAAATTTCGTTTAAAAGAAGCCTATAGTTTTTCTTCAGCTCCGATGGGAGCGGTCTCGTCTTTTGGGACGAGATAGAGCGGACAGCGGGAACACGGCTTAAACAATCCCTGTCGTTTTGCTCCCGAAAAATCAAAAAAAAAGGACAAACTCAAAAAGTTCATCCTTAATTTTATTGAAAATCAGTGTTTCATGATTATTCTGTAGCTTCAGTATTTTCAGTTGCGTCAGCTGCAGGTGCTTCAGGAGCTGCTGTTTCAGTAGCCTCTGCTTTTTTACCTCTACCACGACGGGTAGTAGCTTTCTTAACTTCTTTTTTACCTCCGTTGTACAATTCGTTGAAATCTACCAACTCGATCATTGCCATATCAGCGTTATCCCCAAGACGGTTTCCTAACTTGATGATACGGGTGTATCCTCCCGGACGATCTCCAACTTTAGCAGCAACTTCTCTGAACAACTCAGTAACTGCATATTTGTTTCTCAAGTAAGTGAAAACAATACGACGGTTGTGAGTAGTATCTTCTTTTGATTTTGTTACCAAAGGCTCTACAAACTGCTTAAGCGCTTTAGCTTTAGCAACAGTAGTATTAATACGTTTGTGCTCGATTAACGAACAAGCCATATTAGCCAACATAGATTTTCTATGTCCAGCTTGTCTGCTTAAATGATTTACTTTTTTTCCGTGTCTCATGACGTGATTTTTTAACCTTCATCTTGCATCAATCCTCTAGGGAGCGCAAAATATGAAGTAATTTATTCTTTATCTAATTTGTATTTAGCTAAATCCATTCCGAAAGTAAGCCCTTTAACCGCTACTAGTTCATCCAGCTCAGTTAAGGATTTCTTACCGAAGTTACGGAACTTCATTAAGTCATTCTTGTTGAATGACACTAAATCGCCAAGTGTTTCAACTTCAGCCGCTTTCAAACAGTTCAACGCTCTTACAGACAAGTCCATATCAACAAGCTTAGTCTTAAGCAATTGTCTCATGTGTAAAGACTCTTCGTCGTAAGATTCGGTTTGAGCAATTTCATCCGCCTCAAGTGTGATTCTTTCGTCAGAAAACAACATAAAGTGATGAATCAACGTTTTAGCTGCCTCTGTTAACGCATCTTTAGGATGGATCGAACCGTCAGTGATGATTTCGAAAACCAACTTTTCGTAGTCGGTTTTTTGCTCCACACGGAAGTTTTCGATTGCATATTTTACATTTTTAACCGGTGTATAGATTGAATCTGTAAAAATAGTCCCTATTGGTGCGTTTTGTTTTTTGTTTTCTTCAGCCGGAACATAACCACGACCTTTCTCGATAGTCAATTCCATGTTGATGGTAACTTTGCTATCTAAATTGCAGATTACCAATTCCGGGTTTAACACTTGAAAACCTGAGATGAATTTTTGGAAATCCCCAGCCGTTAATTGATCTTTTCCTGAGAAAGAGATAGATACAGACTCGTTATCGATATCCTCAATCTGACGTTTGAAACGTACCTGTTTAAGGTTAAGGATAATTTCCGTAACATCTTCAACCACCCCGGAGATTGTAGAGAATTCGTGTTCCACTCCTTCAATACGTACCGAAGTGATTGCGTATCCTTCTAAAGAAGAAAGCAATACACGTCTTAAAGCGTTACCAACTGTCAATCCGTAACCCGGTTCTAAAGGTCTGAATTCAAACTTACCTTCAAAATCGGTTGAATCGATCATGATAACTTTATCGGGCTTTTGAAAATTGAATAATGCCATATTTGTTTTCGACTGCTGTCAGTTATTATTTGTTGTACAACTCTACGATTAACTGTTCTTTGATGTTTTCTGGAATCTGAAGTCTTTGAGGAACAGAAACAAAAGTTCCCTCTTTAGTATCATTATTCCAAGTAATCCACTCATAAACAGCACTAGAATTAGATAACGAACGCTCGATAGCCTCTACAGACTTAGATTTCTCACGAATCGCAACTTTATCACCAGGACGTAAGTGGTACGAAGGGATGTTTACTACTTCACCGTTAACAGTGATGTGTCTGTGAGAAACGATTTGACGAGCTGCACGACGAGAAGGTGCGATACCCATTCTGTAAACCACGTTGTCTAAACGCGCTTCACAAAGTTGTAAAAGAATTTCACCAGTTACACCTTTAGATGCAGCTGCTTTTTCGTATAATCCTCTGAATTGACGCTCTAAAATACCGTAAGTATATTTCGCTTTTTGCTTTTCCATTAACTGAACAGCATATTCAGATTTTTTACCTCTTTTTTTAGCCAAACCATGTTGACCAGGAGGGTAGTTTCTTTTTTCGAAGGCTTTGTCATCTCCGAAGATCGCTTCACCGAATTTACGGGCGATTTTTGTTTTTGGACCAGTATATCTTGCCATTGCTAAATAAATAAAAAAGGTAGGGATTATGAATTCAGGTCTTATCCTCCGATAATCGTATTCCTACCTTTGGTTATACTATAAATTAAACTCTTCTTCTCTTTGGAGGACGACATCCGTTGTGCGGCATTGGAGTTACGTCGATGATTTCGGTAACTTCAATTCCTCCGTTGTGAATTGATCTGATTGCAGACTCTCTTCCGTTTCCTGGACCTTTAACGTAAACTTTTACTTTTTTAAGTCCAGCTTCTAACGCTACTTTGCTACAATCTTCTGCTGCCATCTGAGCTGCGTACGGAGTATTCTTTTTAGAACCTCTGAAGCCCATTTTACCAGCTGAAGACCAAGAAATAACTTCACCTTTCTTGTTAGTTAACGAGATGATGATGTTGTTAAAAGTTGCATTAATATGAGCCTCGCCTGTTGATTCAACGATCACTTTACGTTTTTTTGTACTTGCCTTAGCCATACTACTACTTATTATTTAGTTGCTTTTTTCTTGTTAGCAACAGTTTTTCTTTTACCTTTTCTTGTTCTAGAGTTATTCTTAGTTCTCTGACCACGTAATGGAAGACCAGCTCTGTGACGGATACCTCTGTAACATCCGATGTCCATCAAACGTTTGATGTTCAAAGAAATTTCAGAACGTAATTCTCCTTCAATTTTGAAATAAGAAACTGCATCACGGATTGCTCCGATTTCGTCGTCATTCCAATCCTGAACTTTTTTATCTTCGCTAACGTTTGCTTTTGCTAAGATTTCCTGTGCTCTGCTTCTACCAATTCCGAAGATGTAGGTTAAAGCAATAACTCCTCTTTTGTTTTTTGGGATATCAACCCCTGCTATTCTTGCCATAATTATCCTTGTCTTTGTTTAAATCTAGGATTCTTTTTGTTAATAACGTACAATCTTCCTTTTCTACGTACAATAATGCACTCGGCACTTCTTTTTTTAACTGATGCTCTTACTTTCATTTTATAATAGCTTTAGTATCTATAAGTAATTCTTGCTTTTGACAAATCGTAAGGGCTCATTTCCAGTTTCACTTTGTCACCAGGTAACAATTTGATGTAATGCATACGCATCTTTCCTGAAATGTGAGCAATCACAACATGCCCGTTCTCTAATTCTACACGGAACATCGCATTTGACAATGCTTCAATGATTGAACCGTCTTGTTCTATTGCTGATTGTTTTGCCATAAAAATTAAGCTACTGCCTTTCTGTTTTTACCGCTTTTCATCAACCCATCATAATGCTTATTCAATAGGTAAGAATTCACCTGCTGAATAGTATCAATTGCAACTCCCACCATAATTAATAATGATGTTCCGCCATAAAACATTGCCCATCCCTGTTGTACACCTAGCAAACTAACGGCAATCGCTGGGAACACAGCAATCAATGCTAAGAATAACGAACCTGGAAAGGTAAGTAATGACATAATTTTATCAAGATAATCACCTGTTTCCACACCTGGTTTGATTCCTGGGATAAATCCGCTGCTTCTCTTAAGATCATCAGCCATTTTATTGGTAGGAACCGTAATCGCGGTGTAAAAGTAAGTAAAAATTATGATTAACAAAGCAAAAACTAAATTATACTGCCATCCAAAGATATTTTGGAAACTAGTTGTAATAGTCTGAGCCGCATCCGAAGAAGACAACCCAGCAACCGCAGCAGGTATAAACATGATTGCCTGAGCAAAAATGATTGGCATTACCCCGGCAGCGTTAAGCTTTAAAGGAATCCATTGTCTGTTACCACCCATAGCATCCTGTTCGAAATCCCCAGCAGTCGTACGACGCGCGTACTGTACCGGAATTTTTCGTACTGCCATAGTCAATAGAATACAAGCAATGATGATTAATAACCAAATAACCACTTCGAAAACAATTAACATTGGACCTCCGTTGTTCTCAGACACACGAGAAGAAAACTCCTGAATGAATGACTGAGGCAAGCGAGCCAAGATTCCCACCATGATCAATAATGAGATTCCGTTTCCGATACCTTTATCTGTAATTTTCTCTCCCAACCACATGGCAAAAATAGTACCCGTCGTTAAGATGATTACAGAAGAAAACAGGAATGAGAACGAGCTCAACTCCAATAAGAAGGCATCTGCCGGTAATTGTTTGTAAAGGTTATAAATATAACCAGGACCTTGTAATAAGGTAATACCTATTGTTAACCATCTTGTAATCTGGTTAATTTTCTTTCTTCCGCTTTCTCCGTCTTTTTGTAATTTCTGTAAATAAGGAATAGCGATTCCCATTAACTGAACTACAATCGAAGCAGAGATGTACGGCATGATACCCAATGCAAATACAGATGCCTGCGAAAACGCGCCACCTGTAAATACATTGATTAACCATCCTATACCTTGATCAGTTTGAGTCGATAAATTGTGCAATTTGGTTGCATCAATACCTGGAAGGGTTACCTGAGCACCAAAACGGTACACCATTAACATCCCTAGAGTAAGAACAATCTTGTTTCTTAACTCATCAATTTTCCAAGCATTAGCTAACGATTCTATAAACTTCTTCATGTGGTATATCGGATTATAAAGTTACAGCTTCTCCACCTGCAGCCTCGATAGCCGCTTTTGCAGTCGCAGTAAATTTGTGAGCAGTTACTTTTAATTTTGCTTTAAGCTCTCCTCCTCCTAATATCTTTACAAGCTCATTTTTGGTAGCCAAACGGTTTTCAACAAATACTGAAAAATCTACAGTATCAGTAACGATTCCGTTGTCAACAAGCAACTGTAATGCAGAAAGGTTTACACCTTGATACTCTACACGGTTGATGTTTTTGAAACCAAACTTAGGTACACGTCTTTGAAGTGGCATTTGCCCTCCTTCAAATCCAATCTTTTTAGAATAACCAGAACGCGATTTAGCTCCTTTGTGTCCACGTGCAGCGGTACCACCTTTTCCAGAACCTTCTCCTCTACCTACTCTTTTATTTTGGTTATGTGTTGAACCTTCAGCCGGTTGTAAGTTACTTAAATTCATAATGAATATGATATTATTTAGTTTCCTCTACAGAAACTAAGTGTTTAACTTTATTTACCATTCCAAGGATAGCAGAATTTGCATCATGCTCCACAACTTGTCCTAATCTTTTAAGACCTAAAGCCACTAATGTTCTCTTTTGAATAAGAGGACAGTTGATCTGACTTTTTACTTGTTTTACTAATATCTTTGCCATAATTTCCTTGAATTAACCTTTAAATACTTTTTCTAAAGAAATACCTCTCTGTTTTGCAACAGTATGAGCACTTCTCATTTGCAATAAAGCATCAAAAGTAGCTTTAACAACATTGTGAGGATTAGATGAACCTTGAGATTTCGATAATACATCGTGAATACCCACAGACTCCAATACTGAACGAACTGCACCACCGGCAATTACTCCTGTACCGTGAGAAGCCGGCATCAATAATACTCTTGCTCCACCAAATTTACCTTTTTGTTCGTGAGGAACAGATTGTCCACTTAGAGGAATACGCACCAAGTTCTTTTTCGCATCTTCTACTGCTTTCGCGATAGCTTCCGAAACGTCTTTTGATTTTCCTAAACCGTGACCTACTACTCCGTTCTCGTCTCCTACTACTACAATAGCTGAGAACCCGAAAGCTCTACCACCTTTTGTAACTTTAGTTACACGGTTCACACTAACCAAACGGTCTTTCAATTCAAGACCACTAGGTTTTACTAGTTCTACGTTTTTATAATTATGATACATAATTCTTAGAATTTAAGTCCAGCTTCTCTGGCACCGTCTGCTAATGATTTAACTCTTCCGTGATATAAATAACCACCTCTGTCAAATGAAACAGTACTGATTCCTGCTTTTTGTGCTTTTTCGGCAATCAATTTACCTACAGCAGCAGCAACTTCAATTTTTGTTCCTTTTGCGCCAGCTTCTCTTGAAGAGGCAGCAGCTAGTGTCACACCGTTTACGTCATCTATGATTTGCGCATAGATTTCTTTATTACTTCTGAAAACAGAAAGTCTTGGATTCGCAGCAGTACCGCTTACAATCTTTCTGATTCTGAACTTGATTCTTTGTCTTCTTTCAGATTTTGTTAATGACATAGTCTTAATTTTTAAGCTGATTTACCTGCTTTTCTTCTTAACTCTTCCCCTACGAATTTAACTCCTTTTCCTTTGTAAGGCTCTGGCTTACGGAAACCTCTGATTTTCGCAGCCACTTGTCCTAACAATTGCTTGTCATGAGAAGTTAATTTAATGATAGGGTTTTTACCTTTTTCAGATACAGTTTCTACTTTCACCTCAGGAACCACCTCAAGAACTATGTTATGAGAAAAACCTAAAGCAACATCCAATTTTTGTCCTTGGTTAGCCGCTCTATAACCTACTCCCACTAATTCTAATTCCTTAGTGAAACCTTCGGATACACCAACAATCATATTGTTGATCAAAGCTCTGTATAAACCGTGTTTAGAACGATCATTTTTGTGATCTGTAGCTCTTTCCACGATTACTTGTCCTTCCTCAACTTTAACAGATACATCTGAAAACTCTTGAGAAAGTTCACCTAATTTTCCTTTTACTGTAACTACAGCATCCTTAACCTCTACAGTTACACCAGCTGGAATTGCAATTGGACTTTTACCTATTCTTGACATTGTTAAGTCTTTTTAAAATTAGTATACGTAACAAACTACTTCACCACCAACATTTAATTGCTTCGCTTGTTTCCCAGTCATAAGACCTTTAGAAGTTGAAACGATAGCAATACCCAAACCATTCAAGATTCTAGGTAGTTTAGCAGCACCAGCGTACTTACGCAAACCTGGTTTACTGATTCTTTGGATATCTTTGATTACCGACTCTTTAGTGTCTTTGTCATACTTAAGAGCGATTTTGATAGTACCTTGAACAGTACTGTCATCGAATTTGTAACTTAAGATATATCCTTGATCGAATAAAATCTTAGTGATTTCTTTTTTCATGTTAGAAGCAGGGATCTCCACCACTTTGTGGTTAGCACGCACTGCATTTCTAACTCTTGTCAAGAAATCTGCAATAGGATCTGTATACATATTTATTAAATTGTGGCAACGGTTTTCAACAAGACTATCTCATTGAACCTGAAGCCATTAAACTCTATTTTTAAAAGCAGATAATTGCACGTTGACGGCAAAAATCCGGCAAATGTACAATTATCTGCTCAATAAACAATCTTACCAGCTTGCTTTTTTTACTCCTGGAATTAATCCGCTGTTGGCCATCTCACGGAAAGTAACACGTGAAATTCCGAACTGACGCATGTACCCTCTTGGTCTTCCAGTCAATTTACAACGGTTGTGTAAACGTACCGGAGAAGCATTTTTTGGTAATTTTTGTAGACCTTCATAATCTCCAGCTTCTAATAAAGCTTTTCTTTTTTCAGCATACTTTTCTACCAACGCTTGTCTTTTCACCTCGCGGGCTTTCATTGATTCTTTAGCCATGTCTTAATTCTTTTTAAAAGGTAAACCTAATTGAGCTAATAATGATTTTGCTTCTTTGTCTGTGTTTGCAGAAGTTACAAAAGTAATATCGAAACCTGCAATCTTGTTCACTTTATCAATATCAATTTCAGGGAAAATGATTTGCTCAAGTACACCTAAGTTGTAGTTTCCTCTTCCGTCGAAACCTGTAGCTTTGATACCGTTGAAGTCTCTTACACGTGGCAATGAAGACGTGATCAAACGATCCAAGAATTCATACATTCTTTCTCCACGTAAAGTTACTTTAGCTCCAATCGGCATTCCTTTTCTCAATTTAAAAGACGCAACGTCTTTCTTAGAGATTGTAGAAACAGCTTTCTGACCTGTAATTTTTGTTAACTCTTCAACTGCGTGATCAACTAATTTCTTATCCGATACAGCAGCTCCAACACCACGGCTGATAACGATTTTCTCCAATTTAGGAACCATCATTACGTTTTTGTAGCCGTACTCCTCTGTAAGAGCAGCAATTACTCTGCTCTTGTATTCTTCTTTAAGTCTAGGTATATAAGTCATGACTATAATACTTGATTAGATTTTTTAGAAATTCTCACTTTCTTATCTCCTTCAACTTTAACCCCTACTCTAGTCGCAGACTTAGTTTTAGGATCGATTAAAGCGATGTTAGAAATATGGATAGGAGCTTCTTTTTTCACGATACCACCTTGAGGGTTTTTAGCACTTGGCTTAGTGTGTTTCGACACCATGTTCACCCCTTCAACTACCGCTTTATTTTTCTCGCGAAGTACACGTAAAACTTTACCTTCAGCACCTTTATGGTCACCTGCGATAACTTTTACTACGTCTCCAGATTTGATTTTTAGCTTTATCATTGTCTTAACGAATTAAAGCACTTCAGGTGCTAATGATACAATTTTCATGAATTGTTTTTCACGAAGTTCTCTTGCTACCGGACCAAAAACACGAGTTCCTCTCATTTCACCTGCAGCGTTCAACAATACGCAAGCGTTATCGTCGAAACGGATGTAAGATCCATCAGCTCTTCTCACTTCTTTTTTAGTACGTACAACAACTGCAGTAGATACCGCTCCTTTTTTCACGTTTCCGTTTGGAGTTGCATCTTTGATCGCTACTACAATTTTATCTCCAACAGAGGCATAACGACGTTTCGTTCCCCCTAAAACACGAATAGTCAAAACTTCTTTTGCTCCCGTGTTATCTGCTACTTTTAATCTCGATTCCTGTTGTACCATAATTACTTCGCTCTTTCAATGATTTCAACTAATCTCCAACATTTTGACTTAGACATAGGTCGTGTTTCCATGATCTTTACCGTATCGCCGATGTTGCAATCGTTTGTTTCGTCGTGTGCTACATATTTCTTTGTTTTCAACACGAACTTACCGTATAATGGGTGTTTTACTCTTCTTGTTTCAGAAACAACAATAGATTTTTCCATTTTGTTGCTAGTAACAACACCAATTCTCTCTTTTCTTAAATTTCTTTTTTCCATCTTTCAGCAGAATACAATTATTGTAACTCTCTTTTGCTTAACTCAGTAGCAACTCTTGCGATTGATCTTCTCACAGTTCTTAACTGTAAAGGATTCTCAATTGGAGAAATTGCGTGAGCATTTTTTAGGTCGGTATAAGTCTTTCTTAACTGACTAAGTTGTCCTTGTAACTCAGCTGCAGACAGATTTTTAATTTCTGATTGTTTCATAATGCTTTTTTATTATGCTTCGAAATCTCTAGCAACGATAAACTTAGTTTTAACTGGAAGTTTTTGAGCAGCAAGACGTAAAGCCTCTTTAGCAACTGCGATTGGCACTCCACCAACCTCAAACATGATTCTTCCAGGTTTTACAACAGCAGCCCAGTATTCAACTGCACCTTTACCTTTACCCATACGTACTTCAAGAGGTTTCTTTGTGATAGGTTTGTCTGGGAAAATTTTGATCCATAATTGTCCTTCACGCTTCATGTAACGCGTTGCTGCGATACGAGCCGCCTCAATTTGACGAGAAGTAATGAATGAATAATCTAAAGATTTGATACCAAACATTCCATTTGAAAGTTCGTGACCTCTTTGAGACACACCTTTCATTTTACCTTTCTGTACCTTACGGTATTTTGTTCTTTTAGGCTGTAACATTTTTCTTTAGTTTAAAAATTACTTTCTTTTGCGTTGGTTTGGTTTACCATTCCCTTTTGGAGAATTTGAAGATCCTGTAGATTTAGACTGTTTTTTGTCCATACCTACTAACGGAGAAAGATCTCTTTTTCCGTAAACTTCACCTTTCATGATCCACACTTTGATACCCATTCTACCGTAAGTAGTATGCGCTTCACCTAGTGAGTAATCGATGTCAGCTCTGAAAGTTGATAGAGGAATACGTCCTTCTTTGAACATTTCAGAACGTGCCATTTCAGCACCGTTCAAACGACCAGAAATCATAACTTTGATTCCTTCAGCGTTCATACGCATAGCAGCAGCGATAGCCATCTTGATTGCACGACGGTATGAAATACGACTTTCAATCTGACGAGCAATACTTGTTGCCACTAAATACGCATCAAGCTCTGGTCTTTTAATTTCAAAGATGTTGATTTGAACCTCTTTGTCAGTAATTTTCTTAAGCTCTTCTTTCAACTTGTCTACCTCTTGACCACCTTTTCCGATAATGATACCAGGTCTAGCAGTAGTGATAGTAACGGTTACAAGTTTCAAAGTTCTCTCGATGATTACTTTAGAAACACTAGCTTTTGATAAACGAGCATGGATGTACTTACGGATTTTAGCATCTTCTGCTAATTTATCACCGTAGTCATTTCCACCGTACCAGTTTGAGTCCCATCCTCTGATGATCCCAAGGCGATTTCCGATTGGATTTGTCTTTTGTCCCATACTGCTTATTAATTGCTTTGTGTGTTATTAATATCTCCTAACACGATTGTTACGTGGTTAGAACGTTTTCTGATTCTGTGTGCGCGACCTTGTGGAGCCGGACGAAGTCTTTTCAACATCATACCGCCGTCTACACGGATCTCTTTTACGAATAAGCCTGCTTCCTCGATGTTCACATCAGCATTTTTCTGCTGATAGTTGTTGATTGCTGATAACAACAATTTCTCCAACTTACGAGAAGCTTCTTTTGAACTAAATCTTAATATATTAAGAGCTTTTTCTACCTTCTGACCTCTTACTAAATCTGCTACTAAGCGCATTTTTCTAGGTGAAGTAGGGCAGTTATTCAGCTTAGCAACAGCAACCTGCTTCTTAGCTTCTTTAGTCTGCTCGGCTCTTTCTCTTTTACGAACTCCCATAGCTTCTTATTATTTTTTACCTTTATTTTTAGCTCCAGCATGACCTCTAAAAGATCTTGTTGGCGAAAACTCTCCTAATTTATGACCTACCATGTTTTCTGTAACGTAAACAGGTACAAATTGACGACCGTTGTGTACTGCGATAGTCTGTCCAACGAAATCCGGAGTAATCATAGAAGCTCTAGACCAAGTCTTAACAACCCCTTTGTTACCTTTTTCGATATTTTCCTGAACTTTCTTCTCTAACTTAAAGTGTACGAAAGGTCCTTTTTTTAATGAACGTGCCATATCTTACTTATTATTTCTTTCTACGTTCTACGATATACTTATTACTCGGGTTAACTTTAGAACGAGTTCTATAACCTTTAGCAGGTAAACCTTTTCTTGAACGTGGGTGACCTCCAGAAGAGCGTCCTTCACCACCTCCCATTGGGTGATCAACAGGGTTCATTGCTACCGGTCTAGTTCTTGGTCTTCTACCTAACCATCTAGATCTACCAGCTTTACCTGATACAACTAACTGGTGGTCTGAGTTAGAAACTGCTCCAATCGTTGCAGAACAAGTTAACAAGATCAATCTTGTCTCACCTGAAGGCATTTTGATAGTAGCATATTTTCCGTCTCTTGCCATTAACTGAGCGAAAGTTCCAGCCGAACGAGCGATAACCGCTCCTTGTCCTGGTCTTAACTCGATACAAGAAATAACAGTTCCTAGAGGAATTTTACTTAAAGGCAAAGTGTTACCGATTTCCGGAGCCGCTTCTGGACCAGAAACTACAGTTTGTCCTACTTGTAAACCATTCTGAGCGATGATATACGTTTTAGCACCATCTGCATAGTGTAATAACGAAATGAACGCTGAACGGTTTGGATCGTACTCGATTGTTTTAACTGTAGCAGGAACTCCTACTTTAGTTCTTTTGAAATCTACTAAACGATACTTTTGTTTGTGACCACCACCTGTGTAGCGCATGGTCATCTTTCCTTGACTATTTCTACCTCCAGAGTTTTTTTTCGGTGCGATCAATGAACGCTCCGGCTTGTCAGTTGTAATAGTGTCAAAGCTATTTACAACTCTAAAACGCTGACCCGGGGTAATAGGTTTTAATTTTCTAACTGACATTTTCTATTAGATATTAGTATAAAAATCTATTGTTTCTCCTTCTTGTACTTGTACTACCGCTTTTTTGTAAGCATTAGTCTTTCCACTGATTAAACCACTCTTAGTGTATTTAACCGATCTATCAGCTCTGTAATTCATTGTATTTACAGCTACTACATTCACACCAAAAGCTGCTTCAATAGCGTTTTTGATCTGGATTTTGTTAGCTTTTTTGTCAACAATGAAACCAAAGCGGTTGAATGCCTCTCCCTCTTTGGTGATTTTTTCAGTAATGATAGGTTTAATTATGATACTCATAGCCCTATTATTTGCTTAAATTTTCTACAATCCCTTCTACTGAACCTTCTAAAAGCACTAAACTGTTTGCGTTTAAAATCGCATAAGTACTTAATTCTGAAGAAGTTACAACATTAGAAGCCTTTAAATTGCGCGATGACAAATATACATTTTTATTTGACTCACCCAATACGAATAAAGATTTTTTGTTTTCTAACCCTAAAGCTTTCAATACGTTAATGAAATTTTTAGTGTTTGGAGTTTCAAAATTGAAGTCTTCAAGAACTACTAAATTCGATTCTTTCATTTTTAAAGAGAAAGCTGATTTACGAGCTAATCTTTTTAAAGTTTTGTTCAATTTGAAAGAATAACTTCTAGGTCTTGGACCAAAAACCGTACCTCCACCTTTAAACAAAGGATTCTTTACAGAACCTGCACGAGCTGTACCTGTTCCTTTTTGTTTTTTAATCTTACGTGTACTTCCGGTCACTTCAGCTCTTTCTTTAGCTTTGTGCGTACCTTGTCTTTGATTTGCTAAGTATTGCTTAACATCAAGATATACAGCGTGATTATTAGGCTCAATTGCGAATACTGAGTCCGCAAGTTGTACTTTACGTCCAGTATCTTTTCCGTTGATATCTAATACTTTTACTTCCATTACTTCTGAATGATTACGTAAGAGTTTTTGTGTCCAGGAATCGCTCCTTTAATCACAAGCAGGTTCTTCTCAGCCACTACTTTTAAAACTCTAAGGTTTTGAACTGTTACATTTTCTCCTCCTGTTCTTCCCGCCATACGCATTCCTTTGAATACTCTTGATGGATAAGACGATGCTCCAACAGAACCCGGTGCTCTCAAACGGTTATGCTGACCATGAGTAGCCTGTCCAACACCACCAAAACCGTGACGTTTAACAACCCCCTGGAAACCTTTACCTTTTGATACTCCCACTACGTCTACGAATTCACCTTCAGCGAAAACATCTACAGTGATAACATCACCTAATTTATACTCGTTTGCAAATTCCTGGAATTCAACGACTTTCTTTTTAGCAGAAGTACCCGCTTTCTTAAAGTGACCTAACTCAGCTTTAGTAGCGTGTTTTTCTGTTTTGTCATCGAAACCAAGTTGCAACGCTTCATACCCGTCAACCTCATTGGTTCTGACTTGGGTAACGACACATGGACCTGCTTCGATTACAGTACAAGGAATATTCTTCCCGTTCTCGTCGAACAAGCTAGTCATGCCGATTTTTCTTCCAATTAACCCAGACATATTAAACTATTTATTAATAAATTATAAAAATTCTTATTTTTTTGAGTGTGCAAAAGTAGGGATTATGTTTTGAATATCAAAACATAATCCCTAAATACTTTAAAATGCGTGATTTATCACACTTTGATCTCTACTTCTACTCCACTAGGCAACTCTAATTTCATTAGAGCGTCGATAGTTTTTGAAGAGGAAGAGTAGATATCTAAAAGTCTTTTGTATGAACTCACTTCAAACTGCTCTCTTGATTTTTTGTTTACGTGCGGAGAACGTAATACAGTGAAAATCTTTTTGTGCGTTGGCAATGGAATAGGTCCAGTTACCACAGCTCCTGTACTTTTTACAGTCTTTACGATTTTTTCTGCTGATTTATCAACCAACATGTGATCGTAAGATTTTAATTTTATTCTGATTTTTTGACTCATCTTGATAAAAATTAAGCGTTACCTTTTGCTTTTTTAATTACTTCATCTGAAATGTTCGATGGAGTTTGCTCATAGTGAGAGAATTCCATAGTAGAAGTTGCACGACCTGACGATAATGTTCTTAATGTAGTTACATAACCAAACATTTCAGAAAGCGGCACATTTGCTTTGATAGTCTTAGCACCTGCTCTGTCACCCATGTCATTAACTTGTCCTCTACGACGGTTCAAGTCACCTACGATATCACCCATGTTTTCTTCAGGAGTAATAACTTCGATTTTCATGATTGGCTCTAAGATTACAGCTCCAGCAGCTTTCGCCACTTCTTTGTAACCCATTTTCGCTGCCAATTCGAACGATAATGCATCCGAATCCACCGCGTGGTAAGAACCATCCAATAAAGTAACTTTCAAACTATCAACTACATAACCTGCCAAAGGACCTTGCTTCATAGCTTCACGGAAACCTTTTTCAACTGCAGGGATATATTCTTTAGGAACGTTACCACCTTTTACTTCGTTTACAAACTGTAAACCAACAGGAGCTTTACCATCTACAAGGTCTGCAGGCTCTAAACGGAAAACGATATCCCCGAATTTACCACGACCACCAGATTGTTTCTTGTAAACCTCTCTGTGTTGAGCAGATTTAGTAAACGCCTCTTTGTACTCTACCTGAGGTTCACCTTGGTTAACTTCCACTTTGAACTCACGTTTCATACGATCTACAAGGATATCCAAGTGAAGCTCACCCATTCCAGAGATAATCGTTTGACCTGAAGCCTCATCTGTTCTAACTGTAAACGTAGGATCTTCTTCAGCTAATTTCGCTAAAGCCATACCCATTTTATCTACGTCAGCTTTTGTTTTAGGCTCGATCGCGATACCGATTACCGGATCAGGGAATTTCATCGACTCAAGAATGATTGGGTGTTTTTCATCACACATTGTATCTCCAGTCTTGATATCTTTAAATCCAACTGCCGCTCCAATATCTCCAGCCTCGATGTACTCGATTGGATTTTGTTTGTTAGCGTGCATTTGGTAGATACGAGAAATACGCTCTTTGTTTCCTGAACGCGTGTTCAAGATATAAGAACCTGCATCTAAACGACCAGAATATGCACGGAAGAACGCCAAACGACCTACATAAGGGTCAGTAGCAATCTTAAATGCCAAAGCCGCGAAAGGCTCTTTTACATCCGGACGACGTAAGATTTTAGTTTGATCTTCCTCTAACAAATCAGCATCATCAGGGTGGATACCCTCGATACCTTCTTTATCCAAAGGAGATGGTAAATATTTACAAACCGCATCTAACATGAACTGAACTCCTTTATTTTTGAAAGAAGAACCAGCAATCATCGGGATGATCGCCATGTCAATAGTAGCAGCTCTTAATGCAGCGTTGATTTCCTCCTCAGTGATTGAGTTCTCATCTTCCATGTACTTGTCAAGTAGATTTTCATCGTACTCAGCAACTGCTTCAATTAAGATCGATCTGTATTCTTTAACTTCAGCCACCATATCAGCAGGGATGTCTACGATATCAAAAGTTGCCCCTTGAGTAGCATCATGCCATACAATCGCCTGGTTTTTAACTAAGTCTACAACTCCTTTAAAATCGTTCTCTTCACCGATTGGTAAAGTAATTGCCACCGCGTTAGATTTTAACATATCCCTAACCTGCTGACAAACGTTTAAGAAGTTAGAACCTTGACGGTCCATTTTATTTACGAATCCCATACGAGGAACTCTATATTGGTCTGCTAATCTCCAGTTGGTTTCTGATTGAGGCTCTACACCGTCAACAGCAGAAAACAAGAATACTAAACCATCCAATACACGTAACGAACGGTTTACTTCAACTGTAAAGTCAACGTGCCCCGGGGTATCGATAATGTTAAAGTGGTAAGGTTTAGAATCTGCGATTAATTTACCTTGTTCCGTTGGAAAACTCCACTCACAAGTTGTCGCTGCAGAAGTAATGGTAATACCTCTTTCCTGCTCTTGCGCCATCCAGTCCATGGTAGCTGCACCATCGTGCACCTCACCAATCTTGTGTGATTTTCCAGTATAAAATAAGATACGCTCAGTTGTTGTTGTTTTACCAGCATCAATGTGAGCAGCAATACCTATGTTTCTTGTGAATTTTAAATCTCTAGCCATTTCTTATGAATTAAAATCTAAAGTGAGAGAATGCTTTGTTAGCTTCTGCCATTTTGTGAGTATCCATTCTTTTCTTAACAGCTGCTCCTTCTTCTTTAGCCGCAGCTAAGATTTCTGAAGCAAGTTTACCTGCCATAGATTTTTCATTTCTTCTTCTTGCATACAAAATCATCCATTTCATAGAATAAGAAATTTTTCTATCTGGACGAATTTGCATAGGAATCTGGAACGTAGCTCCACCCACACGACGTGAACGAACTTCTACGTGAGGCATAACATTTGTTAACGCATCTTTCCAAATTTCCAAAGCAGATTTTTCTGCATCTTGCTTTTTAGCCTCAACGATGTCCAATGCATCATAAAAAACTTTAAAAGCTGTTGATTTCTTACCGTCCCACATTAAGTTGTTTACAAAACGTGTTACTAACTGATCGTTAAATTTCGGATCCGGTAAAAGGGGTCTTTTCTTGGCCGCTCTTTTTCTCATGTCTTTTTCTTAAAAGTTAAAAATTACTTTTTAGCGTCTTTAGGTCTTTTAGCACCATATTTAGATCTTCTTTGAGTTCTACCGTTAACTCCGGCAGTATCCAAAGCACCACGTACGATGTGGTATCTAACACCTGGTAAATCTTTTACCCTTCCGCCTCTAACTAATACTATCGAGTGCTCTTGTAGATTGTGTCCTTCTCCTGGGATGTAAGCATTCACTTCATTACCATTGGTCAAACGCACACGCGCAACTTTACGCATTGCAGAGTTTGGTTTCTTTGGTGTAGTAGTGTAAACACGCGTACAAACCCCTCTTCTTTGAGGACAAGAATCTAAAGCAGCCGATTTACTCTTCTTAGTTACCTGGGCTCTCCCTGTTCTTACTAATTGTTGAATTGTTGGCATAATGTTTAATAAAAATTACTATCGTTATTAATTCCCGACACTTTTCGGGGCTGCAAATGTAGGAATTAAATTTTAGAAAACAAACCCTAAATATTTAATTTTCAATACAATTCTATATTCGGCAAAAATCACATATTCAAAAACCATTTTTTACGTTATTTTTACCAAAAGATTTTCCCGCTTGAAAAATTTGCTTCTTTTTTTACTTCTGATCAGCACCGGCTTTACTTCAAAAGCTCAAATTCTGCATTTGCAAATCGAAGGGAATTCCGCCGAAGAGACCAAAACTCTCGACAGCATCGGTTACAAAAAACTGCACGAAAATACCAAATCAATAGTAGAAGAAACAAAAAACCTGACTTCTACCCTGCTCCAAAAAGGCTATCTGGAAAGCCAGCTTTTCAATCAAAAAAAAGTAAACGATTCCACTTTTTTATACCAATATATAATAGGTGAAAAAACGAATCGCATACATATATATATAGGTAGGATTTCCGAAGGCGAAAAAAAACTGCTCGAATTCACTTCCGACACCATAAAAACAACCACCTCCGAAGTAGAAAACTTCATGAACAGCAACCTGGCCAAACTGGAACAAAAGGGGTATTCCTTAAGCGAGCTGCAATTAGTGAATCACCGAAAAGAAAAAAACCACCTGCTGGCCGAACTGAAAATCAAAACGGAAAAGAAACGCCACCTTAATGACATCGTAGTTGTCGGCTACACCAAATTCCCGGAAGGCATCCGCAAGCACATCACCAAACAATACCGAAAACAACCGTTCAACCAGGAGAACTTAAAACAACTGAACGACAATTTTAAAGCACTGCCGTTTATCAATCCGGTGAAATACCCTGAAATCCTTTTCACAAAAGACAGTACTAAAGTTTATGTATACCTGGAAAAAACAAAAGCCAACCGCTTTGACGGCTTCATAGGTTTTGCCAACGAAGAAAATACCGGCATCCGTTTTAACGGTTATCTTGACTTATTACTCAACAATGCTTTAAACACGGGCGAAAAATTCAACCTCTACTGGAAAAGCGACGGCAAAAAACAAACCACCTTTAATATCGGCACGGAACTGCCTTATATTTTCAAAACCCCGTTAGGTATCAAAGCGAATTTAAAAATCTTCAAGCAGGACAGCACTTTTCAAAATACTACTACCGATCTGAACTTAGGCTATTACTTTCGTTATAATTCAAAAGTATTTCTGGGCCACCAGTCTTCACAATCGGTAGACATCCAAAACACCAACAATTCGTTCATCAGTGATTTCTCAAACGCTTTCTGGACTACTTCCTACGAATTCACGGATTATAATTTTGATGATTTCCTGTTTCGGGAGCGTACAAGCTTATACTTAAAATTAGGGATTGGCAACCGTAAATCCAAACTGGAATCCACAGAGCAATATTTTACACAACTTAATGCCCATCACAATTTTTACCTTAACCGAAAAAACAGCATTTCGATAAAAAGCCAGACTTTTTATTTACACAGCAAGCACTACATCATCAACGAGCTCTATAGGTTTGGCGGCATCAACTCCATACGCGGTTTTACAGAAAACAGCCTACAGGCCGATCTTTTCACAGGACTAATGACAGAATATCGTTATTCCATCACCTCAGGCATGTACATACACACCATAACCGATTACGGCTATTTTCAGGATAAATCCTCTAACTTTAACGATAAAATACTGGGATTTGGATTTGGATTTGGGTTATTTACCAAAAGCGGCTTATTCAACCTCATTTATGCAAACGGAAGCTCAAAAGGACAGGAGATAAAATTGAACAATTCCATTATTCATTTAAAATTATCAGTTTTTTTTAGATAAAGAAAAAAAATATCTTTTTTCGTTCATATTTTTTTACAATATTTGCGGTTACTAACTCAAAATGAAAAATATGAAATTCAAATTTAATGCATGGCTTAGTCTATTAGTTATGCTTATTGGACAAACAATCTTTGCTCAGACAGGGGTTGTATCAGGAAAAGTTACGGACCAAGGAGGTTTAGGACTACCTGGTGTTTCAATTGTAGTAAAAGGCACTACAGATGGTACGCAAACAGATCTGGATGGAAATTACTCCATCAGTGTAAATCAGGGAGCTACCTTAGTTTTCAGTTCAATCGGATTAAAAACAAAAGAAATCGCGGTTAACGGTAAAACAATCAACGTAAAACTTGAAGACGAAGTAAACGTTCTTGAGGACTTGGTTGTAACAGCAGTCGGTATCAAAAGAAAACCGGACGAGTTAACTACTTCAAACCAGGTTGTTAAAACCAGCGAATTAACTCAGGCAAGTAACCCAAATGCTATTCAGAGTTTAGCTGGTAAAGTATCTGGACTTCAAATCAATACAACATCAACAGGATTAACACCAAACACCAGCATCGTATTGAGAGGGCCAAAATCCATCTCTGGAAACAATGAGGCTTTGGTTGTAATTGACAATATCATTTCAAGTGCAGGTGTTTTAGCATCTATCGACCCTAACTCTATCGAATCCATGAACGTTATCAAAGGGGCTAATGGTGCCGCTTTATACGGAGAAAGAGGTTCTAACGGGGTTATCATCGTTACTACTAAAAAAGGAAACAAAACAGAAAAACTTAGCGTAGATCTTGTTTCTTCTGTAACTTTTGAAGAAATCGCTTACTTACCGGAAACTCAAGACCGTTACGGACAAGGGTGGCAAGGTGATTTTGACTGGACTGACCAAGGTTCTTGGGGACCTGAGTATGACGGTTCAATCCAGGTAACAGGTATTCCTTACCCAACCGCTACAGACTGGAGATACAACCGTTATGAGCACGTTGAGGACAACATCAAACCATTCTTCAACACTGGGGTTACTTTCCAAAACAGTATCTCTATTTCCGGAGGTAACGAAGATGCAGGATATGCGTCTTTAAATTTCAACAGACAAGATTTTGAAGGTTTAATTCCGGATGACACAAGAGCTAAAAACTATGTTAGTTTCGCAGCCGGTAAAAAAATTGGAAAATTCAGAGTTTCTGGTATCGCCAGATACACTAAAGATAAAAATGAGCGTGCAAACGGTAGTCTTTACCAGACTTTATCAAACACACCAGGAAACATCCGTGTAGAACAATTCGGATCTGGAGACAACAATGACCACTGGACATTATATGACAACTCTCCGTACTGGGTGTTAAAAAACAGCCGTTCATTCTCAAACACTTCAATTTCTGAGTTAATGGGAGAAGGACAATATTTCGTAAACAAGAATATCGACATCCTTTTAAGAAGTTCTGTAAGAAGCGTAAGCACTAACTCTCACTCCTTCACAAATAGCTTTATTGATATTTACGAATACACCGGTACTAACAGATCAATCAGATCTTCTTACAACAGAAGTTTGACTGAGTCTACAACGCTTTACACCGATTTAATGGCTAACTTCGATTATCAATTAACGGAAAACCTTACTTTCAAATCGAACGTTGGTTTAAACCTTACTGAAACTAAATTCGGAGGTTTATCAGCAGGTGGTATGGACTTAACTTTACCAAACTTCTATGACCTTTCTAACATCTCTAACGTAATTGATGCTAACGAAAGTAAATCAAAACAACGTACAGCTGGTATTTTTGCCAATGTGGATTTAGGGTACAAAAACTACCTATACTTAAACCTAACAGGACGTAACGACTGGAACTCAGTTTTATCTTCAAATAGTGCGAACATATCAACTACTACCAATTTCTTCTATCCGTCTGCAGGTATTTCCTTCATCCCGACCAATGCATTTGAGTCTTTGAAAGGAAACATTTTAAACAAAGCTAAAATTTCAGCCAGTATTGTAAAAGTAGGTAATGCTTCTGCACTTCCTGCACACAGTCTTAACTTTACGGCAAATCAGGCTCCTGGTTATCCATATTTCCTGACGCCGGTTAACTCATTCTTATTGGAAACATCAAGAGTTGATCCAAACATCGAAAATGAGTTCATTACATCAAAAGAGATCAACCTTAACCTTGAATTCTTAAAGAGAAGGTTGACTTTAGATGCTTCTGCTACTTTCTCATCCAACACGAATCAGTTATTGAACACTACAAGTTCTAATGCTACCGGAGTTACTTCTACACTTATCAACGTAGGTAAAACCAGTTCAAAAGCATTGGAGGTTGACTTAGGTTTCACTCCTATTAAAACTAAAGATTTCGAATGGAATGGTTTAATTTCTTACTCAACATACAAAACTGTTGTTGACAAAGTAACTGACCAATCTAATATCGTAGGTTCTGGAGCTCCAGGTATCTATGCAGTTGAAGGAGAGCAATTCCCACTTATCAGAGGTACTGCTTATACAAGAGATGATCAAGGAAGAATCGTAATTGATGCTAATGGAAACCCAATCAGAAGCTCTCAGTTACAAATCTTAGGAAAAACAACTCCAGATTACATCTTAAACTTCTCAACTACTTTCAAATACAAAAACTTAAAACTAACAGCTGTTGGTGATTACAGAACAGGACACGTATTCTATTCAGGTGTAGCTGATCAGTTAAACAGCCAAGGTAGAACGATCGAATCTGCTCAGGGTGGTAGAGAGCCGTTTTTACTTCCTAACTCAACCGTTCAAGGTTCAGGAGTAACAAACACTACAGTATTATCAGGAGGTTCAGGTTCATACGCAGGTTACCAAAGTTATGTTACTGACAACTACGGTTATTTCGACGAGAACTTCGTTTTAGACGCTACTGCATTTAAATTAAGAGAGGTATCATTATCTTATGACATGCCTGCTAAATTTATCTCTAAACTTAAATTAAACCGTTTAAATTTAGGTGTTAGCGGAAGAAACTTATTGACTGTTTTACCAAAAGAAAACAGAGGCTATAATGATCCAGAGACAGGTAATGGTTTAGCTGGTTACAGTTTCACTCCTCCTACCAGATTCTATGCTTTTAGTATTAACCTTGCTTTTTAATTGTATGAAAAAAATATTTAGACCTTTAACCCACTTACTGCTTGTTGCTTTTGTATCAGCATCAGTAATTTCATGTGACGATTACGTGGATGTAAACAATGATCCGGGTAATCCTCCTGCCGAAAACATAACTCCAGAAGCAATGCTTCCGGGAGCTCAAACAACAACAGCGACTACGCTTAATGTAAGGATGAACCAATTAGGAAATTTGTTCACAACGAACTGGTCTGCCAATGCATCAGATTTTGCCAGCCCATTCAGAACAGAATTCCAGTACGATTTGACCAGTAACTTCTATACTGACATTTGGTCTAATTTAATGGTTAGAACTGCGAATTTCAGTCATATCGAAAACTACAATGACGGTGCAAACTGGGACAATCACAAAGCGATTGCAAAGATTTTAAAATCTTATTACTTCCAGTACTTGGTTGACTTATACGGAGACATCCCATACTCTGAAACACACAATGCAAGCATTTTGTTCCCTAAGTATGACGATGACAAAGACATCTACAAAAACTTATACGATGCTTTAGATGAAGCTGTTGACATGATTGAAAACACAGACCAGTCTACAGTGAAAAGCGCTACTGCTTCTGACGTAATCCTTCACGGTAACATGACCGAGTGGGTAAAAGTTGCAAACACGCTTAAGTTACGTTTATTGATCAGACAATCTGTATTAGCGCAAACGGATGCTGCAACTCAAACGTATTTGAACACAAAATTTGCTGATCTTGTTGGTGCTGAATTTGTTGGTTCAGACGTTACAGTTAACCCTGGCTACATCAACTCTGAAGGAAAACTAAATCCTTTCTACGAAACTTATGGTTACAATGCTTTAGGAAGTGATGCAGATTCAAACAGAAATTTAGTTGGCCCTTCAAGATATGTTTCAGATTTCTTAAAAGGTTTGGTTTCAGGAAGTACTGCAGATCCTAGAAGATTCAGAATCTTCGAACAACGTTCTGGTGCAGATATCTCTGGAACTGTTCAAGGTGCAACTACTGGAAGACCTTCTTATTTAGGACCTGGTATCATCAAAAGTTCAAACCAAGATTTATTCTTAATGCTTGCTGCAGAAAGTTATTTCCTTCAGGCTGAAGCTATGCAAAGAGGATACTTAGCCGGAGATGCACAAACGACTTTCGAAAGCGGAATCAAAGCATCTTTCAACACTTTAGGCTTAGATCCAAATGGTGCACAAGCTACGTCATACATTGCTAACGCTAACGGTGTTAATGGTCTAGGCTGGACTGCCTCTGCAGACAAAATCCAGGCAATTATCATTCAAAAATGGATTGCTTTGAACAGTATCAACGGTATCGAAGGATGGATTGAGTATACAAGAACAGGATTCCCTGCAAACATTCCTCTACCGACTATTACTACACAAACAAGCAGACCTGTAAGATTGTTATATCCTCAGTCTGAGTACTCTGGAAACTCGAACAACGTTCCTGCTCAAACTTCAGGAGATGCGTTTACAAGTAGAATTTTCTGGGATAACTAAAAAGAAGAAAAAACATGAAAAAAATTAAAATTTTACTAGCAGCCCTATTTGTAGGAAGCATAGCAACTTCTTGTTTGGTTGACGATGAAGTTTCAACCGAAAATTTAAAAGACACTCCAATCGTAGTTGGATTCAGCAGAACTAGCTTAAACTTTAGCTATTTCGAGAACGTTGGTACAGTTGAAAATGACATCTTTGTAGAGGTTATTGGTGGACAGACCGGTTTTTCGAATTCAGCAACGACAGCTACATTTGAAATCGACCCAAGCAGTACAGCTACGGAAGGTGAAGAGTTCTCATTCCCACAAGGAAAAACTTTCACTATTGATGCAAACCGTGATTTAGGTAAATTCAAAATCGCTGTTAACACTGGAAGTTTGGATCCTCTTGCTCCAACCTTTGTTAAATTAAACATTGTTACTAACGGTAGCTTACTTTCTACTAACTCAAGAAAGTCGGTTACTATCGAATTCGTTGGATGTAACTCTCAGATTATTCCTGGAACTTACCTAAACCCGGGCTTACCTACTTCAACAGGTGGTTCAGCTTTAGTTGAAGAAATTGCTCCTAACACATTTGAAACTGTTTTACCTAGATATACCTTAGGAGGTCAGTTGATTCGTTTCGTATTTAACGACACTTGTGGTACATTAACTATGGTAAGTTCAGATTTAGACGGTACGTATTTAATAACAGCGGACGACATTGTTTTCAATCCAACTGCAAACACAATCACGTTCACAAACCTTGTTATTCACAACGGTACAAGCCCTTCTGACCCTCCAGTTGTTCCAGCTATTGCGACATCAACTTATACTCTAAATTAATAACTTAATCAAACAGTTATGAAACAAAAAATTAAATTATTAGCTATAATTGCCGCATTAGGAATCACACCTTTCCTTTTGAATTCTTGTCAGGAGGATGAGTCTCTTGAGCGCAAAGGCAAACCAACCATCACGGTTGACAACAAAGACATTACAATCACTGAAGGTGAAGACATTGAATTAGACTTTACTTTCGAATTCCCTATCAAGAGCGTTGCAGAATTGAGAATGGAAGTTCTTAGCTCATCAACAGCTGATGGTGATGATTACATCAATGAATTGCCAACTGTTGAGGATATCGGAGGAGGTTTCTTCGGTGGTCCTGGTTATTATATCGAAATCGATCCTTTAACATCGCACTACACTTTGACTCTTGAATCTGTTCAGGATATTTTCCCTGAAGGTGCAGAAACATTAGAGTTAAGATTTTTCAGCGTTGGAAAAGGTGAAATCAAAATTGACCAAACTGTTAAGGTTACCATCAACAACTACACCTCTACTGATTTAATCAGCATCCTAAACTGGAATGGAACCTATATCGGAACAGATGGTGAAGAGCATGATAATTGTGACATTGACTTCGATTTAGAACTTTATGATGAGAGCTTCAACGTTGTTGCTGATAGTTACACAAACTGTCCTGAGGAAATTATTTCCTTGACAGGTGACCTTGCTGATGGCGATTATTACATCATTGGAAGTTTTTGGAGTTTAGGTGATGCAGACCCTATGCCTGATCAAGATATTCCTTTCACGGTTACCGTAGCGAAACAAGGGGTATGGGCAAGAGTTTTCGAATACCCAGACCTAATCAACACCAGCACAGTTCCTGCAGAAAACGGAAACGCTGATGCTTATGTTCCAGTAGGTATTGTAACTAAAGCAGGTGACACTTACACCTTATCAGATTTCGAAGGAAACGTATTGGAGCAAGGAAAAATCAAATCCAACATGTTTAAAAAAGGTTTGAAAAAAACCAGAAAATAATTTTCCCAAAGAGGTTGCCTAGGCAACCTCTTTTTTTTTTTTAAATCCTTCAAAAGAAGCACCAAAATACCTTATTCCCCATAACACCTAAATGTCCTCGATTTTTAGGTGTTTTTTTATACCTTTGCCAGATGGAAAAAGAACACCAGATATTTGGAATCCGTGCGGTTATAGAAGCCATCAATGCCGGAAAAGAGATTGACAAAGTTTTCATTCAGAAAGATGCCCAAGGCGACCTGATGCAGGAGCTCATGAAGACCATGAAAAAAAACAATATCAATTTCAGCTACGTGCCCGTTGAAAAACTCAACAGGCTAACCCACAACAACCACCAAGGCGCTGTGGCCAGCATTGCTCCTATCACTTTCGTATCGCTAGAAACTTTAGTGGAAGGCGTTATGGGAACCGGTAAAAACCCCCTATTCCTTATCTTGGACCAGCTATCAGATGCCCGTAATTTCGGTGCCATCATCCGTACGGCGGAATGTACCGGTGTGGACGGCATCATCGTTCAGAAGCAAGGTTCGGCACCTGTAAACGGCGACACCGTAAAAACCTCTGCCGGAGCGGTTTTCAACGTTCCGATTTGTAAAGTCGATCATATTAAAGATGCGATTTTCTATTTACAGGGTTCCGGAATCAAAACGGTTGCAGCCACTGAAAAAACAGACCAGAACATTTACGATATCGATTTCAGCGAACCGGTAGCCATCATCATGGGAAGCGAAGACCGCGGCGTAAATCCTTCGGTATTGAAAATTGTAGACGAAAAAGCCAAACTGCCTATGTTCGGAACCATTTCTTCCTTAAATGTATCGGTAGCATGCGGTGCGTTTTTATATGAAACCGTTAGACAGCGCAGTTAATTTAGACATATAAAATTGAAAAGTCCGGAGCGAATGTTTCGGGCTTTTTTGCTTATCCTGTTCCCGCTATCTCTCCAAGTCCTTCACGGTGTTACGGAGCTTTCCGTCCTATCGGGGCTAGTTAGGTTTCCATATTAATTTTAGCAAACCCATTAACAGTTTTTTAATAATTTTAGAATTATCCTGAGAATCATTTCATAATCCTTTTCGAATGTTTAAATTCGTTCCGGCTAAACCGCTACAACAAAAGATGCATTCGAACAATCAACAGCAACAACAATTCTCAACACTGGCAAAAAGACTGGTGTATTTATTTAGCTCCTTTATTTTTCTAATCCTAACAGCATTCGGTTTTCTCCTCTTCAAACCTTCCTTTAGCACAGGGCCCAAGAATAACGAAGCGGAAATCAGCAAACTGTACGCTGACCTTGAAAAAAAAGAAATACTGGAGAAAGAAATGGCAAAACTCTGGAAACCTAACGATCTTAACACTATAACAGACAGCACTTTAAAAGAACAAGTCGAATACGGCAAAGAGCTAATCGCACATACCTCTAAATACCTGGGACCCAACGGAAGCGTGAAACAAATCACAAACGGCATGAGCTGCAACAACTGCCATTTGGAAGCCGGAACCAAACCCTGGGGCAACAATTACGGTTCTGTGTATTCCATGTATCCTAAAATGAGAGCCCGAAGCGGACAAATAGAAGATCTTTTCAAGAGAATCAACGACTGCATGCAGCGCAGCCTTAACGGTGAGCCACTTGAAAAAGAAGACCAAGAAATGAAAGCCATGATTGCCTACATTGATTTCATAGGCAGCAATGTACCAAAAGGAAAGGAAGCCAATGGTGCCGGGATTTACAATCTGGAATACTTAGACCGGGCTGCCGATCCTTTAAAAGGCAAAACGCTATACGCTGCAAAATGTGTCACGTGTCATCAAACCAACGGACAAGGTGTTTTGGCAGCCGACAAAAAAGAATACACCTATCCGCCCCTATGGGGGAATACCTCCTACAACCAAGGGGCCGGATTATACAGAATCAGTCGCTTTGCCGGGTACATCAAATACAACATGCCTCAAGGGGCTTCTTACGCAAATCCTCAACTAACTAACGAAGAAGCTTGGGACATTGCGGCCTATGTTGAAACCCAACCAAGACCCACAAAAGATTTCAGCAAGGATTGGCCGGATATTTCCAAAAAACCGGTTGACCATCCTTTTGGACCTTTTTCTGATAAGTTTAGCGAAATTCAGCATAAATTTGGGCCTTTCAAACCTATAAAAAAAGCACACCCAAAAAAATAACCCCATACCCATGAGCAATAACCGAAGAAACTTTCTCAAATCCGTAGGAACCTTAGGGCTTGGCACCGCACTTGTGGCACCTTTTAATGCTATTGCCGGCACTAATCCGACCGAAGAAATTTTTACCGAAAAAGAAACAGATTTGACAAAACCGACAACGGTTTCCATCCTTCAAACAACGGATGTACATTGCCAAATCCATCCGCATGACGAATTATTTTGGGAAAATGAAAAAATGGTTTTCAGAAAAACAGGTGGTTATGCTCAGATGAAAACCCTTTTCGACCAATTAAAAAGAAAAAACCCGAACACCTATACCATTGATACCGGCGACATGTTCCAGGGCAGTGCCTTAAGCGTAAAAACAACAGGCGATGCTTTTATCCCTATCTTAAACGCTCTCGGCTATGACCTATACCTTCCCGGCAATTGGGAAGTGATTTATGGAAAGCGAAAAATGCAAACCCTTATGGGCTCCTTACATGCTCCGAAAATATGTACCAATATGTACCATGATTTAGGAGACGGTAAACGCGGTGAACTTATTTTCCAGCCTTATACCATCTGGAACATTGCCGGTGCAAAAATCGGGTTCTTGGGCTATACAGATCCTTTGGTTCCAATACGTCAAAGCCCGAATTACAGTAAAGGCATCGTCTATACCAATCCCGAAGAGAATCTCGCCCATTATGTAGATGTATTGAAAAACCAGGAACAATGCAGCTTTATCATTATCATTGCACATCTTGGTCTTTCCCAACAAATCGCGCTGGCCAACAGCCCGGAATGCAAAGGCGTAAATTATATTTTAGGAGGCGATACCCATGAACGCGTGCGCAAACCAATTATATGTCAATATGCTAAGGTGGTGGAACCGGGTGCCTTTGGATCATTCATCGGCAAACTGGATTTAACCGTTCAAAACGGAAAGGTAATTGAGGACCATTATGAACTGATCGAAGTGAATTCCTCCAAAATAAAACCGGATACCAAAATCCAAAAACTGTTGCAGGAAAAAGAAACACAGCATCACGAAAGCATCAGTCAGGTTTTGGGTTACAGCACCATTCCGCTCTACCGTTATTTCGTAGTGGAAAACCCGATTGACACCATGATTCTGGATGCCTTAAAATGGAAATTTCCGGAAATCGACATTGCCCTGTCCAACGGATTCCGTTTCTGCCCTCCAAAAACAACACCGGATCATACCGGTAACAT
The DNA here is from genome assembly GCF_053764385.1 of Flavobacterium pedocola. NCBI lineage: Bacteria > Pseudomonadati > Bacteroidota > Flavobacteriia > Flavobacteriales > Flavobacteriaceae > Flavobacterium > Flavobacterium pedocola. The sequence goes on along the minus strand of NZ_JBSNCR010000004.1, from coordinate 99,108 downwards.
CCCTATTACCAACGGATTCATTTTCGACATGCTGCCTGTAGACAGTACGGTAAGAACAGCCAAAGTAACAGGAACCCAATTGAAAAACTGGCTTGAAAAAGAATTGAACAATGTTTTTGCTTCCGACGCTTCCAAGCGTTTTGGCGGCTGGGTCGTGAAATTCAAAGGAATGGAAGTACAATTCAATGCTTTTGCGGAAATGGGGAAACGCGTACAAACCATCACCGTTAAAAACCAACCTATTGAATACGACAAATACTACTCCATCCTGGCCTGTGAACGCGATGGCGATCCTGTAGACATGCTTTGCCGGATGAAAGGAGTGGTCGAGCCTAAAAACACTAACGCCACTTTACATACCGTGATGCGGGAGTATTTAGCCACGAATTCTCCGGTGACACCGTTACCACAAAAAAATGCAATTATCCTCGATGCTCCAGAGACCTTACTTACACAGGTAACAGGCGTGGATTATACTTTTAGATAAGATTTTAAAGAATTAAACAAAGTCCGGAGCGAGAGTTTCGGGCTTTTTTGTTTTCCTTAATCCCGCTCTCCCTCCAAGGCCTTCACTACGTTACGGAGCTTTCCGTACTATCGGGGCTAGAAGGGTTTCCGTTTTCTTGCTGGCTGTCTTTCAGGAAATAAATTACCGGCAAGTTGGAGATAAAATAAGAATATTGCTGCTCCATCAGATCCGGTTTTGGCGGTGGCGAAAAATTCCCGTTTTCGTCGAAATGTTTCATAAAAGGATCTTGCGAAGGATCAAAATCCGGTCGTTCCCAATCGTATCTTATAGGTTTTTGATAATCCTGAGTCTTAATAAAATAGGACAGCAGAAAACCGGTGATAAAACCCGCCAAATGCCCTTCCCAGGAAATATTCTGCTCGGCACTAGGAAACAAATACCAAACCATTCCGCCGTACAAAACCACTATGGTCAGCGAAAGTGCCACCAAACGGTAATACTGGGACTGAATCCCTTTGAAAAACATAAAACTCACCAAAACATAAATCAATCCACTGGCACCGATATGCATGCTTTCCCTACCAATAAGCCAGGTCCCGAAACCGGAAAGCAAAATCCCAAAAAACAACACGTTGAAACTCTGTTCCCTATAGAAATACCGTAAAGCCATCACCAAAAAGAAAAGCGGAATGGAATTGTTATACAAATGCTCCAGACTGCCGTGTAAAAAAGGACTCAGCACTATTCCTTTCATTCCGGAAAAGGTACGAGGGTAAATTCCGTAATCGTATAAACTAATCTTAAAACGGATCTCAACCCAAAAAACCACCCAAATGGCCAACAGAAAAAGTAAAGGCCAGGCAATCACGGAAGCGGAAAATTTGAAATCGGTTTCTTTCATCAGATTGATTTTATACTAGTGCTATCAAAAACATATCCAAACTAAATTTAATGAAGTTTTGGCAGAAATTGGGTATTTGATGCTTTGGTTATTTGTTGATTTGACAACAGAAATGTCTAAATTTGATGTTTCGTAATTCCCAAATAACCGAATCATCGAATTGACGAAAAACCAAAAATAAAAAAATGGAAGCACCTTTAGCCGAACGCATTCGTCCGCAAAATTTATCGGAATATATCAGTCAGTTACATTTGGTTGGCCCCAACGGTTCGTTAACCCATCAGATCAATCGTGGCATCATCCCATCACTTATCTTATGGGGACCTCCGGGAACGGGAAAAACCACGCTGGCGCAAATCATGGCACAGGAAAGCAAACGTCCTTTCTATACTTTAAGTGCTATCAATTCCGGGGTAAAAGATATCCGTGAGGTAATCGACAAAGCCAAACAAAGCGGTGGCCTTTTCACAGCTAAAAATCCGATTCTATTTATCGATGAGATCCATCGTTTCAGCAAATCACAACAGGATTCTTTATTGGCCGCTGTGGAAAAAGGCTGGGTAACCTTAATTGGCGCCACTACCGAAAATCCAAGCTTTGAGGTAATTCCCGCCCTATTGTCAAGATGTCAGGTATACATACTGAATGCTTTCACGAAAGACGATCTGGAAGCTTTATTGCATCGGGCTATCGAAACCGATACTATCCTCAAAACCAAAGACATCAAGTTAAAGGAAACGGAAGCTTTACTGAGGCTTTCCGGAGGTGACGGAAGAAAACTGCTTAACATCTTCGAACTGATCATCAACGCCTCAGATTCGGAATCCATTGAAATCACAAACGAAAAGGTAATGCAATTGGTACAGAAAAACACGGTACTCTATGACAAAACAGGAGAACAGCATTACGATATTGTTTCGGCTTTTATCAAATCAATCCGCGGAAGTGACCCCAATGGAGCGGTTTACTGGCTGGCCCGAATGATAGAAGGGGGTGAAGACGTGAAGTTCATCGCCCGAAGAATGCTGATTTTAGCTTCCGAAGATATCGGCAATGCCAACCCGACCGCGTTAATCCTTGCCAACAATACCTTTCAGGCAGTAACCACTATCGGTTATCCGGAAAGCAGGATTCTCTTGAGCCAATGCGCAATCTATCTGGCCACTTCAGCAAAAAGCAACGCCAGTTATATGGCTATCGGGAAAGCACAGCAAATCGTAAAACAAACCGGTGATTTGCCGGTACCCATCCATTTGCGAAATGCTCCGACCAAACTCATGAAAGAACTCGGCTATGGTGACGAATACCTGTATTCCCACGATTATGCCAATAATTTTACCGCTCAGGAATATTTACCTGATGAACTTTCCAACACCGCCTTTTACGATCCGGGAAATAACGCCCGTGAACGGGAACTGCGCCAGTTTTTGAAAAACCGCTGGGAAGATAAATACGGCTATTAAAAAAAATGGAGATTAAAATTTAATCTCCATTTTTTCTGAAACAAGTTTATCGTTAAGATAGTATTCAAAATACCAACTCCCTGCTTTATTGATCATAACTCCTGAAAGTGTCTCTTTTTGTGCGATAAAAACATTTGCATCCGTAGTTTTAAAAACCTTCATAATCACTTTCGGGGTGGTATCTACCAACTGATAGCCATTGGCAATGGGTTGAGCATAAAGACTGTTTGCTGAAACCGTTTTGGTCGTTACAACCACCGTCTTATCTTCGATTTTTACACTTTCCACCTGCGTTGTAGTCACTACCGGATTTGAGATAACCGTTTTAGGAGCACTTTGTAAAACCGATACCGATTTACCGGCTCCGCGAAAAGCTTCCAAATAAGCTTTCGAATAGGATTTATCACGGCTAGTGCCTTCCTGGGACATAAAAACGGACTTATTCTGACAATCTTTCAATTGCAGTTTAATCTTGGTGGCAAACATGGTATTTTCCTCGATCATGTCTGCATACAGCGCTTTGCATCTGTTTTCAGATATTTCAAGCGGTAATTTATCGGTATCATAAAAAACCTGGAAACCTTGCTTTTCAAAAACCATTTTTGTCAGCGCATTCAGATTATATTTGTTGGGCTCATTAAGAAAACTGAACTTCGCAGGAACAACAATATACTGATAATCATTTGCCTCCTGTGAAAAGGTTACGCCGCAAAACAATAGTCCGGCCAATAGTAATAGCTTTTTCATCTTATAATATGTTTTTTAATTCTGTCAGATGATATACCTGCGGTACATCATTTTGAACGGTTATTCTAAATTCGTTAAAAAAAACGGCATCCAGCCCAATATTCAAAGCGCCTTCGATATCTGCCTCAAAACTGTCGCCAATCATCAGACTTGAATTTTTTTCTGCTTTTGCCAGATTCAGGGCATACTCGAAAATTTTAGGATTTGGCTTTTTTACCCCCGCCATTTCCGAATTGGTTACCGTTGAAAAGTAATGCGCGATATTCGAATTCCGCAGTTTCCCGTACTGAACTTCATGAAAACCATTGGTAATGATATGCAGGTTATACTTAAGCTTCAGGTAATCCAAAACTTCGATCGCTCCTTCAAAAAGATGGTTAAACGTCGGCAGGTATTTAATGTATTCTTCTGAAATCAAATCAATGGTAGTGTCGTCAACATCAAAAGACACGCTGTCAAACGAATCTTTCAGCCGCCTGTAACGTAATTCCAGATGCCCGATTTTTTCCTGCTGGTACAAGACCCAATACTGTTGGTTTATCGGCGGATAATACTTTAAAAATGCTTCGACATCAACCCTAATGGAATGTTCCCGGAAAATTTTCTCAAAAGTCAAGGCGGAATTACGATCAAAATCCCAAAGCGTATGGTCAAGATCAAAAAAAATATCGGTCTTGTTGGAAAATCTCATTTATTTGGCTCCTTTCACAATTACAGCATCTTCGATATGATAAATCCAGTCGTCCACATTGGTTTCATTGGATCGGAAGGTTCCCACTATCGTAACATACTGATCGGTTCTCAGTTTTGGGGTTTCGCCTCGAAATTTAATTCCGGCAATCGTTTCAGGCCCTGATTTCCCACAGAAAAAACAAGATGCAAACACGTTTTTGCTCAACGCATAATTTTTGTTATCTATCGGCACAATGAAACCGCTCATGGCTACTTTGCGTTTGTTGGTCAGACGCAGTTTGGTATTCACCACCGGGAACATCACTTCACCGTAGCTTTCATGCTTTTTCTTCACGAATTTGATGTCGCCCAGCAATTTCCAGGTAAGCGTATCCGGATGCTTCTGAAAGAACGAAACTTCATTCGGAAAGGAAACAAATCCGGCCTGCTGAAACCTAAAAGCATTTTCATCCAAAGTTTTTTCCTTCGGACTGTAAAAAGCTTCCATAAGCAGGAGCGCAACAATTAATATGGATAATAGTATATACGATTTACGCATTGGACAACGTTTTTGAAATATTTAAACGATAAGCCTTAACCGCCGGTATAAAAGCCGCCAAGAGCCCTACAAATATAGTTACTAAAAATAAAACTCCTTCCTTCTCCCAAACCAGTTCCAACGGATTGAATGCAATCTTGAATTCTTCATCGGAGGATTTGGAGATGAATACCAAAGCTATTCTACCAAGAATTGTTCCAAAAACAAAGCCGATGGTACACAAAATCATACTTTCAATAACAATCGCCTGCAACAACTGGAAACGGTAAGCCCCCTGAATCCTTAGCAAGGCAAATTCGTATTTTCGTTCTTTCAGCGTATTGAACAAGGCAATAAAAATGCTTATCCCTGAAATCAGCATGATCCCATACGCAAGATATTGCAACGCTTCCAACCCAATCCCGAAAAGTGTGAAAAGACGGTTGATTTCAATTGCCGGAGAAGCAGCCTGCATCTTGGTGTTTTGTGCAATCATTCTTGGCCATAAGACAATGCCCATTTTGTTGCGGAACTTAATCAGTACTGCTGTGATTTCTTTACCTTGTTCTACAATGGTGAGATCTTGCTGCGTTTCGTCCCCTTCCTCATGAACATGTTCTGCTTCCCCATGTGGGTGCACACCTTCTTCATGGTCATGGGTTTCGTGCATCGCCCAAACACTCTGGATATTGGAAAGAATCAGATTATCGACCACTTTCCCTGTTTTAGATGCAATCCCTACTACCTTATAAGCGGCCTCTTCGTGCTTCTCACCTTCTTTGGCGTCGCCGTGGGAACCAAAAAAGCTGTCCCCTACTTTCAATTGAAGTTTTTCGGCAATTTCACTTCCGATTACGACTTCGTAAGTATTGGCAAACATTTTTCCGTTCTCAACCTTTCCGCCGAATTTGGCCAGATATTCAGGCGTAGTCCCTAATATCTTAAATCCGAGATAATTATCACCATAAGCCAAAGGTATTGCAGATTTCACAAACGGGTTTTGCATCCAGGTTTTAGCTTCGCTGTAATCGATATTTCCCGTTGGCGCATCCATCTGATAAACGGATGACAGTACTAATTGTAAAGGACTTCCCTGAGCTCCCAAAACCAAATCGATATCATCGGCATTGCTGGAAAACTGTTCCTCGAATTGTTTGTTCAGCAAAATCAAAACGGTGATGATCGCCACGCTCGACATCAATAAAATGATGCTCAGTACAGTGCTTAAAGGTTTGAACCAGGTATTTCGCCACGCTAATTTTACAATCATGATAACGAAATTTGGTTGGTGAATCGTTCTTTTAAACGGGAATCGTGGGTTACGATAACCAAGGCAGTTTTATATTCCACGGATAATTTCTCAAGTAAATCGGCTACTTTAAAAGCATTTTCATCATCCAGACTCGAAGTAGGCTCATCGGCCAATACCACTTTAGGATCGTTAATTAAGGCCCGTGCAATGGAAACCCTTTGCTGCTGGCCGACACTCAATTGGGATGGCAATTTATGCAGCTGATCTTTCAGATCAAGGTGTTCCAATAAGGCTTTTGCTTTATCTTTCGCTTTCTTCCCGGAAGCCAGCCAAGAGGCCAGCGTTACATTTTCCAAAACGGTAAATGCTTCAATAAAATGGTTTTCCTGCAACACCAAACCGATATTTTTTCCACGGAAATAATCCAACTTCCGTTCCGAAAACTGCTCGATATTAGTATTATTGATGATCACTTCGCCGGAACTTGCTCTTAACAGCCCGCCCAATATGTGCAACAAAGTAGTTTTCCCTTTTCCACTTCCGCCTGTTATCAGACAGGTCTCCCCTTCCTGACAATTCATGTCCGGAAACTGAAACGACGTTGCAGTATTATAGGAAAACGTTATGTTTTTGGTTTGGATCATCCGGAAACAATTTGGCGCAATTTAAGAAATTGAGAAAGAATAACATCTTAAAGGAACCTTAATCTACAAAATTCCCTCATCGGCAAAACTAAAATAGGCCTTCTCGGTAACGATCACGTGATCGAGTACGGAAATATCGAGATGTTTTCCGGCTTCCTTCAGTTTTCGGGTGACCTGTTTATCCGCTTCACTGGCCACTAAAGCTCCGGAAGGATGATTGTGTACCAAAACAATGGAGGTGGCATGGTGCTCCAGAGCGGTTTTGTAAATGATGCGCGTATCCACAACGGTTCCTGTGATGCCGCCTTTACTGATTTGTGACTTATAAATCACTTTATTCGAATTGTTAAGAAACACCACCCAAAATTCTTCGTGCGGGAGTTCCCCCAGCAGCGGTTGCATGAGTTCAAAAACTGTTTTACTGGAAGTAATTTTGAAAAGTGTTACAGCTTCTTCGGCTTTCCGCCTTCGGCCTAATTCCGTGGCGGCGACTATGGAAATGGCTTTCGCTTCCCCTATTCCTTTGAATTGTGTCAATTGTTTCACAGGAAGTTTTCCCAGGGCATTCAAATTATTATCAACCGAAGACAAAATACGTTGGGAAAGTTGTACGGCGCTTTCATTTCGGCTGCCGGAACCAATCAGGATGGCTAGCAATTCGGCATCACTGAGTACCGATTTTCCTTTGAGCAGTAATTTTTCACGGGGCTTATCGTCTTCAGCCCAATACTTTATGGAGAAGTTTGTAGTTTCCATGGCTTATACTTAAAAATTTATTTTGGCGTTATACTGAAAAAACGAAGATATGAAACTTTTATACTACTTAGTCATTTTCTTACTTTTTAATAGTTTCATCGTGTCAAATATGGACTTTTATCAGAAGTTATCCGATGCTGCGCTGACACTGACCAAAGACAACGTCACTTACGACCCGAGTTATGTCACACTTAAATATCCCGGTGGCGATGTTGCCAAAAACAAAGGCGTTTGCACCGATGTGGTAATCCGCGCCTACCGAAAACTGGGCATCGATTTACAGAAAGAAGTGCATGAGGACATGAAGGCAAATTTTTCACTATATCCCAACCAGAAACGATGGGGATTAAAAAAACCGGACACCAATATTGATCATCGCAGAGTGCCCAATCTGGAAGTATTCTTCGAACGAAAAGGCAAAAAACTCATAGTGAGCCAAAACCCGAAAGAGTATAAAACGGGCGAAATCGTAACCTGGATGATTAACGATAAACTGCCGCACATTGGTATCGTTACCAACAAAAAATCACCGGACGGCAAACGCCCGATGATTGTTCATAATGTGGGTGCCGGACAAGTGTTGGAGGATTGTTTGTTCTCCTACGCCATTGTCGGGCATTATAAGTATAGTCGTTAATCTATATCATAAGAAACAAGGCGGTCTTCATAAAAAAAGTTCCCGGAAAGCCCTGCACAATGTGTATTGACAAAACCCAACCCTTGCTTATACTGAAAAAAAACATAATTGTCCGGAGTTTCTTCCGGTCTGGTTGAAATAAAGTTACCGTAATACGAATGAACCAAATAATCAGATCCTTCCACGTTCACCTGGATGGGATTCGGTAATAATTGATAATTAACATTCCCGAATACTGTATAATTTCCAACATCAGGATTTGGAAACCTAACTTCTCTTGAATACTGATATTGATTATCTGTTCCCGGGTGAAGCACCAGCCCGTCTGAATTAACCAAATGGCCGAAGCCGTCAACGCGCAGATTTTCAGTAAAGGATCCTGTAAATCTAGTATTATCATATTGGTTATGAACAACTTTTTTGTACGTATAATTTCCAACTACAGAATCGCCCTGAACCCTTACACTATCAATGTAAGTAGTATGACTATAAGTGATATTATCGTTGGAATAATAACGCTTGTATACCCAAAGATTCCCCTCCTCCAATCTAAAGAAATCCTCTTGCGGATCGGCAGTGGAATCATCATTGGAACACGAACAAAAAACTGCCATTGAACACAATAGCAAAATAACTTTTTTCATAACTTTAACACTGGTTTTAATACAAAACGACAGTGCTAAAGTATTATTGCATCAGATTTTTCACTTCATCAAAATTCAATCCCCCGTAATTCCCGGAACTCATCAGCAATAAGGCAGAATTCTCTAAATCACGGTTGAACAAAAAATGTTTAAATTCTTCCGGATTGGTATAAATGATCAAATCGTTACGTTTGAAAGCCTGTGCAATCTGTTCGTATGTTACTTCTTCCAGTTGTTTGATTTTTACGGCATCGGGTGAATAGAACACCACCGCTACATCGGCATTGTCCAAAGCGCCTTCGTATTCTTTTAAAAAAGCTGCATTTAAACTACTATAGGTGTGCAATTCCAGACACGCTACCAAAGTTCGGTTCGGATATTGTTCTTTTACAGCTTTAGTCGTGGCCGCTACTTTGCTTGGGGAATGCGCGAAATCTTTGTAAGCAACTTTGGTCTTGCTTTCCGCAATTTTCTCCAAACGTTTGGAAGCACCTTTGAAACTGGCAATCGCTTCGTAGAAATCCGCCTCGTCCACACCCATGTTCTGGCAAATCCACTTGGCGCCCGCTAAATTGTTCAGGTTGTGCGCCCCAAACACTTCAATCGGCATTGGACCTTCCGGAGTTTCTAATAACGTAACGCCATTTTCTACTGCATATTCCGGTGTATTGTACGCAATTTTACGGATTGGATTAGTCGCGGCTTCTGCTACCCGTTTTACTTCCGGATCGTTTTCGTTGTAAACTAAAATACCACCATTGGTAAGCTTCTGAATGAAAATTTCAAATTGCTCTACATAGTTTTCATAGGTTGGGAACACGTTGATATGATCCCACGCAATACCACTGATTAAGGCAATATTCGGTTGGTATAAATGAAACTTTGGTCTTCTGTCAATCGGTGAGGACAAATATTCGTCGCCTTCCAAAACAATGAAGTCATTCTCCTCGGTTAAATGCACCATGGTATCGAAACCTTCCAACTGTGCTCCTACCATATAATCCACATTGATCCCGTGATAATGCATTACGTGAAGAATCATAGAAGTAATGGTCGTCTTTCCGTGGGAACCCCCGATTACCACACGCGTTTTATTCTTGGACTGCTCGTATAAAAACTCCGGATAGGAATAAATTTTCAATCCTAATTCCTTTGCTTTCAACAATTCAGGGTTGTCAGCTTTGGCGTGCATTCCTAAAATAATCGCTTCGATGTCTGACGTGATTTTTTCAGGAAACCAGCCCATTTCTACAGGTAATAATCCTTTCTTTTCCAATCTTGATTTCGAAGGTTCGAAGATAGCATCATCGCTACCGGTTACCTGATAGCCTTTACTGTGTAATGCTAATGCCAAATTGTGCATGGCCGCTCCGCCAATCGCTATAAAATGTGTACGCATTTGTTTATTCTATGTTGTTATCTGTCGAAATCAGCCTTCAGTTTTTTGGCTTTTTCAACATTTTTTAATTTGTTCAAATATAAATCATAAAGCTTTTCGAAAGTGGTTTTGGACTGGCCAATTTCATGCGCTTTCTTCAGATTATTTTCCGCACGGGTATACCGTTTAAAATAGACATCGATGTAGCCTTTGGACAAATAACCGTCTACTTTGGACAATTGCATGAGCTCGTCGGCGTATTGCTGGGCTTTGGTTTCGCTGCCGCCTACAATTCCGGGCAATTCGATATAGTACATTACTAAAGCCCAACGGGTATCAATGTGTTTTGCATCGAGTTTTGCAGCAGTTTCAAAAGCTTCTCTAATGTCGCCAACCATTCCCAAGGCCTTAAACTTACTCACCGATTGGGCTTTCAATCCTAAAGCACCACCAAATTTGTAATGGTAGTTTGCCGTTTTTGGGAATTGGAGTTTCAGTTTTTTATAGTAACCGATAGCTTCGTCCCATTGTTTCTGGTAACCGGCAATGTCTCCAAGATATTCCAAGGTTTTGGAATCGTTTGGACGCTCAGTTAGATACTGCTCAAAGAATTTCTGGGCAACAGTATACTTTCGCTCCTGAAAGAGTTTCACGCCCTTGTCGTAATCGGATTGTGACCAGATCCAACAGGGAAACAGCAAAAGAAATAAAAAATGCCTCATGGGTCAAAAATAGGGAAAAGCATCCAAACACAAAAGACCTTTGCTTTTTAGCCCCGGGTGCAGCGATCCCGATAGCAATCGGGATAAAGCGGAACACGGGAACTACGTTTGCAAAAATACCCAGACCAATCGCTCCAAAAAAAAAATCCGGACACATTGCTGCGTCCGGATCTTAATTTCCATAAAGGAAAAAATTATTTCACGATAGTCATTTCGTCTACGATGTGTTTCGCTCCTGAGAAGTTCTCAATCACCCACAATACGTAACGAATGTCACAGTTGATGGTTCTTTGTAAGTTTTTGTCAAAGATTACGTCACCCGCCATAGCCTCGATGTTTCCGTCGAAAGCCAAACCGATTAACTCTCCTTTTCCGTTCAATACCGGTGAACCTGAGTTACCACCTGTAATGTCATTGTCCGTTAAGAAGTTTACGTGTAACGATCCGTCTTTATCTGCATAACGACCGAAATCTTTGTTTTTGTTCATTTCCAAAACACGCGTTGGCAAATCGAATTCCTGATCACCTTTTTTGTATTTTTTCACCTGACCAGCCAAAGTCGTGTAGTTGTTGATAGTCGCATCATTACGTTTGTCTGCTGGCAAAGAGCGAACTTTTCCGTACGTTAAACGTAATGTTGAGTTAGCATCCGGATATTTGATTGTTCCGATTTTAGACTCACGTAATCCTTCCACCAACTTACGGAACGCTGCACCGTAATCGTTTTGTGCTTTAGCAACCTCGTCTGATTTTGAGTTATAGTGGTTCAATAAATCGTTTGATAATTTCACTAATGGATCATTAGTAATTAACGCTTCGTTCGGCACTTCCAAAAAGGCTTTGATTCTTTCTTTAGAAGATAAGATACTCAAATCGAAAGCAGCGTTTACGTATTTAGTAAAATCATTGTTGTTTGCTTTTCCTAATTCTGCAACTGCCGGAGCAATCGCGTAACCTGTAGACTTCGTAGCATACAATTTCAATTCTGCAGCCAAGATGTCTTTTTCAGCAGGAATGTGTACTTCTTTGAAGAATTCTTCTGCCATTTCAGCAATAGCCGGAGCCATTTGTGCACGTCTAGCAGCATCCGCTTTAGCGTAGTTCTCCAATTGTTTTCCTAAACTTCTTGAAACTGTTCCGTAAGCACTTGTTCTCAACAATTGCATTAAGTAATTGTCATGACGTGATTTCTCGTTAGTCAGTTTGTAGAAGTTGTTGATCGTAGCTACTACGTTTCCGTATTTTGCTTTGTTCTCCGCTTTGTTAGCCCATTTGTTGAATTTAGCTTCCTGAGCCGCTTTAGTTTTAGCTGTACCGAATTTCGTTAAGGCATCAATCATACCCTGACGGTTTTTCCAGTAATTAGCTACACCCGCATATTTAGAAGCATACACCAAGTTCAAAGCATCGCTCTGATCCATGTATTTTTTCATCGCGTCCATTCCGGTTTTAGAACCTTCTACCCAAGCCGGGTAAGCAAATTTTACGTTTTGCTCGATTCCTGAAGCCGGCATCCAACGGTTCGTTCTTCCCGGATATCCTAAAATCATTGCGTAATCGTTTTCTTTAACCCCTCCGATGTTTACCGGTAAGTAATGTTTAGGTTTTAAAGGCACGTTATTAGTTGAATACTCAGCAGGGTTACCGTTAGCATCACCATAAACACGGAACATAGAGAAATCCGCAGTGTGACGAGGCCACTCCCAGTTGTCTGTATCGCCACCGAATTTACCTAAACTTTCCGGAGGTGTACCTACTAAACGAACATCTTTATAATCCTGGTAAACAAAGTAGTAGAACTCATTTCCCTGGAAGAAAGAACGAACCGAAACAGTATATTTTCCTCCTTCGTTATTTTCTTTTTCAATTTTAGCGATTTCAGCATTGATCGCTTTTTCGCGCTCTGCCTCAGTCATTTTATCGTTTACTACAGCTAAAATTCTTTTGGAACAATCATCCATACGAACGAAGAAACGTACGAATAAGCTTGAAGGCTTTAATTCTTCCATTCTTGAATTCGCCCAGAAACCGTTTTTCAAGTGGTTTTTCTCTGCTGTCGACAATTCTGCAATAGCGTCATACCCACAGTGGTGGTTGGTCAACACTAAACCGTCTTTTGAAATCATTTCCGCAGTACACCCTCCGTTGAACTGAACGATAGCGTCTTTCAAACTGTGATGGTTAATACTGTAGATTTCTTCAGCGGTTAACTGCAATCCCATTTTTTGCATATCTCTGTGGTTCAAACGCTCGATGAACATCAAAAACCACATACCTTCATCCGCTTTCACACTTGAAGGAACAAGCATGATTGCTGCGATTAGAGATAAAAGTAATTTTTTCATAGTTAATTTATTTTTAGTGGTGCGAATATAATTTTTTTTGGCTAATTGACAGGACATTATGGTTTACAATTCACAAACGTTAAGAAAATTTTAACAAAACGTGATATAAAAAAGAAAAGCGCCCCGAGGAGCGCTTTACCATGTTTTTATGCCTGAAAATTATTCTACAACAACTTTTTTCGTAGCGATTTCATTGTCTGTTTTAATTGTAACAAAATAAACTCCTGAAGCCGTAGCATTTAAATTGATGGTTTGCAACAAACTTCCGTTCTGAGCATATTCGCTATCTAAAACAACTCTTCCTGACTGATCCACTACCTGAATGCTGTAGTTAGAAAACACTTCTTCAAACTGAATATTGAAACTTCCTTTGTTCGGGTTAGGATAAACAACAAATTTAGATTTGAACGCTTCGTTGTTACCCAAAACATTCGCCTGGAATTGTGAAGCAATTGCATTATAATACGCTCTCATCACATCTGCCTGACCTTGTGTAAACATGTACATGCAAGCATCATCAACATAATCCATATAGTTCATGGTTAAAGCATACTGACCTGCAACACAACCCGCTACACTTCCGTCTGCCGGACAGCTGTATGTTGCTTCACCTACTTTTGGTGTATCAGCGATACCGTCATCATCCGTTCCACAACCATTATCATTAGCAAAAGTATGATCTAAGTTGAAGAAATGTCCTAATTCGTGAGTCACGGTTCTTCCTAAGTTATAAGGAGCACCCGGAACATAACCTGTACAACCCGCACCTGAAGCGAAAGCATTATTATCCATTACAACAGTCGCACCGTTTCCAGGAGTTCCTCCGAGTGGAGAATATCCTAAAATACCGCCCGAAATATTTCTTACCACAAAATTCATATAGCCTGCCCAAGTAGGATCATTGTCACTGTTGGACAAGAAATCTGTACCAAAAGTAACCGCCACATCACCGTTTACCAATCCTGTACCGGCAGGGTGGTTTCTAGTAGCCAACACAAACTCAACATCTAAATCCCCAACCACAACGCCAGGGTAAAAACCACTTGCCGCTGTCCAGTTGGAAAGATCTGAGTTCATTGCATTATAATCTGCATTTAGAATATTAATCTGATTTTGAGCAAAGTTCCTTAAACAGGTTTTTACTGCAGCTGATGCAGCACCGGCACTTGGGTAATGTACCGCAACCGGGATTCTGATAGTTGCATTTGCATTTTTACCGGTTTGACGAAGTGCCAAAATTTTCTGGTACTCAGCACGGAATTTCTCCTGAATCGCTAAATATTCTCTTTTCTTTTCAGGATCTTGCATCAACTTGCTCATGTGCTCATGAGCACCACAGGTCCTTTGCTGTGATATAGCCATTTGGGAAACCATAGCTATGATTAAAAGTAATTTGATTTTCATTTAGTTAGGTTTTAGTTAAGTCGCAAAAATAAAATTATTTTTTAATTTTATAACATATTACTATTTAAATTGTTAAATAAAAAAAGCGCTCAAATGAGCGCTTTTTTTACTTATTTATTTTATGCATTAAGCATTTGCCAAAGCTTGTCTTTCAGTTCTATAAGCCCTTGTTGTGCCACAGAAGAAATAAACATGTATTCTGTGCCTTTAAACTCTTTATCGAGTTGCTTTTTCATTTCCGATTTCAGCTCCTCATCCAGCATGTCGCATTTGGAAATAACCACCAAACGGTCTTTGTCCAACATCTCCGGATTATAACGACGTAATTCATCAATCAGAATGTCGTATTCTTTTATAATATCGGCGGCATCGGCTGGAATCAGGAACAACAAAGTCGAATTCCGTTCAATGTGACGCAGGAAATAATGGCCTAAACCTTTTCCTTCGGCAGCTCCTTCTATGATTCCAGGAATATCTGCAATTACAAACGACTGGAAGTCCCTGTAAGCTACAATTCCTAAATTCGGTTTTAAAGTTGTAAACGGATAATCCGCAATTTTGGGTTTTGCAGACGTTAATACTGAAAGCAACGTTGATTTCCCTGCATTCGGAAAACCTACCAGCCCTACATCAGCAAGAACTTTCAACTCTAAGATCACATCGGTTTCTTCTCCTGGAATTCCGGGTTGTGCATAACGAGGCGTCTGGTTGGTCGAACTCCTGAAATTCCAGTTCCCCAAACCTCCTTTTCCTCCTTTTACCAGAACTTCCTTTTGTCCGTCTTCGGTGATTTCAAAAAGGGTTTCACCGGTTTCCACATCTTTTACAACCGTTCCCAGCGGCACTTCGATGAATTTATCTTCACCATCCGCACCGGTGCTTCGAGAACTTCCACCATCACCTCCGTGTCCCGCTTTAACGTGACGCAAAAATTTCAAATGAAAGAGCGTCCATAAGTTCTTGTTCCCCACTAAGATCACGTGGCCGCCACGACCTCCGTCTCCACCGTCCGGGCCTCCTTTTTCAATGAATTTCTCGCGGTGCAAGTGCGAAGAACCTTTACCTCCTTTTCCGGAAGCGGCATATATTTTAACGTAATCTACGAAATTCCCTTCTGTCATTTTATTTTCCTCTCTCTATATTAATGTCCAAAGTTTGATCATATCTGACAATCATAAACTGTCATCCATGTAACATCAAATCCTCAGTCATTTCTCAGTTTACAGTTTACAGTTATGCAAACCAAAATTTTATTTATTCATCATCTTTTAGGGCGCGGACCAAAACCTTATCGATTTTAACCCCGTCCATATCGATTACTTCCAGTTCCATCTTATTCCAGATCAGCTTTTCGCCTACTTTCGGTATATAGGTCAGCTCAGTCATAATCAAACCGCTAACAGTAGTCACGTCATAATCGTTGATCAGGTCGTCCATATCGAAATACGTCAGGAAGTCGTGCAACGAATAATGGCCGTCTACCAACCAGGTACCGTCTTCACGGGCAATCAACTGGAATTCTTCATCATAAAATTCAGCAGCATCTCCCACAAGGGCTTCCAGGATATCGTTCAAGGTAATAATTCCCTGAACCACACCATATTCATCGGTTACTAAAGCGTAATGTACTTTTGTTGTTTTGAAAATTTCCAAAGCTTTATAGGCCGAAGTATGCTCAATGAAATACACCGGTTCTTTCACGATGGATTTCAAATCAAAAGTTCCTTTTTTCTCAAAAGCCAGGAACAAATCCTTCAAAAGCACCATCCCGATCACGTTGTCAAGATTCTCTTCACAAACAGGATACAGCGAATGCAATTCTTCCAGTACTTTTTCTTTGGTTTCCTCGATGGTATCTTCCAAAGTTAAATACATCAGGGATTTACGGTGCGTCATTAAGGAATTAATCTTTCGGTCACCAATGTGAAACACGCGCTCCACAATGTCCTGCTCAATTTCCTGAACTTCCCCTACTTCGGTCCCTTCTTTAATGATGGCTTTGATTTCTTCCTCGGTTACCTTTCCGTCTGCTGTCGGTTTGATTTTTAACACGTTCAGCACAAAATCGGTGGATGTAGTAAGCAACCAGATAAACGGAGCCGTAGCAACTGAGACCATTTTCATTGGAACAGCCACGGCCTTAGCAATGGTTTCCGGGTAATTCAATCCGATACGTTTCGGCAATAACTCTCCTAAAACCAATGAGAAATAGGTTAAAATCACCACTACTATCCCAACAGCTAAACTTTGAGAATATGGTTTTAATATTTCAAACTGCTCTAAAAAAAGCTGAACGTTATCGGTTACTTTTTCACCACTGTAAATACCGGTCAAAATACCAATTAAGGTAATCCCGATTTGTACCGTGGATAAAAATTTGTTCGGCGAATTCGCCAGATCCAAAGCTGTTTTTGCACTCGTGTTACCTTTTTTAGCGGCGGTTTCCAACCTGTTCTTTCTTGCTGATATGAGTGCGATTTCCGACATGGAGAAAACTCCATTTAGTAAAATCAGCAAGAAGATTATGACTATTTCCAAATTTTAGAATTTTAGTTACAATTTGTCTATCACATTACTCAAACGCTCGGTAATTTCGGCGATAGAACCAATACCGTTTACGGCGTGGAATTTATTTTGTGCTTTATAGTAATCCATCAACGGAGCGGTTTTTTCATTGTACTCCTGATAACGGTTACGGATTTTTTCTTCATCCTGATCATCAATACGGCCTGAGGTTTTTCCTCTTTCCAGAATTCTTTCCACTAAAACATTGTCATCGGCTTCCAAAGCAATCGTGGCGGTAACTTCCCAGTTTTTGGTTTTCAGAAAAGCATCAAGAGCATCGGCTTGCGCTAATGTTCTTGGAAATCCGTCGAACAAAAAACCTTTGGAATCCATGTTTTTCTCTACTTCATCCTGCAGCATCTTAATGGTTACGCTGTCCGGAACCAAATCACCGTTGTCGATGTAGCTTTTGGCCTCTCTTCCCAAAGCGGTGTCATTTTTCATATTGAAACGAAAGATGTCTCCCGTGGAAAGATGTGTTAAATTGTATTTCTCTTTTAAAAATTCTGCCTGAGTTCCTTTACCTGCGCCCGGTTTCCCGAACAAAACAATATTGATCATTTTAAAAAGTTATGTTTATGTGTGTTGTTATGTTTATTCTTATTTAATCATTTTAACTGATATACTTCCGGCAGATTTCTTCCTAATCCATCATAATCCAAACCAAAACCTACGATAAACCGGTTTTCAATTTCTATACCAATATAATCAATTTTGATGTCTTTTTTATACGCTTCCGGCTTTAAAAACAAGGTGGCAAACTTCAGTTGCTTCAGGTTTTTCCCAGCAAACATTTTTTGAAGTTCTTCCACAGTATTCCCGGTATCCACAATATCTTCAATCACCACAACGGTTCTTCCGCTAAGGTCCTGATTCAGTCCGATCAGCTCCTTTACTTCATGGGTTGTTTCCATGCCGTCGTAAGAAGCCATTTTGATAAAACTGACTTCACACGGTTTTTTATAATGTTTCATGAAATCGGAAACGACCATAAATGCACCATTCAAAACACCAATAAACACGGGGATTTCATTGCCCAAATCATCGGCAACCTGTTTCGCCATCCTGGCAATCGCCCAATCCAGTTCTTCCGCCGAAATAAAAGGCACAAACTGTTTGTCGTGAAGTTGAATTTCCATTGTTAACGTATAGAATAATTGGCAAAGATAATTAATTTTAGATATGAGTTATGAATTATAAGTTATGAATTGTTAATCTGGCTTTTTCACTTAATTTAGTACTTTCAAGAAAATCAAAAATGAATTTGACCTTCAGCGAACAGTTAAACCGTATAAACGCCAGCACTCTGAACCGCAAGGGCATGCGGGATTTCGTACTCCAACATCCGGAACATCTGGAAGAACTGATTGCTTTCGGAACCGACCTCAACAATAAAAACCATCATAAAGGCGTTTGGATTATCGAAATGTTAGCCGAACACCAAACCGAATTACTCGCTCCGTTTGCAGACCGAATTTGCACCACCATCTCGAAGTACACCAATGATTCCGCCATAAGGGGTATGTCGCGCGTGGCTTATTTTTTAGGAACTTCCGGAAAAATAACGCTTACAGAATTCCAACACGAAAAACTGGTGGAAATCTGTCTCGACTGGCTCATCCGTGACGAACGTGTTGCCTGCAAAGTATACGCAATGAAAACCCTGCAGCATTTTGGCAAAAATGAACCCTGGATTACTGAAGAAATAAGAGATATCGTCAGTCGCGATTATACCCACCAATCGGCAGGATATAAAGCCGCTGCGAAAGAAATTCTAAAAAACAAATAACAATTACAACATCGTTCCATATTGGCTAACTATTGACCTTGAAAAAAATTTTAACCAGAAACAATTTACCCAAACAAACTCTATGACCACTCACCCTATCGAAAACAAAACGAACTGGTTTTCTAAATTCATCATTTCCTTTTTAGGTCTTTTCGGAATCGGAAATTCACTTTTAACCTTTATTCCTTTAATCCCTGACACTGTTGAAAGAGAGGTTACTCCATTTGTAGTTATAACTGTATTCTCTCTTTTTCTCATAGCTTCGATAGTCTTTTCAGTCTATTGGCATAAAAAAGAAAAAACAGGCACCATCGATTCCAACAAATATAAAGACTGGTCAATTGCCCTTTTGCGCTATTGGATCGCCTTTCAAATGACGAGTTTTGCCTTTTCGAAATTTTTTGAAGTGCAGTTCGGGATTGCTTACATCCATAAAGATACTCCACTTAGCATGCTGTCCGGAAACGAACTGACCTGGTCGTATTATGGATACTCTTATGCACTATCCTTCATAATAGGCATCATGCAGCTTGGCGGTGGCATACTGCTTTTATTTAGACGTACGCTTTTATTGGGAGCCGCCATACTCTTCCCGATAATGATTAATATCCTCCTGATCAACTTCTTCTATTTGAATGGCCCAGGAGCTTATATTACCGCAGTTTTAACCAATCTTGGCTTGTGCTATTTGCTGTTTTTACACAAAGATGAAATCATCGCTTTTTTCACAAACTTAAAAACCGCAACCCAACCGCTTAACAATGCAACTTTTAAAACCGTTGGTAAAATCATGAGCATCGCAACTGCCGCTGTATTTGTGACGTATTTCAGTTTCTTCCATGTAAAAGTCCCTAAAAGCCTTCATGGAAAATGGCACGTAACATCTATGGTTCGCAATGGTAAAAACATAGACGATTTTGCATGGATTAAAGACACTACAGCTTGGAAAAACATTTATTTTGAAGAGCGAAACCAATTATTATATTGTCCGAATCCTTATGTTTATATCGACAGTGTTTCCGTTTTTATGAAATACGATTATGATGAAGAAAAAAAATCCATGAAGGTAATCGCCTTCGAGCGGGAAACCCCAGATACCATCCCCGTGGATTTCAAACTGAACAAAGACAATATTTCCTGGAAAATGGTGCTTTACAACGACACGATCCAAATGCAACTGAAAAAAGTAAAGCTGTAAATACAAAACCTAAAACCCGGCAACTGCAAACCTGTCGGGTTAATTTTTTCCTTTTTTTCAAAAACACTATCTTTGTGCCTTACACAACACAACTGCAATGAATTATTTTTCTTCCGATTTCAAATTAGGAATCTTAGGCGGAGGTCAGTTAGGAAAAATGATCCTGACGGAAACCCGCAAATTAGACATTCAAACTTACGTTCTAGACTCCAGTAAAGAAGCACCTTGTCAATTTGGTGCGACAAAATTCTTTTTAGGAAGTTTAATGGATTACGACACCGTTTACCAATTTGGCAAAATGGTTGATTTACTGACCATTGAAATCGAAAACGTAAACTTAGACGCTTTGGATGCCTTGGAAGAAGAAGGTTTAAAAGTCTATCCATCTCCGAAAACCTTACGCTTAATTCAAAACAAAGGACGTCAGAAGGATTTTTATGTAGAAAACGGAATCCCGACTTCGGCACACCAGCGTTTCATAGGCATCAATGATCTGAAAAAAGCACTGGAAGAAGACGAATTGGATTTTCCTTTCGTTTGGAAATGTGCGCAGTTCGGCTACGACGGTAATGGAGTGAAAATAGTTCGTTCCACCATGGATTTAATGGATTTACCGGAAGTGGAATGCATCGCCGAACAGATGGTACCTTTCAAAAATGAATTAGCCGTTATTGTTTCCCGAAGTGTTTCCGGTGAAGTAAAAACCTACCCGGTAGTGGAAATGGAATTCCATCCGGAAGCCAATCAGGTGGAATATGTAATCTGTCCGGCCCGTATTGACGACAAAGTGGCCAAGAAAGCCCAAAAAATAGCCTTAAAAGTTTCGGAAGCCTTTAACCACATCGGCCTTTTAGCCGTGGAAATGTTTCAGACGGAAGACGACGAAATTCTGGTAAACGAAGTAGCGCCCCGTCCTCACAATTCCGGACATTACAGCATTGAAGCCAGTTATACGTCACAATTTGAACAACACATCCGTTCCATTTTAGATTTACCTTTAGGAAATACAGACAGCAAAGTAGCCGGAATCATGGTAAACCTGATAGGCGCTGAAGGATTTTCAGGCCCGGTGATTTATGAAAACATCGAAAAAATCATGGCTATTGACGGCGTGACACCTCACATCTACGGAAAAAGGGAAACCCGTCCGTTCCGAAAAATGGGCCACGTGACCATCGTGAACGAAAACATGGCCGAAGCAAGAAAAATTGCGGAAGAAGTAAAAAACAGTATCCGAGTGATTTCAATTTAAAAAATGATGAAAAAAACAATTCGATTGACACTAATAATACTTTCATGTATAACAATCCAATCTTGTGGTTTTGGCTATTCCGTTAGTCAAAATTTCACTCCATTAAAAAATACCACTGCAACTTGTGACAATCCTCCCCAAAATGTAGAGTTATTCTTTGAAGGTGAGAAAATAGATTTCGAATACGAAAAAGTAGGTATGATAGAGGTGCAGGGAGAACAATTTTCCAATGATGCAGAATTACTAGAAAAAATAAAAACGCTTAGTAAAAGTAAGTGCTGTGACGCCATTATAACCCTAAAAAAAACGTATATTGACAGAGAAAGAGGACTAGTTTTCAGCAGCGAACCCACTCAAAAATATTCTGCAATAGTTTATCACGGGTTGGCTGTTAAAAAGAAAGCTGCAATCAATTAAGAAGCGTGTTAAAAAACTTAAAATAAAATGAATAAAGTAGCCATCGTAATGGGAAGTGTTTCCGACATGCCGGTCATGCAGGAAGCCATCGACATATTAAAAACCTTCGGAATCGAGACAGAAGTAGACATCGTTTCAGCACACAGAACCCCTGAAAAGCTTTTCGATTTCAGCAAAAATGCTCACAACAGAGGAATTTCGGTTATTATTGCCGGAGCTGGCGGAGCTGCACATTTACCGGGTATGGTTGCTTCGATGAGCCCGCTGCCTGTAATTGGTGTTCCGGTAAAATCGAGCAATTCCATTGACGGTTGGGACAGCGTTTTATCCATTTTACAAATGCCCGGTGGTGTTCCGGTAGCTACTGTAGCTTTAAACGGAGCAAAAAATGCAGGAATCCTGGCAGCACAAATCATCGGAAGCCACGACAAAGTAGTTTTGGATAAAATGATTGAGTACAAAGAAGGATTGAAGCAAGCAGTACTGACTGCAGCAGAAAACCTGAAAAAATAAAACAGTAAGGATATAAAAAAGAAAAAGCGCTTTGTGGCTAGCGCTTTTTCAGGGGTCCACAAAACTAATGGGTTATATTAGTTTAGTGTATCGTAATATTTTTGGGCCAAAAAGAGCTGTAATAATTTAGAAATCAAAATTATACTTGTCAAATATATAATTCCATTCGATATACAACAAATAAAATCGATGAAATACATAACAAAATGAATATTCTTACTAAATATTTTTCAACTAAGCACAATACAGCTCCATTTTCGCAGATAAAAATCGAAGATTATGTACCGGCCATAAAGGAAGGCATTGCTTTAACGCGTTCCGAAATTGATGCGATTGTCAATACGGATGAGACGCCCACTTTCGAAAACACTATTGAAGCGTTAGAATTTGCCGGACAGACACTGGACAGAATCACCAGCATTTTTTTCAACCTGAATTCAGCCGAAACCAGTGACGAAATGCAGAAAATAGCACAGGACGTTTCGCCGATGCTGACCGAATTGAGCAACGACATTACGTTAAATGTGGCACTGTTTGAACGAATCAAAGCCGTTTACAATCAAAAAGACCAACTGGATCTTTCCACGGAACAAGCCACTCTTTTAGACAAGAAATTCAAAAATTTCTCCAGAAACGGAGCGTTATTAGCCGAAGACAAGAAAACCAGATTACGTGAAATCGATACCGAACTGGCCAAATTAAAACTGACGTTCGGTGAAAATGTTTTAGCCGAAACCAATGCGTTTCAACTCCATATCACTAACGAGGAAGATTTAAAAGGTTTGCCGGAAGGCGCTGTTGAAACTGCCCGCTCCATTGCCAAGAGCCATAATCAGGACGGATGGGTTTTCACTTTAGACATTCCGAGTTATCAGCCTTTTGTAACGTATGCCGACAACCGCGAATTGCGTAAAGCACTGGCAATTGCCTACGGAAAAAAAGCATTTCAGCAGAACGAATTCAACAATGAGGCCAATGTTTTAAAAATTGCCAACCTCAGACACGAAAGAGCCAATTTATTAGGCTATAAAACCCATGCCGATTTCGTTTTGGAAGAGCGCATGGCACAAACCCCTGAAAAAGTAAAATCCTTTCTAAACGATTTATTAACCAAAGCCAAACCCGCAGCACAGCGAGAGTTTTCACAGTTAACCGGCTTCGCTGAAAAACTGGATGGAACCCAAAAGCTGGAGAAATGGGACGGAGCCTATTATTCGGAGAAACTGCGTCAGGAACTTTTCAATCTTGATGATGAAAAACTGAAACCGTATTTCAAATTACAGAATGTTCAGCACGGCGCTTTCGAAGTGGCAAAACGTTTATTCGGATTGACTTTCACAGAAGTCTTTGATATTGACAAATACCATGAAGATGTCCATACTTTTGAAGTAACTGATGCAAAAGGTGATTTAGTAGCCATCTTCTACTCCGATTTCTTCCCGAGAAAAGGAAAACGAAACGGCGCCTGGATGACATCTTTCAAACCACAATATATTAAAGAAGGCGTAAATGAAAGGCCACACGTATCCATCGTATGTAATTTTACCAAACCGACAGAAACCAAACCATCCTTATTGACCTTTAACGAAGTAACTACTTTATTCCACGAATTCGGTCATGCATTACACGGTATGTTAGCTGATACGACCTATCCTAGTTTATCAGGAACTTCAGTATATTGGGATTTCGTGGAGTTGCCAAGCCAGGTGATGGAAAACTGGTGTTACGAACCGGAAGCATTGGCTTTGTTTGCATATCATTACGAAACAGGCGAAATCATTCCTCAGGAATATGTTGATAAAATCAAGGAAAGTGCCAGCTTTTTAGAAGGCATGGCTACGATGCGACAACTTAGCTTCGGTTTATTGGACATGGATTTTCACGGTGCCGATCCTTCCAACATCACCAATGTAAAAGCCTTTGAAAAAACTTCAATGGAAAACACGGCTTTGTATCCGGATGTAGCGGAAAACTGCATGAGTGTTTCTTTCTCACATATTTTCCAGGGCGGTTATTCGTCGGGCTATTACAGTTATAAATGGGCTGAAGTTTTGGATGCAGATGCTTTCGCATTTTTCCAGGAAAAAGGAATCTTCAACAAAGAAGTAGCCGATAAATTCAAAGACAATGTGCTTTCACAGGGTGGTACCGATCATCCGATGACGCTGTACAAAAAATTCCGCGGACAGGAGCCGAAACCTGAGGCATTGTTAAAACGTGCCGGGTTACTTTAATAGCAACTTTACTTATATCCATAAAAAAAGCCACCTCGATTGAGGTGGCATTTCTATTATAAAGCAGTCTTATTTTTTGATCACTTTCACTGTTTTCACTGCATTGTCCACACGCACTTTTACAAAGTAAGTTCCTCCGGCCAATCCAGACATATCTACAGTTGCATTCATTTGGTTGACAGTTTTAACCATAACCTGCTGACCAATTGTATTATATACTTCAATGTCTGAAATATTCTCAGAATAGCTAACATTTAAGATATCTGTAACCGGGTTAGGATATACTTTAAAAGCAGCTGTATCAAAATCTGAAGTTCCCAGTGTTACGGTTACAGTAACCCCTAATGAAGTTGCACTTGTACAACCTCCTACCGTTTGCGTTGCATAATAAGTAGATCCAGTTATCAAAATTGTTCCCGCAGGAAGTGCATTTGTTCCGGCCACAGCATCAGCTGCAGAAGGATACCAAATAATGTTTGATCCAACAACTACAATATCTTCAATTGTTGCATCCGTTGGAACCGGTACTGAAATCACCTGAGTGGTAGAACCTGTTGGAGCAGCCACAACGTTCACAGTTACTGAAACTGATAATCTCGGGCTCTCACATCCTGCGATCGTTTGTGTTACATAGTAAGTTCCAGTAGCCAAAGCGGTCGTTGATGCTAGAGCAGAACCTCCTGAAGGGCCTGCATACCACTGAATTGCTGTACCTGTAGCCACTAAATCCGCTACGGTTGCACTGTTACAGAAAGTTTGTGAAGAAGCAGTTGGCTGAGCCGTAACATTTACCGTTACTGATACTGCCAATCTCGGGCTCTCACATCCTGCGATGGTCTGAGTCACATAGTAAGTTCCTGTAGCCAAAGCATCTGTTAACGCTAAAGCAGAACCTCCTGAAGGACCGGAATACCACTGAATTGTTGTACCTGTAGCCGCTAAATCCGCTACGGTTGCAGTATTACAGAATGTTTGCGAAGAAGCTGTTGGCTGAGCCGTCACATTTACAGTAACTGACACTGCCAATCTTGTACTCTCACATCCTGCGATCGTTTGTGTTACATAGTAAGTTCCAGTAGCCAAAGCGGTCGTTGATGCTAAAGCAGAACCTCCTGAAGGGCCTGCATACCACTGAATTGCTGTACCTGTAGCCACTAAATCCGCAACGATTGCACTGTTACAAAAAGTTTGTGCAGAAGCGGTTGGCTGAGCGGTAACATTTACGGTCACTGTTACACTGTTGGTAGCAATTGTACAACCTGCTGCTGTTAATGTAGCGGTGTAAGTAGTCGTAACTGTAGGAGAAACAGATAAATTATTTCCAGTTCCCACTACTGTTGAACCATCAGACCATGAATAGGCTGTAATTGAAGTTGCAAAGTTTCCACCGAAAACCATTTTTGGTCTGTTGGATTGTGTATTTGTAGCTGTAGCTTGTGCACAAATTGCTGCTTGTGTTGCACTATCCGCTCTGTAATAAGCCATTGCCACAAATGAAGTAGCGTCGTATCGAACCTCAGCTGCTGTACCTCCTGTATTGGCATTACTCCAACAAAGGTTGATTAAAATATTTGAAGTTCCGTCCCAAACAAATGATGAAGCTCCACCACCGGTTCCGAAAGGTAAAGTCAATATTCCGGTTGCCGCCACATTTAAGTTACCGTTATACACCTGTGTTAAAGGAGTTGTATCAAAAGTAGTCGTCAAAGAATTCGTTGCAGTAGCTCCCATGCTAACGGTAAATCCATTGTAAGTAGTCCCGGCCGCTGTTACATCAAAAGCCAATGAGGTTAAACTACTTCCTGCACCAAAACCTGCTGCTGATAATTCCGAAGCTCTAATGATGTATTGTGCCTTGTATCCTCCATAATAATGCGTAAAAGGACTCACATAGTTTGTTGCAGACGTACCGCTGGAAGTTGTTGCCGAAGCACCAGCCCCCAATGTTTTTGTACCGATGTTAGTTAGTGTTGCACTTAAAACAGAACTTCCTGAGTTACAAATGGTCATTACTGAAGCATTTGCAGTGGCTGTTGATCCAAATAAAGGCTCATCTTGATAAGTATTTCCTGCTGAATTTTTTGACGTTAACGGATCGACTGCGGTTACGCTCCATGTTACCGTGGCGTTTACCGGTACCGCCGCCGGGATTAAACCTGTAAAATCAGATGTCGTCCCAGCCGTTAAATTCCCTCCGGTCATTGCAATTGGTGTTTGCGGCACTCCATTAAAGGAATAATTCAAACTTACGGAAGTAATATCATTACCTCCTGCCGTAATATTCGCAGTAACCATTCTGCTTACCGCAGTACACTGATTTACAATTGGATTTGGAGAAATACTGTTGATTACTACAACCGCAATTGGTATACCTGCAAACTCATCCGCACCAATATCCGGTGTGACCCCGTTACGTACATCCCCATCAAAATCATCTGTAAAGGTTGCAATTGCAACAGCTGCTCCTTCAATTAATGTCGGGGTAGCAGTATTGATGTGTAAAAACTGTCCATTAGACCCAACAGTGCTTACAAATGTTGGATTTTCAGTGATAGACGAAGCATCTCTCGTACTTACTCTTGTTTTGTATGCTGTTAAAGTTGCGTCTGTATTGGTTCCATCTGTAAAAATCGTACTTCCGTAGAACAAATTGTTGTTTGAAGCTGATCCGTACGATGTTAAAGTAGTCGATGATCTTCTGTATACTGCCGCAAGACCCGCACCGGCCACAGTAGAATTATTAACAAAAATATTGTTTCGTAACGTTACTGTAGGAGTACTGTTTGCAAAAACAGCACTTGATCCAAACAACGCCCCTGCACTTGAAGCATTCAACATTACGGTATTATAGTACACGTTTGCAGTTGTTCCTCCGGCAATATTGATTCCGTTTAGCGGGTTAGCTGCATTGGCAATTGGTGTTCTTAAATCCCCAACGATGTTGTTGTAAATATTATTTGTCGTACCTGCTGATACTAAAATCCCGTTTACAGTCCCGGTAGCATTATTGGCTTCCAGATTATAAACTTTATTCTTGTAAACATTACATGTTACTGATGTAGCTACAGAAATCCCTGAAACAGTATTTCCTCCGGTAGTGGTTAACCCGTAAACCGTATTATTATAACAGTCTACAGTACCCGCAGTAGTATCTCCTATATTAATACCATTAATAGCTGCTCCGCTACTCATCGTATGAACAAGGTTCCCGCTCACCGTACTTCCGGCAGCACCGTAACCATGAGAGATTCCAAAAATACCACTCGTTCCTCCCGTAATATTAGAAACCACATTATTGATTACATTTTCAATCTGTGCAACAGTAGTATATTGTCTGATCCCGTAAAAATTCGTTGCTCCGGTTACAGAAATATTGGAAAAGTTGTTATTACTAACTACTGCTGTTCCTCCAGTTGGTGAACCAAAATTATAATATCCATACATAATTCCTCCCGCACCCGTTTTACTGAACGATCCTACAACCGAGTTGTTGTTTACTGTAAAATTATTCGTCGAACAGTTATTGTTTATCAGATACGTTGTAGCAGTTGTATTAACCGACATATTTGTAAACGTATTCCCGCTAATACTCAAAGTACCCGCAGTAACAGCATTCTGGATAAAAGTAATTGTACCCGTCCCTGCCACCGTGTGACCGCTGGTATTGAAATCGTTATTATTAATATTCAATGTGGCAGTAGCTGAAGCAGTAGTTGCATCATTGTGAACCCCTAAAATTGATCCGCTGGCATTAGCACTTCGTACTGAGATATTGTTATTAAGGATATTATTTGTAAAAGTCCCTGTCGGTGCATTATTAAAACTCGGAATAAAAATCCCTCTTAATGTACCAGCGGTAACCCCTCCATTGGAACTTGTTACCGTATTAAAAGAAATATTGAAATTTTTAGTATTTCTCACCAAGATACCATTTACCGTACCCGAAACATTGGCATAGCCCGAAAAAGTACCGGTAGTCCCGTAATTTGTAATAGTGTTTCCTGTAGCCAAAGCAACACCTCCAATATCTACTCCATCATTATGATCTGTAGCCGCAGTAGGTCCCACAACTACGATACCCATATTTACATCGGTAATCTGGTTCCCATAAATTTTAAGACCGTGATTTCCTCCCGTTACACCCGTTGCTGTTGCAGAAGTTGTTGGTGCAGCAGCCGTATGTGTCGCATTAGCATAAATACCGAAAGTATTCTGGTACGTTCTGTTTAAATCTATGGTATTGTTTTGAACGGTAATGTTCTGACAGCCATCGGTTACCGAAGCATACAGCAAGGCAACACCCCATTCTGTCATGTTATTACTTGCAGCAGTGGTTGTTGTATTTGCTGCATTTTCAAGCATTGTAAAGTTTTGAATAGTAACATAATCCGAACCCACAAGCTTGAAGATAGCATCATTAAGGTTACCGGCCGTTAAAGCACCGGAAGCCGTAATTGTACTGGCACTACCTGTAATTGTAATGGTGTTGACCGATGTTCCTACAGCCGTAATTACATACCCTCCTGCTGGAGCCGTTTCGTTACCAGCCAACGTAATTACTACCGGACTGGTAATGGTCGCACCATTCAAAGCGGTAATAGCAGTGGCTAAATCCGGATACGAAGCATTCAGCCCTGATCCGCTGTTAGTTGTTACCTGCGCAAAAGAAAAGGCAGAAACAAAAAAAGTCAGCATCATACCCAAAACCATCGACATTGATCGTTTTTTAGCACGTAACTGATTTTCAGAAGTAAACATTTTTAACAAAAAATGCACTCCATTTTTAAAAAAGTAATTTTTACTCATATATGTCTGTTGATTATTGGTTACAAATTTAAAAAAAATGCCTCCTCGTTTTGTTTTCCAAAATTCTCAGGAGCCTTTCGTCGATTTTTTAACACCGTTTATCCTTTATTGTTGTTTTTAAAACATAAAGGATTCGTTTTGTTATTATTAAACAGCTTTTACTTACTAAAAATACTACAAAAAATTGATATCTGTCCCTAATATGTATCATTTTGTCCCAAATTTTGTTACAAAAAGTTGCAATGTCAAGCAATTTTCAAAGTTTCAATAATTTTTGAAAGTTTAAAAATATTTTATATCTTTGACCTATGACAATGAGCCTTTTTAAGGCGTTTGCATTTGACCTTTAAAAAACAATAAGAACTTCAAATGGAATTCAAAGAAGCTAAGAATAAATTTGTTCAGACCTGGGGAGCCTTAGGATCGCAATGGGGCATCAATAAAACGATGGCACAGATCCACGCCTTGCTGATGGTATCGAACGAACCGGTTTCTATGGAAGACATTATGGAGGAGTTACAAATCTCCAGAGGTAATGCCAGTATGAACTTACGCGCCCTGATGGATTGGGGTATCGTCTACAAAGAATTCAAAGCCGGGGAACGTCGAGAGTTTTTCACCGCTGAGAAGGATCTGGATGAATTGGCCGTAAAAATTTCAAAAGAGCGCAGCAAGAGAGAAATTAAACCTGCCTTGAAAGTTTTAAAGGAAGTGTCCTCAATTCAGGCAAATGCATCGGCAGAAGAAAAACATTTTGTGGAACAAACCTCCAAACTGTACGATTTCGTTTTAAAAGCAGACAACGTACTGGACAAAATCACCGAATACAAAGACAATTGGCTGGCACAGCTGTTTGTAAAATTTATGAAATAAAATAATCAATTATATTTTTTTAAATAAAAGTTTCAATTTTTTCTGAAAGTTTAAAATAATCAATATTATGAAAATATTAAAACCATTAGCCGGAATCCTGTTTAGTGCTCTTTATGCCCTGATTATCCGTTATGCTGCAGCATTCGGTTATATCGACATCAACTCAAGCTCTTATCTTATCATCGCACCAATGGTGATGAGCTTCATTCCGTTTTTCCTTAATGACGAAACGTTCCTTAAAAGCATACTGAAATGTATTTGCTATCCTTTGTTAGCCGTGGTACTTTTTCTTGTGATTGCGGTGATAAGCAGGATTGAAGAACTTTTATGTTTCATCATAATCGGATTGCCCTACGTTTTGATTTCGGTCTTCACCAGTTTAGGGTTACGCCAAATCATGAAAAATAGAAAAAAGAACCGCCTACAAGCCAACCTTTTGCCGCTCTTACTGCTCCCTTTTCTTTCTCATGCCGTAGAAAATCATATCGGAAAGCAAACTATTGAACACAAAACCGAAAGCACGATTATCATCAACACAGACAATGAAACGATTTGGCGGCACTTACATGCGGTTCCTAACCTGTCAAAATTCACGCGAACAAGTTTTATCAACAGCATCGGCATTCCAAAACCTATTCATTCCGAATACGATCCGGTTAAAAACATCCGTCTTGGCTATTTCGACAACGGCATCATTTTACACGAAAAAGTCGTGGAAGAACAGCACGGCAAAAAACTGAGCTTTTCAATCGACATGCAAAAATCCACCATCGTGAACAGTCCGACGCTAGAAAATGTGATCAAAGAAGAATCGATACAATTTGACAAAATCACTTACGAATTGACCCGCATAAGCTCAAAAACCACAGCCGTTAAACTCACCTGTAATTACCGTCTGAAAACTAATTTGACGAATTATACAAAATTCATAGCCGGAAAAATCCTGTTAGATTTCGAAGAAAACTTACTGAATGCTTTAAAAAACAACCTTGAAAACCTACCGTCATGACCTTCTTAACCGCGAACTGGAAAAACCTGATACTGGCCAATTACATCGTGCAACCGGAGCAACTAAAAAAATATCTACCGGCTGGTACTGAGTTGGATTACTGGAACGGAAATTGTTACGTAAGTTTAGTAGGTTTTCTATTCCAAAACACCAAAGTTTTAGGGTTCAGCATCCCAAAACATACCGATTTCGAAGAAGTGAACCTGCGTTTTTACGTAAAGCGTTTTGAGAATGGCCACTGGAAACGCGGTGTGGTGTTTGTGAAAGAAATAGTTCCGAAACGCGCCATCACTTTTGTAGCCAACTCTCTTTATAACGAACATTACGAAACCCGTGACATGACGCATCAGAACCAACTTCAGGCCGAAATCCTAACTGTGGGTTATCATTGGAAAAACCAAAGCGAAACACATTCCATAGCAGTAAATGCGTATGACTTTGCCACAGAAACCGATGCCGATTCTGAAGCCGAATTCATCATGGAGCATTATTTCGGATATACCAAATATAACGAAAGTACTACCTACGAATACGAAGTACAGCATCCGAAATGGAAACATTACGTCATCAAAAACCATCAGATTAGCATTGATTTCAAAACGGTTTACGGAAACGATTTTGCCTTCCTGAACCAACTCGAACCAACTTCTGTATTTTTAGCGGAAGGTTCTGAAATCCAGGTAAAAAACAAACAAAAAATTGTATTATGAGACGTCTGAAAGCTTTTATCAAATTTGCAATGTTGTTCTGTTTCCTGTTATATCTGACCTGCTATTTGCGTTTTATCGGCCAGGTGTTTTTGGAACTCGCCGTACTGATATCAGCACTAAGCATTACCCTCGATGTGTATACTAAACCCATTACCATCTATCGGAAAGAACTGAAAATTTTCTGGATCACTACAATCCTGAACTTAGCGATAGTCTCTGTGTTTTTTGAAACGGTACTGAACAACGACATCCTGCAGTTCCCTTTCATCACTTTCTTTCCAAATGTATGCGCGCTTTACTTTTTGAGAATCCTGAACAAACTTATCCGGTATGAAGAAGCCGTTAAACCTAACACTTACGAACCATGAACAACACAACGAAGAAAACAGCAATGCTACAACATTACAAATCACAAAACCATTGGACGCAAATCACAACTTTTCTCATTGTAATGGTCTGGTTCTGTAACGGTTTTTTTTGCAAAGTACTGAACCTTGTACCCAGACACGAGCAGATTGTTGCAGTTTTCTTCGGAAAGGATATGGCGCGGGAAATGACTTTTTTAATTGGTTTTTCAGAAATCCTGATGGCCGTCTGGATTTTTAGCGGAATCCATTCAAAGCTGAACACACGCCTGCAAATCGCAATCATAGGACTGATGAACGTTCTGGAATTAATCTTCGCCTCCGACCTGTTGCTTTGGGGCAGATGGAACATCATTTTTGCAGTGTGTTTTATGATTTTCCTGTATTATCGTGAATTTGTTGAATCTAAAAATTAAAACAGATGTTGGAATCTTTACAAAACCATCCGTTTCCGGTAGAGGCATTTTTTAAAAGCTCTGTCGTACTGACTTTTGCCGTACCCAAAGAGGAGCTTGAACCTTTAATTCCGGAATGCCTTACGCTGGACACTTTTCAGGATAAATGGGCTTTTATTGCTGTGGCCATGGTGGAAACTGCAGGCTTACGTCCTAAAGGTTTTCCGGCTGTTTTCGGGAACGATTTTTTCCTGACGGGTTATCGCATCTTCGTCCGTTACACCAACAGTTCCGGTAAAAGACTTCGGGGTTTGTACATCTTAAAATCGGAAACAGACAAAAGTAAAATGGTCTTTTTCGGGAATCTGTTCACGCATTATCATTACAGCAAAATTGACATTGCAAAGCAAATTACAAACGACACCATCGAATACCGTTCTGAAAAATCAGATTTCCGTTTTACGTTTCAGCAGAAAAACGAGCTTATTGCTTTACCTGAAAATTCGCCTTTCGGGGACTGGAAAGAAGCCCGACGCTTTGCCGGCCCGCTGCCTTTCACGTTTACTTACAATGCTGACAAAAAGGAAATTTTAATCATCGAAGGCGTCCGGGAAAACTGGAAACCGGAACCGATCGAAGTTACCGAGCAACACTTTTCTTTCCTGGAAAAACTGAACCTGAAAGACTGCGTGTTGGCCAATGCCTTCAAAATTGACGCTATCCCTTATTACTGGAAAAAAGGAAAAACCGACCCATGGACACCACAAGAAAACCTTATCAAGGCGTAACGAACATCGTCCGCTTTAACTGGCATTTTTACGCTTTTGCATTACTTATGACTGTTGCACTATTCGTTTTCCGTTACTATGCACCGGAAAAGCTGAAACTGTTGTTGACCTGTCTGGGCTTTTTAAGTCTAGCATCCTGCCTGACTTCCTTGCTAGCCTCTTATTACATTTATGACAAGTCGGATTTGTTTCAACTGAAATGGCTTGACTCCATCAGCATAGAAAAAGGTGAAAGTATTGCCAACATCAGTGCCGGATTTGACGAAACCAGTGCGTTACTTGCAGCAAAGTATCCGAATGCTGTCATTCGTCAATTTGATTTCTACAACCCGGAAAGGCATACAGAAATCTCTATTGAAAGAGCCCGAAAAGCCTATCCGCCAAATCCATTCCTTGTAAAAACAGCTACCCAACAACTTGCTTTGGAAACCAATTCTACGGATAAAGTGTTACTTATTTTAGCAGCTCATGAAATACGAAATCCTGAAGAAAGGATTGTTTTTCTGAAAGAAGTACGACGGGCACTGAAAGAAAACGGAACTGTTGTGGTAACGGAACATCTTCGGGACATACCTAACTTCCTTGCCTTTAACATCGGATTCTTTCATTTTTACAGCAAAAAGAACTGGCTGAAAACCTTTGAAGAAGCCAATTTCAACCTGATACAAGAAATCAAAACCACACCCTTTATTTCAACTTTTATACTCAAAAAATAATTATGGAACTACATTTAAAAATCATCGGAACCTTATTAACCGGTTTGGCTATGCTGCACATTATTTTTCCACAATACTTCAACTGGAAACAGGAATTGGCTTCATTAAGTCTGATCAACCGGCAAGTGATGCAGGTGCACACGTTTTTCATTGCCTTTGTGGTATTTCTGATGGCAATGCTTTGTTTCACTTCTGCAGAAGAATTAACCGCGACGCCTTTCGGAAGAAAAATTGCATTGGGCTTGGGCATCTTTTGGTTTGTCAGACTGATTGTTCAGTTCTTTGGGTATTCACCCGAACTCTGGAAAGGAAAAACATTTGAAACGCTCGTGCACATTGCTTTTTCTCTGCTTTGGATGTATATGACCACTGTTTTCGGTTTGATTTACTTCAATTAAATAAGTATACAACAGAAAAAGCGGCTTAATCAAGCCGCTTTTTATATCATGAAAACAGAAAACTTAGATTCTTACGATTCCGGTAACATAAGGCTTTCCTCCGTTTAACGGCTGGAAAATCTCAACAATAGCTTCCCAAACCACATCTGCCGGCGGCATGCTTGCCGTACATTTGAAACGGTAGTTAGTTCCCGCTACTACTTGTGAAGACACTACATTTGGAGTGTAAGAAACACCTACGAATCCGTTCATAGCCTGATCAAAAACCGCTTTATCATTTGCTGTTAACGGGTGGTAAGCAGACCATCCTCCTACAATAACTGCATTCTCATTATTTAAAACTGTATTGGTTGACATAATTCTATATTTTTCTGGTTTTCCTACTCGTTGGCTTTTCAGATTCCGCCTCGTTTTTAAGGTTGTTGCAACTCAACCCCGACGTCGTTAGTAATATTACAAAGCAAACTTAAAGACTGAGCGAAAAAGAGTATAGCGTAGAAATACCTGTTTTTGAAAAAGATTTTTTTCAGGCAAAGCAGAGTGCCAAAACCCACCAAAATACCAGCACACTTTCCACCCAGAAATAGGTATAATATTCCGAGCATTTTGGGCTGAAAAAAACCGTAAAAAAGGCGATTACAACAATCAAAACCCTAAACGTTCCTTTAACAGAAATCCAAAATCCCTTTCAGTAAATTAATCTGATTTGCGGTGCGGTACAAATTATGGTTTTCATAGGATATATGGTAATAAGTATCTCCCTTTAGGTAGTCGGTTAAAAATCGGATAGCCTGAATAAACACGACCACTTTGGCCGCATAATCAAGATTTTCTTTTTCAACAGGTTCCAAAATTGTTTCAAGACAGGACAAAAAACCTTTTTTTGTGGCGACAAACAATTCCGGATCAAAAGTAGTAGTAGCCGAGGTAACGTCTTCATTGGTGATATTGGTGTAAGAACGAATCATATCTCCAAAATCATACAGCAGTGTCCCTTCCATCACCGTATCCAAATCAATGACGGCAATAGCTTTATGTGTCTCTTCATGAAACAGCACATTACTGATTTTCGGATCAGCATGTATAATTCTTTTAGGAAGCAAATTAGCGGATTGCAGAGCAATCCACCTATCCGGCAATGAGATATGTTCGGCTACAAACTCAATAACAGCCGCCGCATTACGTTTGCGTTCTTCTGAGGCATTTTTCAATGCACCTTTATAATCGGCAATTCTTTTTTTAAAATTGATAAAATCCGGAAGAACTGGCTGAAGTTGCATTTTATGTACATTACCGTTCTTCGTCTTATAAAACAAACTGAAGGCCCGGGCAGCTTCAAAAGCAATTACCGGATTGTCCGCTTTGGTTAATGAAATACTTTTTTCAACATAAGTAAACATCCGCCATGGATGACCGTCTACATCATAATGAAGCAGCTCCCCAGTTTTTGTTGCAATTAAAGAACTCACTTCCAACGGATAATCGGATTGTTTCAAAGCCACAACCACGTTGGCTGCATTTTGAATCAAAGCTTCTGCATCCTTAAAAACAGCCGTATTTATTTTTTGAAGGATGTATTTTTTATTTGTGTTTCCAGAGCTAATCAGATAGGTATTATTAATCAATCCGTGTCCAATTTCGGAAATCTGAATAGCTTCGAAAGGAACCGTAAAAAATTGGGCGGCGATGTGTCGAATCTTTTCCATACTACCAAAGTCCATTGGGGTAATTTCCTCTCTTAATTTCATCCGAAAGAAATGTTGTCAACTCACTTTTGTCCTCGGGATACGTCAATCCCATCCATTGTGATTCGGATTCGTGAACTTTTACTTTTATCCGATTCGAGCTTACCAGATGCTGAACCACAGCAGGGATAAAAAACTCCGAATCTGCGGCACTCCCCTTTTGAAGGAATTGCAAAAGCTCATGCTGTAAAAAATCAAATACCGAAGGATGAAAGCACCAAAAATTCATGGAAACCAATATGTTTTCTTTTAGAACAATATTCCCTGTTCCGATTTCCGAAACAATTTCCGCATCCTGTTTTTTTATGCGCGTATGTTCTACAACTCCAATTAAATGCTGTTGGTTATCCAAAGTACAAATACCTCTGGAAACCGTGCCGTTTTTACTCAATGTTGCACTCACGGGAAAGGCAATCATCTCGTAATGGTCCTTTTTAATGGTATCAAAAGCTATCGATTCCTTAATTTTCATGTACGACGCCCTTCCGTAAAAATCATCGGCATTGATTACCACGAAAGGCTCACTAACAACAGCTTTCGCCGTCAAAACAGCATGTGCCGTCCCCCAGGGTTTGCGTCGTTCTTTTGCCAGATCACTGTATTCATCGGGCAAGAACCCGTTTATTTCCTGACGGACAAAATGCATTTCAACGTTTTCAGTTGCTCCGATTTGTACTAATCTTGCGATATATTCTTTTGCGATATGCTGATTTACAATTAAAACAAATTTGTTAAATCCGGCTTGTATCGCATCGAATATCGAAAATTCAAGCAGGGTTTCCCCGGTAGCCAACAAGGCATCTGTTTGTTTCAGTCCGTTGTATCGGGAACCTAATCCTCCAGCTAAAATGACAACCGTTTTAAGAGAGTTAGAATGCACCATCGAAGCCAAAAACAGGTTTACGGGTTTTCCAGGCACCTTTGGTAAAATCAGGAATTTCCTGAACGGCTCCATTGTTCTCAATCGACATTTCGCTTAAGGGTGTAATGGCATACCAAGTCGCCAAATCATAAACATCCAGAGGGAATTCTATATTTCTCTTGATGCATTCGATGAAGGTATTGTCAACAAAAAAGTCCATCCCACCATGCCCTGAATTTTCGGCGGCTGCAGAATATCGTTGCCACAAAGGGTGATCGTATTCTGTTAGCCATTTTTCAGTATTGTCCCATTGATGGGAATGTTTCATCTGTTTTTCAAAGTAAATAAAGCCCTGATTCTTTTCTCCCCAACCGAAATCCTGCCACAACCCTTCGGTCCCCTGTACCCGGAAACCTAAATTGTAAGGACGTTGTAAACTTGTATCATGGGTTAACAGAATAGTTTCACCATTGGCACATTGTATCTGGGTAGTAACGATATCACCTTGTTTGAATTCCACTTTGGCGTTAGGGTGATCTTTACCGCCTTTGGGATGGTCGGTTATATATTTGTTCAAGCCTCTCGCCTTACTTGAAAATGAAGACAAGCGCAGCAATCGGTTTCCTCTGTTAACATCAAACATTACTGCGACAGGGCCTAAACCATGCGTTGGATAAAGCTCTCCGTTTCTATTCAGATAATGATTGGTACGCCATGCGGCCTCACTAAATCCTTTTTCACCAAACTCTACGCCTGAATTATAAGCCGATTGCCCATCGTTAAAAAGAACGCCCCGCAAATCGTGTTCATATCCGCCCTGACCGTGCACCAATTCGCCAAACATCCCTTTTCGCACCATGTTCAGCACGGCCATCACATCGCGGCGGTAGCACACATTTTCGAGCATCATAATAGGCACTTTGGTTTCTTCGTAAGCCTTTACATATTCCCAGCAATCGGAAAGTTTCATGGCACCGCAAACTTCCATTCCTACAATTTTCCCGGCACGCATCGCATCAATCCCTTGTTCTTTATGCCACTCCCATGGTGAGGATATGATTACCGCGTCGATATTTTTCTCCTTTAACAGATTCTTGTAATCATAATTCCCGTTGGAAAATTCTTTGGGTGCAGTTTTCTTATATTTCGCTACGAGTTTTTGTGCCATTGCAAGCATTCGCTTATCCGGATCTGCAATAGCTACAATTTCAACATCTTCTCTTTTCAGCATTTCTTCCATGTGAGACTGTCCCCTGTATCCTGTTGCAATGAAACCCAAACGGACTTTTTTTGTGATTCCATCTTTTGTGTTTTCATTGTCAAGAGCAAACAAAGAATTAGGTAAAATTAAGGCTCCGAAACCTGCAAGCGCAGTTGTTTTCAGAAAATCGCGTCGGTTTGAATCATGAGTCATGGTAGCTTTTTTTTTAGATTTGCTAAAATAGCATTTTTTAAAGAATTGCTTCATTTTAACAAAAAAACTACGATATCAGCAATCCTACCCCCAGAAAACCACCATCAACCACCAGAAAACCGGTATACTTTCCACCCAGAAATACGTGTAGTATTCCGAGCGCTTCGGGCTGGCAAAAAGTGTAAACAAAGCGATTACAACTATCAGTACCAGATTGATCCACAACTGAATAATCTGAAAATCAGACTTTAAAAACTCCAGGCAGTAGAACGGAATCAGAAGGAAAAGATTGAGCAGTTTAGTCTTTTGGACACCCAATTTCTGCGGAACGGTTTGCAGCAAGGCATCGTCGTGTTTTAAATCGATGATTTCAAATATCAGAATTAAAATAATGACCAGTAAAAAACGCTGACAGAACTTCAGCCACACATCCTGAGAAAGCGGTAAATCCGCATTGATAATCGGCAGAAAAAGGGTGATGCCCGCCCAACAGAAGGCTACGATGTAAATCTTCACACCGGCCCAATTTCTGGCGTTGCCGATCTTCGGAAAAACAGGCAAAGTGTACAACATCGTCAACCCCATAAAAGCTATGGAAACGATCAGCGTTTGGGGCTGCAACTGAAGAAAACAATACAAGGCTCCTAAAAACGAAACGCAACTCAGGGCAACAATTGCTTTTCGTTCGGTAGTCATTTTGAGTTTTTTGGCGCGTACCAATT
Organism: Flavobacterium pedocola; assembly: GCF_053764385.1. NCBI lineage: Bacteria > Pseudomonadati > Bacteroidota > Flavobacteriia > Flavobacteriales > Flavobacteriaceae > Flavobacterium > Flavobacterium pedocola. The sequence continues at coordinate 59,765 of NZ_JBSNCR010000004.1, read as the reverse complement.
CGTCGTATTTCACGAAATTGTACCCTACAATGGTTCCGAAAAAAGCGAACAAAGCCATTGGCGCATCATACGCAATATGAAAGAAATGAAACGTCATGCGCACCAGGGCATAAACCGCCAGCGCCACGTGGATGCTTCCGTGCAGGTAAAAGTCGAATATGCGTTTGAGTAGTTGCATCCTTACAAAAGTACACAATATGTTAACAACCTCCTTTTTTGGTTAAAAATTCTTCCAAAAATTGCCGTTAAAAAACAAGATTATTAGCAGATTAATAATTATTTTTGTTCGCTTTTTAAACACAACTTAAACTTGTTTGAGGTTCTGCCCCAAACACTTAAACAAACAGTAGAGAAAACTGATGAGAACAGATGCATTTGCTTTAAGACACATTGGCCCGAGAGAATCGGATTTACAACACATGTTCAAAACCATTGGCGTGAAGGACATGACACAATTACTTTACGAAACATTCCCTGACGGAATCCGTTTAAAACAAGATATCGAATTAGACCCGGCGATGACGGAATATGAGTACGCTACTCACATTACGCAGTTGGGCGCTAAAAATAAAGTATTCAAATCATACATCGGTTTAGGATACCACCCAGCGATTGTTCCTCCGGCTATCCAGAGAAACATTTTCGAAAACCCGGGCTGGTACACAGCTTATACGCCATATCAGGCGGAGATTGCACAAGGTCGTTTAGAAGCTTTGTTAAATTTCCAGACTATGGTTATTGAATTAACAGGAATGGAAATCGCTAACGCTTCATTACTTGACGAAGGTACTGCTGCTGCTGAAGCAATGACGTTACTTTTTGACGTAAGAACGCGTGACCAAAAGAAAAATAACGTTAGTAAATTCTTCGTTTCGGAAGAAATTTTACCACAAACATTATCGATTTTACAAACCCGATCGACCCCATTAAATATTGAATTAGTTGTAGGAAACCACGAAGCGTTTGATTTCTCAGAAGACTTCTTCGGAGCGATGTTACAATATCCTGGTAAATACGGACAGGTTTTCGATTATGCCGGTTTCATCAACGAAGCAAAATCAAAAGAAATCAAAGTAGCCGTTGCTGCAGATATCCTATCCCTTGTGAAATTAAAATCACCGGGTGAAATGGGTGCCGATGTGGTAGTGGGAACTACACAACGTTTCGGTATTCCAATGGGATTTGGAGGACCTCACGCCGGTTACTTTGCTACTAAAGAAGAATACAAACGTTCGATGCCGGGCAGAATTATTGGTGTTTCTATCGATGTAAACGGAAACCGTGCTTTACGTATGGCATTAGGTACTCGAGAGCAGCACATCAAACGTGAAAAGGCAACTTCAAACATCTGTACCGCTCAGGTATTGTTAGCGGTTATGGCAGGTATGTATGCGGTTTACCACGGACCACAAGGTTTGAAATATATTGCTGATAAAGTACATGCTTCGGCAGCTACTACAGCGCAATCCTTAGCCGAAATGGGCATCAGCCAAATGAACTCGGCTTTCTTTGACACGATCTTAGTAAAAGCGGATGCTGCCAAAGTAAGAGCGATTGCTGAGAAAAACGAAGTGAACTTCTTCTACCCGAACAGCGAAAGCGTTTCTATCTCTTTCAACGAGACAACTTCCATTGCAGACATCAACCAGATTTTGGCGATCTTCTCAGAAGCAACAGGTGCAACATTCACTCCGGTAAAAATCTTATTACCATCAGGAAAAATATTAATGCCGTCAGGCAGAATGGAAGCCTTGGAGCGTACCTCATCGTTCTTACAGCACGAGGTCTTCAACAACCACCATTCGGAAAGCCAATTGATGCGTTATATCAAAAAATTAGAGCGTAAAGACTTATCATTGAACCACTCCATGATTTCGTTAGGTTCTTGTACCATGAAATTGAACGCGGCTGCAGAAATGTTACCGTTATCAATGCCAAACTGGAACAGCATTCACCCGTTTGCTCCGGCAGATCAGGCACAGGGCTATATGACTATGCTTAAAAAATTAGAGCAACAGTTGAACGTAGTAACCGGTTTCAAAGGTACTTCGTTACAACCTAACTCCGGTGCTCAGGGAGAATACGCAGGATTGATGGCAATTCGCGCTTACCACATCTCAAGAGGCGAAGGACACAGAAACGTTTGTTTGATTCCTTCATCAGCACACGGAACCAACCCGGCTTCTGCAGCGATGGCGGGTATGAAAATCATCGTTACCAAAACCACTCCGGAAGGAAACATCGACGTAGAAGATTTAAGAGCAAGAGCAATCGAACACAAAGACGACTTGTCTTGTTTGATGGTGACTTACCCTTCTACTCACGGGGTTTACGAATCTTCGATCATTGAAATCACTAAATTAATCCACGATAACGGCGGATTGGTATATATGGACGGTGCTAACATGAACGCACAGGTAGGATTAACAAATCCTGCTACTATCGGTGCTGATGTTTGTCACTTAAACTTACACAAAACCTTCGCGATCCCTCACGGTGGTGGTGGACCAGGTGTTGGACCAATTTGTGTAAACGAGAAACTAGTGGACTTCTTACCTACCAACCCGGTTGTGGCTACAGGTGGTAAAGACGCTATCTCGGCTATCTCGGCTGCACCTTATGGTTCTGCTTTGGTATGTTTGATTTCATACGGTTATATTACTATGTTGGGTGCTGAAGGTTTACGTTCCGCTACTGAGCATGCCATCTTGAATGCTAACTATATGAAAGCACGTTTAGAAGAACATTATCCGATTTTATATTCAGGGGAAATGGGACGTGCGGCTCACGAAATGATCTTGGATTGTCGTGAATTCAAACAAAACGGCATCGAAGTTGGCGATATCGCTAAACGTTTGATGGATTACGGTTTCCACGCACCAACTGTATCGTTCCCGGTTGCGGGTACGTTAATGGTTGAGCCTACCGAATCAGAAGATTTAGCGGAGTTAGACCGTTTCTGTGAGGCGATGATTTCCATCCGAAAAGAAATCACTAATGCTACGGCGGATGACACCAACAACCCATTGAAAAATGCACCTCACACTTTAGCGATGTTAACTGCTGAGCGTTGGGACTTCCCATATTCAAGAGAGAAAGCGGCCTACCCGCTTGAGTACATTGCAGACAACAAATTCTGGCCTTCCGTACGTCGTGTGGACGATGCGTATGGGGACAGAAACCTTGTTTGTTCTTGTGCACCGATTGAAGCATACATGGAGAGCTAAGCATGCAGAAAAACTTAGCCCTACTATTCCTTTTATTAAATGTTTTGCTTTGCTTTCCGCAAGGCAAAACATTTAAATATACCCCCTCAAACAAAGATTCTTTAGTGAAATACATCAATAGTATTTCCGAAAAAAAAATCGTCAAATTAGGGGATAAAAACAAAAAGGAAATCAAAGAAATCATTACCGACCGAAAGAATGAGTTCATTAAAACCTTAGGTGACAGTACCTATATTTTTGATAAAGACATTTCGAACTACTTAAAAGGTATTGTCAAAGAAATCAGTGTTGCCAATCCGAACATCGATTTTAAAAACTTTTATTTCCTGGTAAACAAATCACCGATCCCTAATGCGGCCTGCTATGGAAACGGCATGTTCACCATTAACCTTGGTCTGTTCAACCTTGTGGAAAACGACGACGAATTGGCGTTTATTCTTTCCCATGAAGTAGCTCATTATGTACTGGAGCATAACGACAAAAGTTTGCTGTCGTATATTCAGACCCTTAATTCAAAAGACACTAAATCCAAGCTGAACAAGGTAAAGAACCAGGAATACGGTAGACGAAAAGCCTATTCAACCCTTGTTAAAGAACTCAGTTATAATTTCCTGAAAAGAAGCCGAAAAGCGGAAACACAAGCCGACTCCTTAGGACTGGCCATTTTCAGCAAAACCAAATTCAACAAACAATCGAGTGTTACGGCGCTGAAAAAATTAGATTTTGTTGACGACATGGTTTTTAATGAAGAAACCAAACTGAAGGAACATTTCAATTTTGACAGCTATCCGTTCAAGGAAGCCTGGCTGACCAAAGATGAAACGCTTTTTGATTTAAAGGAAAAATCAGATGACTATGCGCTGTCTAAAGATTCTTTAAAAACACACCCGGATATTCCTGTGCGTGTGGAAGCGCTTCAGAAATTACTAAAGACGCAGGGTGGCACACCAAAACCGGCTTCTGAACTGGAACGCATTAAAAAAATTGCCTCAGAAAACAGCATCAGCATCTTTCTTGACGATTTAAGCCTTGACCTGGCACTCTATCAAACCTTGGTGCTTCGCAATAAAAACCAAATTGACGAGAAGAGTTACTGCAAGATCATGGCGCTCTTATTAAAGAAAACCTATCAGCTGAAAAACGGCCATACCTTTGGCAAGTTCGTGAGCCCTGTGAGTACTTTTTCAGATGAAAAACAGCTGAATGAAGTTCGAACCTTCCTGCACAACTTGGAGGTAAAAACAACCCGGAAAATTGGCCACAGTTTTTGCACAAAACACGAAAGCCTTATGCTGGGCGACGAAGAATTCAAATCCATTGCAGACTTTTTTAAAACCCTTAATACTAAATAATTAAAAATGAGAAACAAAATTCTATTAATTCTCCTAACGGCTCTTACCCTGAGCGGCTATGCGCAAACCAGCAAGATTGACGGAGTAAACACTTTCGTCCTAAGAAACTCAGGCGCCATCCTTGACAAAAACAAAGATGTGGACGGGTATTATTTTTATTACATCGTAGACAAATTAAAAAAAGGGGATCGCGAATTCGCTATTCAGATTTTGGACAAAAACCTGAATGAGGTCGCTAAAAAATCTTATGTTGACAACAAGCACACTTTCTTAATGAAAAGTAGCTTCAACAACCAGGCAATGATGTTCGCCATGGCTAACTATAAAGAAAAAGAAATCAATTTGTTGACTTTCGACAAACAGGCCAACCAAAAGGAAACTGTAAAAATCCCTCTTGAAAACAAAGAAATCAGATACCTTCAGATGATGGAACAAACAGGAGACTTCAACGTTTTGTTCCCTGTTGACGGTAAAGGTTTCTTATTCAACAAATTTGAGGACAACAAGAAAATCGGATATTCCTTAAAATATTATCCTACAGACGGTGGAAAAGCATGGTCGTTCGATTCTCCGGAAGATTCAAAAGAAATCTTAACCATCAACCCTATCGAAGTAAACGACAAAATCGTTGTGGCAATCGAAGGGGCAAAACCAAGTTTGATGTCAAGAAAAATGACGTACCGAGTAAAAATTCTTGATGTTACCAACGGTAAATTATTATTCGAGAGAGAATTCTCTAGAAAAAGCAAGCCAAGACTGATCAACAACGCTTTCATTGATGCCAACAACAATGTGGTATTGATGGGAGAATATTTTAAAGACGGCGACAACATCATAAGCGACAAAAGTTTAGGTATTTTCACGGAAGTGGTTGATTTTACAGGAAAAACAGTTGCGGAAAACTTCACCAGCTGGAAAGAAGATGTTGCCAAACTTACTAAAGTTGAAAAAAGTTTTATTGACGACAAAGGATATGTTTACTTCCACAATATCGTAAAAACTAACACTAACGAGTACTACGCGATTGGTGAGTTTTACAAAAGAACAGCAAGTGCCGGTGGTATTGCCTTAAGTGCTTTAGGAGCACTGGGCGGACAAGTAGGCGGAAATTCAGTTACTAAAATCACGATTACCAATTCGGTAGTTTTCAAATTTGATTCTAACTTTAAACTTACGCAAATCAAAGAGTTTGAAAAAGGAAAATCAAGTGCGCCAAGCTTAACGGATTTCGGTAGCCCTCAGTTAAACGCACACGCTTTAAAAGCTTACGGTGCTTTTGACTACGAGTACACGCAGATCGACAAAGCAAACGATCGTTTCTACGCTTGTTTCATCGACTATGAAAGATTAAAAGGTGAAAAGAACAAGAATGCTTTCAAAACGATCATCTACGATGAAGGTCAACTTTCAGAAGATAAAATCTACTTACAGAGTGAAACTAAAGATTATAGAGTACTTCCTGCCAAAGTTGGAAACGTATTGCTTTTAGAGTACAACAAAAAACTAAAAGAAATCAGCTTACACTTGGAGAAACTGAACATCAAATAGTAAAAGCTTCTTATTTAACATTTAAAAGGGATTCGAATTAATTTTGAATCCCTTTTTAAATTAATGTTATATCTTTAAGAACTTTTAAAGGAAGTTTACAATAATAAAGAGACAATGAGCATTAAAATAACGGGATCCGGAAGTTACATCCCAACACAAATTGTTACGAATACTGATTTCGCACGCCATCAATTTCTAAACGAGGACGGCTCTACCTTTGCCATTCCCAACGATGTGATTGCCGAAAAATTCCTGGACATTACCGGAATTGAAGAGCGCCGTTATGTCGAAAACAACATAAACACCTCGGACATTGCGTTTTTTGCCGCTGAAAAAGCCATAGAAAATGCGCAAATCGATCAGGAAACACTGGATTATATTATTGTGGCCCATAACTTCGGCGATGTGCGACACGGGGCGATTCAAAGTGATACGGTACCCAGTGTGGCGTCCCGAGTGAAAAACAAACTGAAGATCAAAAACCCAAGATGCGTTGCCTACGATGTTATGTTTGGTTGCCCGGGCTGGATTGAAGGTATGATTCAGGCACAGGCTTTTATTAAAGCCGGAATGGCTAAAAAATGTCTGGTAATCGGTGCCGAAACACTTTCCCGCGTGGTGGACATGCACGACCGCGACAGCATGATTTATTCGGATGGTGCCGGTGCAACGGTTTTGGAAGAAGTGGAAGGCGATGATGGCATCCTTGCCCATGAAACTGCTTCTTTTACTTACGAAGAAGCCAACTTTTTATTCTTCGGAAAATCCTATAACCAAGACCATAATCCGGACGTACGTTACTTAAAAATGCACGGACGAAAAATATACGAATTCGCGCTAAGCCAAGTTCCGTTAGCCATGAAGTCCTGTTTAGACAGAAGCGGCATACCGATTTCGGAAGTAAAAAAGATCCTGATCCATCAGGCCAATGAAAAAATGGACGAAGCAATTGTACAGCGTTTTTTCAAACTCTACAAGCTTACGCCTCCTGAAAACGTAATGCCGATGAACATCAAAAAACTGGGCAACAGCAGTGTGGCTACGATTCCTACTTTATACGATTTAATCCTGAAAGGTGAGATTGAAAACCAGGAACTGAACAAAGGCGATGTGGTTTTGTTTGCTTCGGTTGGTGCGGGAATGAATATTAATGCGTTTGTGTATCGCTTTTAGAGATTAGAACATAGATAAGAGATTAGAAAAAGGGAAAGTTTAGTTTTAAACTTTCCCTTTTACTTTTTTATAAAAGCTGCGCTTTTTACATGGCTTTAGCATGGGGTTACCATGGAGTATCCATGGAGTATCCATGGCTTTAGCATGGCTTTAGCATGGAGTAAGGATTTATTATCTTTTTCTTTTGTCTTGATGGAAGATGATTTGTTCATTGATGCTTTCTTTTTCTTTTGTCTTGATACAAAAGAAACAAAAAATCAAGACTGGAACCCTACACCTAAAAAATTAAAGCAACTCCTAAATTATTTTAACTCTCTCGTTGCACACAACGAGATCAAACAGAAAATAATTCTTAACGGAGTTGGCTTTATTTTTCTTAACGGTTACGCGTTCTAGGTCGTTGGGGTGCTTTGATGGACGTTTTGGTTTTTGTAAACACCATCCCCTACTCATAACTCATAACTTATAACTTATAATTCACAACCCGCCTGTATAGCTTTGAAATATGCACAATATTTTCTTCTTCTTTGTCAAATCCAAAAACTTAATGTTAAAAAAATATTATCTGTTAAAATTTTTATAAATTTACAACCCCCAATTGCTACAGAACAACAAGTAAATATTACATACTATGAAGCTAGCAGTACAACTTTTGCTTTTATTTTTCTCATTTAGTGTCGCACATGCACAGGGATTTAAAAGCTACGAACCCAAACCAAAGTACCCGCTTTTATTTAAAGCACTTATCCCGGTAGAGGAAAATGCTCCGGATTGGGTGCATAAAATGTATAGTGCCGATCCGAATCTTTTCGAGATAGAAAAGGCCTATATTGCTTATTACAAAGCAAATAAATTTGTAAAAACATTACATACGCAAAACTACAAGCACTTTGTAAAAACGGTGCATCAGAATTACTGGTATACTGAAAATGGTGCTGTTGAAGTTAAAGACACCGGATTGTCAAGCCCTGTAAATGAGCGTTCGCAAAGGGGGGCTCAGGCAAGACAACCGGCCAACTGGACATCTATAGGGCCTTTTGAAACTTTTGGCAATGGCGGAACCGAAACACGATCGGAACAAGTAAACGTATATTCCATAGCGCAGTCGGTAACAAATCCGTTAATAATGCTTTGCGGAACCGAAACCGGAGCCGTTTTTAAATCTACTGACAAAGGGGAAAACTGGTTTCCGGTAGGCGATAATTTCTTTAATGACGGCACCAATAGTGTGGAAATAGACCCTACCAATCCCAACAACATGTTTGTGGGTTCGTCGCACCGTATTTACAGGTCTACAGACGGAGGCGCAAACTGGGCTCAGGTACTAAATGTTTCCAACCTCAACATTTATGAATTTGCCATCAACCCCAATAACAATCAGATCATTTTTGCTGCGGGGAACAAAGGTTTGTATAAATCCATTAACGGAGGCACAAGCTGGACACAGGTGTTTACCGATATTTGCCGGGATGTGAAATTTAAAACCGATGACCCGCAAACGGTGTTCCTTTTAAAGCAGAATCCTACGTTAAAGCTAACAGAGTTCTATAAATCAACAGACGGAGGAACGACTTTTACTTTAAGAAGCAACGGCTGGTTTGTACCCACGGCGACTAGTTCTATCGGAGGTGCCCGAATGGGAGTTACCAACGCAGATCCGAACAGGATTTATGTGGTAATGTTAGGTAATGTTGACGATTATGCAACGGACGTAAATTTTATCGGTGTATACCGAAGCGACAATGCAGGGGAAAACTGGACATTACCTTACGATCAAAACAATGACGGCACTCCAAATAATAATCCCGGAGGGCCGTATAGTGCTGCTACTAATTGGTGTTTTTCTTGTTTTGGTATAAATGGAGGTGATTACGATCAAGGGTTTTACAATTTAGCAATTGATGTTTCCGATACGGACCCAAACAAGTTTTTAGTAGGGATGCTGAATCTATTTAAAAGCGAGAACGGCGGCACAACCTATTCCAGATGGGGCGGTTATGATGACAGTGACACCTCAACTAACTACTACCGTCATCCCGATCATCAGGATATTTTAATCACCGGAAATGATGTGTTCGTGGCAACGGACGGCGGTATCGATTTGTATGATGCCAATCTGAGTATTGTCAGAGCCATCAATAAAGGTATCAATGCCGCCGACAATTGGGGCTTCGGACAAGGATGGAATGAAGATGTGGTTACCTGTGGCCGTTACCATAACGGAAACGGCGTGTACCATGCCAACTACGGAAACGGAAAATTCATTTCCTTAGGCGGTGGAGAATCTGCAACGGGTTATGTGAATTTAGGAAACAATTTCAAGGTGTACCATTCGGATATCAGTGCCCGAAAAATAGCCTCCAACTTTACCACACTTAATACTTCCATACCCAATTTTTCATTGTTCCCAAATGAAGCATACTACACCGATACTAAAAGTGAAGTGGAGTACGATCCAAGATATTTTAACCACATGTACCTGGGCAACGAAAACAAGCTCTGGAAAAGTACAGACGGTGGTAATTCCTTTACCCTACTGCGTGCTTTCGGAACAACCACCACCAATATTGTAACGGGTATTGAAATCTCAAGACAAGATCCTAATCTTATTTATGTAGCGCAACGCGAAAGTGGTGTTTCCAGATTATGGCGTTCTCAGGATGGTGGTGCCAACTGGACACAATTAACGTTACCTGCCACTCAGGTTGAGCTATATATCACGCTTAATGAAAATAACACCTTGTTTATTGCTTATGGTTCTGGTTCAAACAAGGTTTACAAATCAACGGATTTAGGCAATACCTGGACAAATTTAACTACAGCAACAATTTCCTCACAAGGTATTGACGGCATGGTAGCCCAAATGGGTACCAATGACGGTGTGTACATCATCATGGCGGGGAATACCAATGTTTATTACAGAAACGCAACGCACGCCGACTGGCAGGTGTTTAATCAGGGCTTACCAATAAACAACCGTTTTATAGGCGTATTACCGTTCTATAAAAATGGGGAGTTACGCATCAGTGGGACAAGAGGGTTCTGGAAAACAGCCTTATTTGAAAACAGCCTTCCGGTGGCACAGCCTATGGTGGCCTATAAAACCATTGACTGCCACCGAACACAGGTGCAGTTTGATGATTTTTCTGTGTTAAACCATACCGGGGCCACCTGGAACTGGAGCTTCCCGGGCGCTACGTCGGTTTCCTCAACCTCAGTAAGAAATCCGTTGGTTACTTATGCAACACCGGGCTTATACAACGTTTCGCTGACCGTAACAGACGGGAACAGCAATTCCAGCTCCAAAACAGTGACCAATATGATTGAAGTATTGCCTTCTGTTTGTGCCATCGAATCGGAATCCAAGCAAGTATTGGAAATGAGTACCACAAGTCAATCCATAGCTTCTGATGTTTTAAATTACGGAAGCTCTCCAAATGTAACTTTTACGGGCTGGGTGAAGCCCAATGGTATACAACCGGATTGGGCCGGGATTATCTGTATGGGTTCGGACACCAAAAATCTTTTAGGTTTTAAATCCAATAATCAATTGCAGTTTCACTTAGATGACAGTTATTATTGGGTAAATACAGGCTTATTTGCCAATGCAGACGAATGGAATTTTGTGGCTATCCGATTTACACCTACACAGGTTACTATATTCTTAAATGATAAAAAGTATACGTACAACGGTACTTTTACGCCTATAACCCTGAATCAGATTATCTTGGGTAAAGATTACAATTCCAGCAGCAGAACCTATAAAGGACAAATGGAAGAGTTCACCTTATGGAACAGAGCCCTTACGGATGATGAAATCTACCTGAGCCGCCACTTAATCAAAACAAGCAGCACGGACCCTAATCTGATTGCGTATTACCAGTTTAACAATACCCAGAATTTTGGCTTGCTTTATGATAAAAAAAACGGGAACGATTTAACCATTTCAAGTTCTATTACCTTCCCTGCCTCTACCGCTCCGGTTGGTGTGGGTACCAGCCAGTTACTGACGGTTGCCGCAGCAGGAACGTACAACTTTTCAGGGGCTAATGCGAGTTTGAATTTCTCCTCCTCTACCCCTAACGGCAAAGTGGTGGTTTCCAAATTAAATGTACTTCCTAATGAGGCTCCCGCAACCAATGCCGTAGCCAACGAATACTGGATCTTAAACAACTACGGTACTAATTTAACGTTTACCGGGTTAACCACAGTAGATTTACAGACCAGCACGAATGTTTCCTCCTTTACCCCTGGAAACTTCAGTATATACAAACGCAACAGCAACGGGCATTTGCAACCAGGCTGGACACAAGACGCCACCGCCACTTCCCTAAACACCAACACCATCCGATTCCCGGGCTCCGGCCTAAACCAATCACTACAATGGTTTATAGGAAGCAACGTGACACTGGGCGTAGAAGAAGTCACCCCACACACCGCCTTCATGGTATACCCGAATCCTTATATCCAGGGACAATTGTTAAACGTGAAAGGCATCGATACTAATTTCACCTTTACGTTATACGATCTAAACGGCAAACTGGTAGTGAAAAAACAGATGACCACCAATGAAATCTCACTGGACAAGGTTGTTGCTAAAGGTCTTTATTTTTACAGGATTGAAAGTGAGACGAAGATTTTTAATGGGAAGTTACTAATTGATTAATTCTTTTTAGAGACAAGAGATATAAAAAAGGGAAAGTTTAGTTCTAAACTTTCCCTTTTGGTTTTCTTTTCTTTTGTCTTGACACAAAAGAAACAAAAAGTCAAGACTGTAATGCTCCACCTAAAAAATTAGAACACTTGCTAAAATCTCCGAACTCTCTCGTTGCACACAACGAGATCAGACAGCGGATATTTCTTAACGCAAGTGTTCTAATTTTTCTTAACGGTTCCGCGTTTTAGGTCGGGGGTGCTTTGATGGGGGTTTTGTCTTTGTTACTACCTATCATAATTCATAATTCATAAACCCGATAGCGCGGATTTACTTCGTCAGTTCGGCTGAAGCCTCGGGTGCAATCCGTGCCATCTATTTTCTTCTTTTCTTTTGTCTTGACACAAATCGAAGATTCAACGACCCGAGCGTTAGCGAACTGGCGAAGCAATACCAAAACCAAATAAAACTTTATGAGTTAAAAGAAACAAAAAATACTCAAGTGTTATTTAGCCTAGGGATTTCGTGAATCTTCGATTTCAAGACTGCAATGCTCCACCTAAAAAATTAGAACACTTGCTAAAATCTCCGAACTCTCTCGTTGCACACAACGAGATCAGACAGCGGATATTTCTTAACGCAAGTGTTCTAATTTTTCTTAACGGTTCCGCGTTTTAGGTCGTTGGGGTGCTTTGATGGGCGTTTTGTCTTTGTTACTACCTATCATAATTCATAACTTATAATTTCCTAAGCTCCAAATTCAAGTAATTCTACGCATATGTATTTTCTACCTCCCTATTATTTTTAAACCAATTTAAAAACTAAAAAACTGAAAAACACTATGGCAAACTTTACAGAAAACTGGATGAGCTATCTTGATGACAGCAAAAAACTTTCACAACTAACTATTCCCGGCACACATGACAGTTGTACCTATCGCATTTACAACAAGGGAGGAATAAACACTTATGGCACTCTAGGGCTGAGTGATGCTGCAATATGTCAGACCATGAGTATTACAGAACAACTCAACAAAGGAATCCGCTTTCTGGATATCCGGCTAAAAGGACTTAATATCTATCATAATACTGTTGACTTAAAGTTCACATGGGACGAAATGATTCGCGATTGCATCTCTTTTTTAGATCGTAATCCATCTGAAAGTATTATCATGTCTGTTAAAGATGAAAATAAGGAAACAAACGAAACCCTTTATAACATTTTATGGCCGAAGATTGAAGGCGACCACAGATGGTGCACTAAAGATGAAGACGTTACCCTTAAAGACATACGAAATAAACTAGTTTTGTTTCGGAGATTTTATGTTAACCCAAAACCTCACGCTGTCGGCATAGATGCTTATAGTGACTGGCCACAAAACAGCACTAAAAATAGTGACCATGCTGTAAAAATGAGAATTCAGGATGAATATCAAAGTTACGTATTGGGTCAATTGGACCATAAGTACAAAAATTATGTTTTACCCCGCCTTGAAGAAGCAAAAAGAGGTGATTATGGTCCCGACAGATTATATGTAAACTTCACAAGTGGTACAGGTGGGGTATTTCCCGCCACTTTGGCAACGGGTTATAATTCTAATTATAAAGGAACAAACTATTGGTTAAACGATTACTTCATCAATAACCCCGGCAAGCAAGCTTATGGTATCATTCCTATGGATTTCCCTGAATCAGAACCCAACCTTATCCGTAAACTAATAGGCAGCAACTTCGATCCATATCACGAAATCATTTTCCAACAACCTACCACTTTTAAAAATGAAACAGATGGCACATGGACGATGTCGAAGCCTTCCGGATATGGCGGCACCATCTACAGTGGAAACCCTAATCTTATTTTTATCAAAACGGCCAATACACCTTCAGGCAATGTAGAAATGCACATATCCCCGAGATATCCATCGGACTATCAGAACCGCTCTTTGGAAACTGCTACCGCCTTTAAAAATGAGACCAACGGCACATGGTTAGTAACAAATTACCAAAAAAGCATTTTCAATTTCAATACTGTTTCTTCCGATCTCGTATTTATTAAAACGAGTAATACGGCATCAAAAAAAGTAGAAGTACATATTGCCTCCGAACATTCCGGATACCAATCAAAGATTTTACAAACAGCCACTTGTTTCGATTGCGAGAATGACGGCGTATGGGCTATGGCAAATTATGACCGAGCCAGTCCTCATCCGGATCTTATCTACATCAAAACAAGAAATACGGAATCAAATAAAGTAGAAGTACATATTGCATCGGGGATTTCAAATTATCAAAAGATGATTTTGCAGACGGTTACTACCTTCGATTGCGAGCAAAACGGCATATGGACTATTGCAAATCACCAAGATGCTGCTGATTTGGCCTTTATCAAAACCAAGAATACACCATCGGGCGCTGTAGAAGTACATATCGCATCGAGTGCATCGCAATATAAAACCCGCACTATGGAATGTCCGACAGCTTTTAAATGCCAAGAGGGTGGCACATGGCTAATGCAGAATTTCACTGTAAACAACCGTCCGGATCTGATTTTCATTAAAACAGCCAATACACCTAACAACCATGTAGAAGTGCATGTTGCATCGGGCAATAGATAAATAGGTATCCCGATGGCGCGGATTTACTTCGTCAGTTCGGCTGAAGCCTCGGGTGCAATCCGTTCCCGATAGCGTGGATTTACAATCCGTGCCAATATAGAATATAACTAAAACCACAGCCTATAAAGTTGTGGTTTTTTTTGTTTTCTACAAGATGATCCGCTCATTGAATTTTTCTCTTTTTCTTTTGTCTTGATACAAAAAGAAACAAAAAATCAAGACTTGAACGCTCCACCTAAAAAATTAGAACACTTGCTAAAATCTCCGAACTCCCTCCGGTCAGACAGCGGATATTTCTTAACGCAAGTGTTCTAATTTTTCTTAACGGTTACGCGTTTTAGGTCGGGAGTGGTTTGATGGGCATTTTGTTTATACTCCCCGGTGGCTGAGGCTCTCGAAGCCACACTTACTCTCGTCATTGCGAGCAGAACGAAGTGGAGCGCGGCAATCTCTTTATTTCATACAGCTTTTACAACCCAATTAAACTTTTTTACAAAATCACTTAATTTGGTGATTGTGTAAGTAAATTTTTATGGTTAGGTTTGAAAAGTTTGCTAAAGATGTCTTGTAGACATTATAACTGTTATCAGAAATATCATAGAAAAACAACACTTAATCATGGAAGAGATTTTAACATTAAAGGAAAGAGTAAAAAACATACTAACTTTGGGAGAATCACATTTTAGAGAATTTAAATCTGCCTATCAAGGACCTAATGATAATAAAAAGCCAGGATCTATTAAAGAATTAAACAAATACATAGCGGAAGCGTTAGTTGCTTTTGCAAATGCTGACGGAGGCTCAATATTGATTGGAGTAGAGGACAATGGATATGTTACTGGATTACCATTTAATGATGAAGAAATTTCAAATCTCTTAAAAGGATATAAATCTTATATTCATTCAGACTCAAAACTTTCTATGGAAAATGAGATTAGATTAGATTATATTCACGGGAAAAGTATTTTATTTTTTTCTGTTTCAAAAGGTGTAGATGAAATATATCAACTTTCGGATGGCAGATGTGTTTGTAGAAAAGATAAAGAAACAATTCCTATTAGCTTTTCGAAAATACAGTTTGAAAGAAATGAGATAAAATCTAGAGTATATGATAGAGAATTTTGCTACGATGCTACAGTTAACGACTTAGATTCGACGTTTATTCAAAGTTTGTCTAATTCATATATATCTGGCCTTAGTGCCGAATATTACTTACAACAAACAGGTCTAGCGGAATTTGAAGTAAATTCACTAAAACTAAGAAAAGCGGCATTATTGCTTTTTGCCAAGGACATTACAAAATGGCACGCAAGATGTCAAATCAGAATTCTGCAAATTGCTGGCAATGAACTAAAAAGTGGAAAAGAGTACAATGTAATCAACGATGAAATAGTAACTGGAAACATTTTTTATTTACTAACAACTGCCTGGGAAAAACTGAGACCATTCTTAGCTTATAAAACAGAATTTGGCTCTGAAGCTAAATTTGAACAAAAGTTCATATATCCCGAAGAAGCTGTAAGAGAAGCTTTGGTTAATGCAATTACACATAGGGACTATACAATACAAAATGGAATTGATGTATTTATTTTTAATGATAGATTGGAAATAAAAAGTCCAGGCTTACTACTTTCTACGATAAATATAGAAGATTTAAAAAAATTACAAGGCCATCACGAGTCTCGAAATACACTAACAGCTAGAGTCCTTCGTGAAAATAAAATTGTTAGGGAATTAGGAGAAGGACTAAAAAGGATTTTCACTTTATTGCATTCTCAAGAAATGGAAAAACCCGAATTATTAAATCAAAATAATTCTTTTTCCATAATTCTAAACAATAAATCAATTTTTAGTGCTTCAGAAGAAGCTTTTATAAATATGTTCAAAAAATTAGAAATAAGTCCATTACAAAAAAGAATAATAATACTTGGCATGAAATCCCAAGAGATTAGCCCTTTTGACATCTATAGAGCAATTAACACCTCTGACAGAGATACATATGACAGAGAAGTAACCTCATTAAGAAAATTAGGAATCTTGAAAGAAATTAGAACAAATAGCAATGCAACTTTTTTGTCTAAAAGAACCAAAATAAACAAACAAAAAATTGGTCGATATAAAATACAAATTCCTCAGTAATTAATTTACTCTAACACCCCGATAGCGCGGATTTGCAATCCGTGCCCACAAAGAATAAAACTTAAAACTACAACCAAACAGTTGTAGTTTTTTTTAAGACTATTGCGAACTGTTTTAAGTGAATATTTTTTTTAGGAACATAACTGTTTTTTTGAAAAATCACCTAATTTGGTGATTGTGTAAGTAATTATTTATGGTTAGGTTTGAAGGATTTGCATTGTATTAAATTTTTATTATCTGAAAAATAATATTTAAGTACACAAATCTACAAGTTGGCTGCAATTATTTGATTAACGATGAAGGTAAACCCGAAAATCTACAAAATAAATAAATCGCAAAGATTATTAAAATCTTATTCGGATACAGAAGAAATCTGCAAAGCAATCGTTCGAATATCAAGATTAAAAACAGATCCCAAGTTCCAATTAACCACTAACGACTACAAAGTTGAAATCGATGAGGAAAATAATTTATGGTTTTTCTTATATATTTATAAAACGCAAGATGTACAATCTGAATGGATAAATTTTTTTCCAACAAATTTCACTAAAGATGCAGATTTCAATCAACAAAAAGTTTCTCTATTATTTTTTATTGAGTTTCAAAATCATTTATATTGTATAATCGGTGGTAATGCATTTCGATACATTCAAACATATATTGAGGATGATTTTGGCATCAACATCTACTCAAGAATTTTGGATCCTGAAAATGACGAATTGTTAAGTATCAGAACTCGAAACATCACCGGTAAAATTGCTGTCAACTCCAACCACTATAAAAGTAATTTTAAGCTTATCGACCATATTAAGTTTGGCACTGTTCCAACGGATATTAGCGTTAAACTTAACAACGATGAGAACAATTACTTTGAAGCACTGAAGCGAGATTCTAATAATATTCAAATTCATATATCTAACTCAATTAAATTTCGAAAAGTAATCGAATTCCCTGATCTTCTAGAAGTTATAAAAGAATTAAAATTCATAGAAGAACTCGACAAAAAGGATTACCTAACTACTTATGAAAAAATAACAGATTATAACTTAATTGAGAATACATTAATTGAAAATCTCGTCACAACAATATTTAACGATATAAACAATACCCTACGCTCTACGATTAATCCGGTAAACAAATTTCATTTTGAATTTTGCCATCCATCCAAACTAGAAGAATTTTACGAAGCAGATTTTTTCGAACTTATTGAATTAGATGATGAAAAAAAGCATAACACCTTTAAGAAAGTAATTGATCGAAACGAGATTTATTATCATGTTATTTCACGCGCTATAGATAGATTTGGAGCGAATGTTACAATTGACACATTTAAATATTTCCTGTTTGGTGTACGGATCCGGAGTTACAAAATCGGTGTTCGAAAAAACTTGAGTTCTGGGATGTTCCTTCATCATTTTAATACTGAATTTCAGATAAATCAAAAGCCAATTTTCCTTTTAGATAATAACTGGTATTTTTTACAAGATTCTTTTTTAAAAGATCTTAATCGAAATTGTGAAAGAGTATTAAAAAATTTTAAAGCGCCAAATTCATTGCTTCCAAAAAAATGGAACTTAAAAAAGGAGAATACAGAAAAAAAATACAACTTATTGTATAAAAATCTAAAAAATTATTTAGTATTCGACACAATAGCCATCAGCGGCATTGAGCTTTGTGATATAATAAAATATGACGAACGAAATGTATATTTAATACATGTAAAAAGAGGCTTTGATTCGTCGATGAGGGAATTACAAAATCAAATTATTCTTTCAGCTCGAAGAGTTGAAGAATCTAGATCTAGCAAAGAAAAACAGTATTTAAAAAAATGCTACAATTCTCTTATAAAGAAAAAGCAATCAAATTCGATTGACTCTGAAAAGAAATTCCTTGAACTTTTTGACAAAAACATTAAGTATGTTATGGCATTTTCTAATGATAATTCTGCTAAAGCAATCGAAGATAATATAGCGAAGGCAAAATCAAGTATTGCCAAATTTTCGATTATTCAAACTTCAAGTGAAATGAGATCTAATTATTTCGAGCTCCTTTTCACGCAAATAGAACATTAACAACTGCAGTCAGCAACGGTTTTTAGTAAGTGGAGGGTTGAAAGCAAAACTAAATCTATATAAACTCAAAGTAACAGAATGTCAGCGATGAACTCATCTCATTTTCTCATGGAAACACTCAAAATAACATTACCAATAATCGCTATATTAATATCCATTTTTTCTATTTATATGGGAACGAAAAACAACAGAAGGCAGATAAGAATTGGAAAGCTTGAAGAAATTTCAGAGGGTCTTTTGTACATTTCTCAACATTATATGCGATTATGGATGCTTCTAAATGATCTAAAAGACATTAATAACAAAAGAAAAAACAACGAAGAAACTGAAGACTTAGAAAAAAGATTCGAAGAAGACTTAGAACATCTAAAAAAACTCATTAACAAAGATAAAATTCAACAAGTTGGAACCAGAATAGAGGTTCTCACAAATGCATATCTACCAAATGGAGTTCTTAAAAATAAAATACTGACTTTTAATCATCTAATGAACATACTTTTTAGTTCAGTACTATCAGAAAACTATATTTATGTTGTCGAGCGAGATTATCCGAAAGGAATTCCTCATCCAAAGAAAATGGTTGAATTTTTAATGTCTGTAGAAAATGAAATCATTAAGGAAATGAACTTAGGTTATAGCAGCTTAAAATATGAGGACCTTAAAAAATATCGTCTTGGTGATTTTATAAAAGATTCGGGGATAGAAAAATAACCCGATAGCGCGGATTTGCAATCCGTACTATCAAACGTTCCTTAGGAACAACAAACGAAGTACTAAAACAAAACGTCCCTCTAGGCGAAACGACCTAGAACGCGTAACCGTTAAGAAAATTTAAAGTGATTCCGTTAAGAATTATCCGCTGTTTGATCTCGTTGTGTACAACGAGAGAGTTCGGAGATTTTAGGAAGCGCTTTAAATTTTTAGGTGAAGCGTTCAAGTCTTGAAATCGAAGATTCACGAAATCCCTAGGCTAAATAACACTTGAGTATTTTTTGTTTCTTTTAACTCATGGAAATTATTTTGTTTTGGTATTCGTTGAACCTAAAGGTTTGTGTCGAGACAAAAGAAAAAGAAAACATTCAATGAGAAAATTGTTTTTTAAGTAAAGGCAAACAACATAAGATTGCCGCGCTCCGTTACACTCCACTCGCAATGACGGTAAACGCATCCACTTCGTTGCGCTCGCAATGACAATAGAAAACAACACGTGACTTCGAGAACCTCAGCCACCGCCCCGGTAAAAAATTATTTAAACAACGACTTCGGCAACACCTCCCGAACCGGAATAATCCTAAAAACCCAATTGCCGAAGGCAAAAATCACAAAAGCAATTATAGGTTTGTAGCAAAGCGTCACAAACTTATTCTCAAAATCCGGTAAAACACGTCCGACGATAAGCACTACAACTAAAAGCCCTAAAACATAAAGATATTTTGAACTAAAAGGATGCACACCGAACTTGCGGTAATTGAAGATAATTTTAATCAGGTTGTAGACCGTTAAGGAAATAGAGGTTGCGATGGCCACACCGGTGATTCCCATTTTGAAAATCAACAGGAAAATCAGGTTGTTTACTATGGTTAACAGCGCCAAGGCGATGGTGGTCGTATTGTTGAATTTGTAGTATTTGGAATTTGTGATGATGTAGCCGTTGAAACCAGTGGCTAAATCGAATAACAAGGCTAAACCAAGGATATAAACTACCGGGAGACCTTCGGCTAACTGGCTGCCGTTTTTCATCAGGAAGAACAGGTTTTCGATTCCGGAGGCGACCAGCCCGAACAGTACGGCGCCCATGGTGAACAGATAGAACGACGTTTTGTGGTGCAAGGCTTTTAAATCGGCCATGTTATTTTCTTCGATATATTTTGCGATGATAGGAGCTGAAATGGTGTACACGCCTAACGCGGGAACGGTAATCATCCTAACCAGATTGGCGGAAGTATTGTAAATGGCCAATTGAGAGAAATCGTCTATGAATTCCCCGATCATGAAGGCGTCGATGTTCAGTGCTACGATGGAACCCAAGCTTCCGAAGAAGGTGTAGAACGAGTATTGCATCAGTTCTTTCTGGAAATTGTTTTCTTTCAGGAAGGCGAAGGACGTCTTGCCGGTGAATCGGTCCAAACGCTGCACATAAAAGAACATGCCGATTAATGCCAACACGAAAAACAACACTACAATCCAAATCGCCGTAGTGGCTTTCACTTTTAAAAAGAAAAAAGCGCCAAAAGCGAAAATCAAGCCCAGTTTCGGGAAAACGTTTTCGAAGATATTAGGCACCACAATTCGTTTTTTAATCGAAATAAAGCGCGAAAACAACTGAATAAGAGCCAAGCACAGCATCACCGGAAAAATGTATTCCCCAAAGGCGTAAAACTGGGTCTCCCGGATTTGCTCAATAAAATAAGACAACCCCCAGAACAAAACCGTAACGATCACAAAATTCCGGAGGATGAACCAAATCGAATACTTCAATAGGTTATGCTGGTTTTGCGACTGCTCCATTTTCGGATAAAAGCGCACATTGGCGTGCATGATGCCAAAGGTCACCAAGGGTAAAGCAAGCAAAGCGGTAGGCAAGATATACTGAATCTTCCCCGCAAAGTCCAAATCGTTCGGATACAGGAATACTGTCGAGAGGATACCTATCAACGTACTGAAATAGCCTACGATACTGTATTTTAAACTTTGTCTGGCGACTACGCTCATATAAAAATTATGAATTATGAGTTATGAATTATGAATGAGGCTCTTCTTTGTGGTCATAATTATACTTCTGATAATTTTTAAAACTTCGCTGGTTTGCGTATGAATATTTACAAATTCATCATACGATAAATACTCCGTGGCTTTCATTAATTCAAGCCAATATAACGTTTCATCACATTCTTTTTGAGAAATAGATAGCTTATGAATGAAATCAGCTTTAGATTGCGCATTAACCGCTTCGCGAACGTTCGCTCCAACAGATGTTATAGAACGCAAAAACTGTTTACTCATCACATATTCTTTTTTAGATTCAACCAAAATTTTATACAATGCAACGCCTTCTATTGCCAATTGAAAACTCTTAGTCTTAACAATATTTTCACTCATTGATCACAACTTTATTTTAAAGACTTTTCCCATTCATAATTCATAACTTATAATTCTCTCGGAATAAAAATGAAATTGTTAATATAGCGATTAAAATCGTTCAGATACTCGTCTTTTTGAAACTCCGCCATTTGGTTGCAATCAAACGGAACGGTCTTCAATGATTTTCTGTCGAAGTAAAACACCTCGTAACCAAAGCCGATGATAAAATCAAAGATGTCTTTAATTGGATAATGGGCGTGGCGTAATTCGATTTCGATGATGAAGATTGGTTTAATCGTTTTCAGGATTTCCGCGCAGCCTTTTACGGTGTCGAATTCGTGGCCTTCCACATCGATTTTTACTACGTCGATTTTTGTTAGCTGCTTTTCTCTGGCGAATTCGTCCAGCGCGACCATTTGGATTTCAACTTTCTCCACATCTTCTCCCATTGCTTCCAAAGAGGCGCGGGTGTCTTGTAACCCGTTTGCTTTTTTAGGAATGTTCAGCACGGCAGTTCCGGAATGCGAGGACACTGCCAAAGGAAAAATTTCCGCTTTTGGGAACAACGGTTTGATGTAATTCACTAAACTCTTGTTCGGTTCAAAGCCGATTATCTTTCCGGTTTTGATAACTTTCTCTGCCTGATACAGATAAATCCCTTTGTTGGTTCCGATGTCTATGAAAACCGAATCTTGTTTCAAAACTTGTTGAATGTACAGTAATTCCGGTTCGCATTTATAATTCCCGGTGGAAAGCGAATCCAGTGTTTTGTAATAACGCTTTTTGTATAACGACGGCCAGAACTGATAGGCCATTTTGATTAAAAATTTCAGCATTTTATTTGGAATTGGCTAAGGCCAATAATTGGTTTTCTAAATTAGTTTTTACGCTATCAAAAGTATATTGCTGCAAATAGGGTTGCAGTTTTTCGTATTCTGTTGAAAGTTGTGCTATGGTCAGGTTGTTCAGCATCGCTTCCAGATCCGAAGCGCTTTCATAGTAGAGGTTGTGCCAGTTCATTTTCGGGTACGAGGTTGGGAACAAACCGATTTTTCCGTTGTAAATGCAGTCCGCTTCACTCCCGCTCACTTTGGTGCTGCCGTAACGTTCATCCACCCAATAAAAGGAAGTATGCTCTTTTATCGGGCACAACAACAAATGGGCTTTGGCAATCACCCGGCTGTATTCTTCCCACGGGATGAACTGCTGGTAATGGGTAAGGGAAATATCGGCCGCGCATTTGGTTTTCAATTGTTCGAGTTGTTGCAATACGTTTTCATTTTCCGGTTTCCCTAAAAAGGTGAAATGAAGTTTTGCCTTCGGTTGGAGTTTCGGTAAAATCGAGAACAACAGCGCCACATCTTTTCGTCGGTTGGACACATTGCCCGGCATTACGATATTGATACTGTCCGATAGTGGAAACGTATTGGATTTGCAGTAACTCATCTGTACCATCTGCGTTTTGGCAGTATGCTTTCCGTGACGGGCTACCTCATCATACAAGCTTTGGGACAATACCCCGAATTGGCTTGCTTTTAAAAAGACTTTTCGATGCTTCCCTACCTTTTCTTTCAGGTACAATTTCAGAAAATAGGTAAAGCGTTCTTTTTCCCTGAAAATATTGCGCCAGTTGATGGTTTTCAGAAACAGGCTGAAATTAAGGTTATGCACCAGACACAATACGGGTTTTTGCTCAAACAGGTTTTTATACTGCTGAAAATTACGGTGAAGCGTATTCACCACAACGGCATCAAAACCAGCCATTTGAATTTCCGAAACGGTGTGTACGACCGTAATCTTCTCTCTGGGGATACTGCTGAGTTTCTGCAACACTTTTTCATGTACGAAAAACTCAAACTCGACTTGCTCCATCGCTTTCAACAGGAAATACCACTGCTCCAGCAAGGCCGAATGGGTTTCCATCTCTATAAAGGCAAATCGTTTCTTTTCCAACGTGTAATTTTTCTAATCCCACAAAAATAAAGATATTTACACACTACTTTTGTACAATTATGAAATATTACATCGTAATACCGTCGCATAACGAAGAAAAATTCATGGCCCTGACCCTGAATTCGCTGGTAAAGCAAACCGTTTTACCCGCTAAAGTGGTCGTGGTGAACGACAATTCTACGGACAGTACGGCGGAGATTGTTCAGGAATTTGCCCAAAAACACCCTTGGATTTCCCTGGTGAACAAAACCTCGGATGCGATTCATTTGCCCGGAAGCAAAGTGATTCAGGCGTTTCAGAAAGGCTTTGAAACCCTGGATAACCATTATGACCTTATTGTAAAAGCCGATGCCGATCTGATTTTCCCGGAGCATTATTTCGAAACCATCATCAATCATTTTAAAAGTGATGACCAAATCGGAATGGTGGGCGGATTTGCTTACATCGAGAAGAATAACGAATGGATACTGGAAAATTTAACCGATAAAGACCACATCCGCGGCGCGTTCAAAGCCTACCGAAAAGCGTGCTTCGAACAAATTGGCGGATTAAAACCAGCTATGGGCTGGGACACAGTAGACGAATTGTTATGCAAATTCCACAACTGGAAAGTAGTAACCGATGAATCCTTAAAAGTAAAGCACTTAAAACCCACCGGAGCGAATTACAACCAAGCCTCGCGTTACAAACAGGGCGAAGCGTTTTATACTTTAGGTTACGGTTTTTTCATCACCGCTATTGCTTCCTTAAAACTGGCGATGCGCAAAGGCAAACCGCTTTTGTTTCTGGATTACCTGAAAGGCTTCTGGAAAGCAAAATCGGAAAACAAAACCATGCTGGTAACCCCGGAACAGGCGAAATTCGTCCGTAAGTATCGCTGGAAGAAGATGAAGGAGAAATTGTTTTAGTTTGCAGTCGCGATCACAGTCGCGGTCACAGTCGCAGTCGCAGTTTTCAGATACTTATAAAATAAAAAGCCTCATGATTACACGAGGCTTTTTTTGTAAAACTTCTTTGCTGATCTAGTATTGGAATTATTTCCTATTCAATTCAAAAACGCGACATCAATGTATTTATCCAAAACCTGCTGGAATTCTTTTTTGTTGATGGGTTTGGACAGATAGTCATTAAACGCTTTGCCGTAATTCCCCTTATCTTCATCCAAAACATAAGCGGATTGTGCTATAATAGGAATTTCCGGTGCTTCGTTTTTAATGAGTTGCGCAGCGGTATAGCCATCAACTTGCGGCATTCGTAAATCCATAAGGATCAGATTGATATCCGGATTGCTTTTATAAATCCAGTAGGCTTCTTCACCGTTTTTGGCTCTGATGATTTCTACGTTTCCTTTTTCAAGCAAACTTTTAAGCAACAGGTAACTGATTTCCTCATCTTCGGCTATCAGTACTTTGATGGTTTTTCTTGGCGCTTCGGATTTTGTTTGATCCACTACCGGCTGATAAGGAACTTTGAAAGAAAAAACAGTCCCGAAACCCACTTCGGATTGCACATGCAACGATCCTCCTAACAAATCCAGATAATGTTTAGCGGTGGAAAGCCCCAAACCTGCACTACCTGCGCCATCGGAAACCTTATCGAGTTTAAAGTCCGAGCGCAACAGTTTATCCTTCAAATCCTTTTCCAGTCCAATACCAGTGTCTTTCACATAAAATATCAATTCGTTATGTTCTACCTGGTAACCGATTTCAATGTACCCTTTACTGGTAAATCTTAAGGAATTGTTCATCAAATTGGTAAAGATCTGAGAAATCATGGCAGCATCGGTCATAACGGCATCTTCTCTGTCAGCCAACCCTTTAATAAAACGAAGCCCCAGATTATTATGCAAAACCTGTCCTATGAACTTAACTTTCAATTCATCCAACAACTCGTTTAGGGAAACCTTTTGGGTATTAACCGTTTCTTTTTCGGACTGGGAGGTTGTATAACTGGCAAATTCAGAAAGTATGCCCCGCAATTCACCGGTACAGCTTTTAATAATTTCTGCAAAATTGTTGCGTTGTTCAAAATCCAGATTGGGATTGCTTAACAGATTGGCCACACCGATAATGGTATCCAGCGGCAACTGTATTTGCTGTAAAAAAATAGCGACGAGTTCAGCTTTTATGGCTTTATCTGCCAATGCTTTTTCTTTGTTAGGACTGTCCAAATCCGATTGTGATTGAGCAGACGCAGTCAAGCTTCGCAGTCTTTCCCGCAATTCCGCCACCAGTTGGGCTAATTCTTCGTATGAGGGTTTGTTTGTTTCCATATTTTCTGATTTTAAATTACTACTTCATCTCCTTTTTCATGGGGCAAAAATCAGAGCACATCACAGGGCAAAACAAATAATCCACACATAACTATTTGATAACCATAAAATTACCACTTAAAAAACAAATAAACCCTTTTTTGGAAGAAATATTCTCCTTCCCTGATGTTAAATCCCAAAGTGCTGAACCTGAATGAAAAACCTCATTCCCACAGGAATAAATCCAACTCTATTTCCCGCAAAATATTCCCAAACCACAAGCCTAACTCATAACAATTTTCGTATTTTCGCTAAATATTTAGCACTATGATCCGATATCTCTCCCAAATAGGAAAATATTTTTTGATGTTGAAGGAAGTCTTCAACAAGCCCACCAAATGGTCGATGATGAAACAACTCATCATGAAGGAAATTGACGACTTAGTGATCGGCTCCTTAGGCATTGTGGCGTTCATCTCGTTCTTCGTGGGCGGGGTTGTGGCGATCCAGACGGCCTTGAACCTGACCAATCCGTTAATCCCAAGATACCTGATCGGGTTTGCCACCAGACAATCCGTGATTTTAGAGTTTGCCCCTACCTTTATTTCCATCATCATGGCCGGTAAAGTAGGTTCCTTTATCACTTCGAGTATCGGGACTATGCGTGTTACTGAACAAATTGACGCTTTGGAAGTAATGGGTGTAAATTCCCTGAATTATTTGGTATTCCCTAAAATCGTTGCCCTGATGTTGTACCCGTTCGTAATCGGATTGAGTATGTTTTTAGGGATTTTAGGCGGATGGATCGCAGGTGTTTACGGAGGGTTCGCTACCAGCAGTGAATTTCAGACCGGACTTCAGGTGGAATTCATTCCTTTCCATGTAACCTACGCGTTTATAAAAACAATTTGTTTTGCCTTTTTACTGGCCACCATCCCGTCTTTTCACGGCTATTTCATGAAAGGTGGCGCATTGGAGGTAGGTAAAGCGAGTACGACGTCTTTCGTTTGGACATCGGTTGCTATCATTCTAATGAATTATATCCTAACACAGTTACTTTTAAGCAAATAAGAAGATGATTGAGGTAAAAAATGTAGAAAAGTCTTTCGGTGATCAGAAAGTTTTAAAAGGAATCAGCACCACGTTCGATACCGGAAAAACCAATTTGATCATTGGGCAGTCCGGTTCGGGAAAAACGGTTTTGCTTAAAAGCTTATTAGGCATCCATAAAGTAGACAAAGGAACCATCTCTTTTGACGGCAGGATTTATTCCGACATGAGCGATGACGATAAAAGAACCTTACGTACCGAAATCGGGATGGTATTCCAGGGGAGTGCGCTTTTCGATTCGATGACCGTAGAGGAAAATATCGGTTTCCCGCTGAAAATGTTCAGCAACAAAAACCCGAGAGAAATACAGGAACGTGTGGATTTTGTAATCGACCGTGTAAAATTGATAAACGCCCACAAAAAGAAGCCTTCCGAAATTTCCGGAGGTATGCAGAAGCGTGTGGCGATTGCGCGTGCTATCGTAAACAACCCGAAATATTTATTCTGTGACGAACCGAACTCCGGTCTGGATCCGAAAACCGCTGTGGTGATCGACAACCTGATTCAGGAAATTACGGAAGAATACAACATCACTACCGTAATCAACACGCACGATATGAACTCGGTAATGGAAATCGGTGAAAAAATCGTTTTCCTGAAAGAAGGTGTTCTGGCCTGGGAAGGCACTAAAAAAGAAATCTTCAAAACCGATAACGAAGCCATAGTGGATTTCGTGTATTCTTCGGAATTGTTCAAAAAGGTTCGTAAGGCACAAAACAGAGCCGACAAATTATAACAGAAAAGGAATCCTAAAACGATTCCTTTTTTATTTTTAGTAGTTAAGATATACCCAGCCGGTCCTTACATCCCCTGTATCAAACTTGACTACATAATAGTAGGTGGCTGTGGGCAACAAACGTCCTTTAAAATCTTTTCCGTCCCATTCATCACTATAATTATCTTTCTCATAAACGCTTACCCCGTAACGGTTAAAAATAGTAACCTTAGTGATTCCGGTAAGACAGGAAAGATCGAAAGTATCGTTGGCACCGTCGTTGTTGGGCGAAACACCTTTCGGAATACCGCATTGGGTACAAAACACTTCCACAGGCGAAACCACCGTACAGCCGTTAGGACTCGTAATCGTGAAAGCATAACTGCCTACCGCACTCCCCGTTATATTGATTGGATTGGTATTCTGAATGATCGTCCCGTCCGGCAACGTCCAGAAATAATCAAACGATGCCAAATCATTTTCCGGCGAGGCCGTAAGATAGGTTTGGTTGCCCTGACAGTCATTCTTGACAACAAAAGACGGAAGCACTTCCACGGTAACAGTAATACTGGCCGATTCGGAGGTACAACCATTTTGCAAAACACTTACGGTATAGGTTCCCTGATTGGCAATACTCACATTGTCGATAACTGGATTCTGGTCTGAAGAAACAAAACCGTTAGGCCCCGTCCACTGGTAAGTCACTCCGGGAATATCCGAAGCAAAAAGATGCAGCGTCCCGCCCTGACACGTTATCGCATCCCCTGAAGCCACCGGTTGTTGCGGAATCGGCCTTAGGTCTAGCTGTACAATTGATTCATCAAAAGCAGCACACAACCCGTCTACCCTATATTTGAAAGTATAAGTTCCGAAAGGCAAATTCGCAGCATTCCAGATATTTCCTGTCAACATACCACTTGAAGAAACCTCACTCCATTCTCCATTGGTATCGTAACTCCCGATCAAATAGTCGAACAAATTAAGCGTCGTCTGTGCCCCACAAAGGATCACATTGTTACCAGTTCCGGCGTTCGGAGTCTGCAAGTCGTTTGAAACGGTGTAATCCAGTACAAGATTCATACAGGAAGTTGGATTGCCCGGATTGGTAATCCTGACATGATACGTCCCGAAATCCGAAGCGGAAGCGAAGTTAGGAAACGTCAAAACATTCGTTGTACTGAGTATTGTGCCGGTATTGGTATCTTTCCACCATTGGTAATTCAAAAACGAAAAATAAGGCACGGAAAGTGAACCGGTTTGCCCGTCACACAAATTATTGGGCGAAATGCTAAAACTCGCCGGCGTACTCACATCGTATATCCTGTTCAAAATATTCCCGCAGGCATCTTCCACCTGGAAATTATAAACCCCGGTAGTCAATCCTGTAAACAAAGGGGAATTTCCGTTATTCAGGGCAAAAGGCAATCCGTTTCTCGTAGTGACCCTATATTGTAAAGGAGCGACTCCGAAAGCCTCTACGATAACATCTGACAAACTATTCGCGCAAGCATATCCATACACGTTCCCGATTCTGGGCCCGTTAGTAAATTCGAATTCATAAAGTACTTTTTCACAGAAACCGTCAGGAGTATCCCCATTGGAAAACACACTAAAAACACTTACAACCCTAAACCTCCCAAAATAATAGAAATTGACATTATTGGTGTTATTGTTTAACCACATAGCATTCAGGGAACCAGTCGGTCCTCCCGAAACACCGGTTTGTGGATTCCCCCAACTGTTGGTTAGCGGAAAATATTTTTGCAGCCAAAAAGTACCACCGGATGAATTGGACGAAAAATTCAATTGAAGATCAAAAGAACTGCAATGCTCCGTCACATTTACCACACTTGTATTGACCTGATAGCCGGTTACGGTTACGGTTTGATTCCAGCTACGGTTACAGGTATCGACATAACGAAACGTATAAGTACCGGCCGGAAGAGAATTCATTGAAAAGAATTGATCATCAGCAGTAATATTCTGACTGACATTCAAAGGCAATGCTGATGCAAATCCCGGAGGCGCTGCGTCAATATAAACGTTCAGAAAATGTTCCGGAGTTCTTAGAAGAATCGAACCAAATCCTGCTTCACAACCCGGACTGTTAAAGATGTTAAGCGTTTGACTCAATGGGATCGTGGTATAGGTTTCTTCTGCCACCCGCCCGCATTCGTCGGTAATCCGGATCACATAGGTTCCTTCCGGATAAGGTATCGAAAGATTGAAATATTCTGCCTGAGAAGAAAAAGGTCCCGGATGTGACGGATTAAAAACCAAAGGAACAAAACCTGCCGGAGCCGATAAAAACTCAACAGTAAATGGAACTGGCGCGGCTGTTTCCACTGAAAGTTTCTTCACACAATCTTCATAATACTCCTGTATTGTAAATTCCAGAGGCAAAATAGCCGTTGTAAAACTTTTGGTTATGGTTCGTCCGCAAGCATCTGTAATCTGAATCACATAATCACCTTCCGGATACGCAACCAAAGTATTTCCGTATTCGGCAGGCTCTGTATAAGGTCCGGGATGAATGCTGCTAAAAGTGGCCGGATTAAACCCCGCAGGAGCGGATACAAAAGTTACCGTAAAAGGAGCTACGTAATTTAAAGGATTCACGATCATTTTTTTGCCGCAGGCCAATATCGCTTCATGAATTTCCATGTCCAATTCAATAGCAATCGGATTATTGTTAAGCTGATACACATTACCGCAGGCATCCGTAATCTTAAGGTTAAAGGAATACGGCTGATCCGGAAAAAAGGCAATGGGAACCGTAAGCTGTTCATTAATAAGATTACCTGAATTGATTACCTGATTATTGACAACCGGCGGTCCGGAAGGCGGAAATACTGTTGTTTCCACCTGAAGCGGATAGGCTATTATATTCTGAAAATCCATAGTACCGCTTGCTATTCCTATAATAACATCTAATGTAGTACAAGTAAAATCATGGGGAAGATACCCGTTAATAATAAGGTTCGGGATGGAAGGCCTTGTAATGGTTACATCTCGTACTATGGCATCCCCGCAGGAATCGTAAACGCGTACCTGATACGTTCCGGTAGTCAGGCCGGCAAACTGATTAGATACCTGCATCGGAAAAGTCATGGGACCTGAAATTATTTCATAACTGACCGCATTTCCATGAGTAACATTCACGGTAATACCACCATCGTTACCACATAATACGTTTCTGGAAGACAAATTGTATTGAAGCGGGGCCACAAAGTTATTTATCACCGCATCCCTAAGCTGGGAATTCGATTCAGCCCCTAACGATTGTGTCGCTATAACCCTGTAACTTCCGGAAACGAGCCCTGTAAGACTGTTGGCACTTGTAACCGTTATAGGAGTCGTAACATCAGGTAATCTGTAAACGCTGTACACTAAAGTGGCTCCTGGTGTTGTATTGCTTACAACAAAACCAAGTGCGCCGTTTCCACTGCAGGTTTCATGGGTTACGTTTAGCTGCAATGTAAAATCCGCTAATTGTGAATAAGACAGATTGCAAAAAACAAAAATAAAAAGGAAAGCAAGGGCTTTTTTCATAAGATTGGGGTAAACTACTTCAATTCATTGGCCATCGCAGTTATCCTCTTAATTTCTTGTTCCTTCCCTTTTGGATAAATCAACAGCACATCGTCTTTATCGACTATAATAAAATCCTGAAGGCCGTCCACCACTACCAGTTTTTTTCCTTCTGTACGAATTATATTATTAGATGCATTTTCCAGTATTACGGTTGCGTTGACTACGGCATTATCCTGTTCATCTTTCGGTAATTTATCGTAAAGTGATCCCCAGGTGCCCAAATCATTCCAATCGAAGGTAGCCGGTAATACAAAAACATTCAGTGCTTTTTCCAAAATGGCATAATCGACAGAAATGTTTTGCGCTAACGGATAATTGTCCTGAATAAACGAACCCTCCCTTTCGGTGTTATACATTTCATACCCGTTCATAAAATGAGCATACATATCCGGCTGGAACTCTTCATACGATTTTAAAACCGTTTTCACACTCCAGACAAAAATCCCGGCGTTCCAAAGGAAATTACGGCTTTGTATGAACTTACGCGCAGTCGCATAATCCGGCTTTTCGCGAAATTGCTTCACTTTTTTTATCGGTCTTGAATCTAATTTATCGTATTCGATAT
This sequence comes from Flavobacterium pedocola, assembly GCF_053764385.1. Classification (NCBI taxonomy): domain Bacteria; kingdom Pseudomonadati; phylum Bacteroidota; class Flavobacteriia; order Flavobacteriales; family Flavobacteriaceae; genus Flavobacterium; species Flavobacterium pedocola. The sequence continues at coordinate 27,717 of NZ_JBSNCR010000004.1, read as the reverse complement.
AGCCATAACCGGTATTGGGAAACGTCGGTAAAATACCTAACGTCATCAGGTTTTCGTCACGTTCGCAAAAATCGAAGGCGCGCTGAAGGTTGGCACAAAACTGTACCTCATCTTCAATCCAGTGATCACTTGGTGCCACCACCATTACGGCATCCGGATTCTGTTTTTTTATCTTTAGGGAGGCATACAAAATACAGGGTGCCGTATTTCGCATAGCGGGCTCCAAAACGATCTGCTCTTGTTTTATCATCGGCAATTGTTCCAGAACAATATCATTATACCCTTCATTGGTAAGAATGATGATATTCTCCTTCGGAATCAGTTGCAACAAACGACTGAACGTTTTCTGAATTAAAGTTTCGCCCGTTCCCAACATATCGTGGAACTGTTTTGGAAATTCAGTTGTACTCACAGGCCAGAAGCGGGATCCCACTCCACCGGCCATAATTATGGCATAATAATTCTTGTTCATTGTTTCTGTGTTACTGAGTAACAAAGTTATGATTAGCTTGGCAGTAATTCCACTTCCGCATTCGGATTAAACAGGTAAATCCTGCCCGAATTCACTTCAATACATTCGTATCGTTTGGTTCGAAGTGCAATTTTCTTAAACACTTTCCCATTATGGATTCTAAACGTACTTCCGTAGGGAATTTCAAAGATATAATTTTTATCGCTAACGGGGTCAAATTGTTTCAAGGCCAAAGACAACGTCGCATCGGTATCACTACTTGCTTTCGGGTTTCTGAAATGCCTTGCCAGCAAAGGCAACAACTGGCTGGGAAAAATCTCTGGACGCAAAAACGGCACCATTAGCTTTTGAAAGGTCAGCTTCCATTCGTCTCCGTGGGGTTTTATCATTCTGCCGTATTTCTCAAAGGCCACCAAATGGGCTATTTCGTGAATCAGAGTCATCAAAAAACGGTACTTGTTCAGACTGGCGTTGACCGTAATCTGATGCGAACCGTCCGGCTGTCTTCTGTAATCACCATGACGGGTCACGCGCTCGTTGACGATCTTCAAATGCACATCATAGGCTTTGATCAGTTCAAAACAAGGCGGAACAGCGTGTTCGGGCAGATATTTAAGAAGGACGTCGCTCATTATTTATGGGGTGGTTGAAGAAACCTGCAACACTTTTCCGTTATAATATTTGTTTCCGGTTAAGGCAAAATTGAAAATATAATCTGCCATTTCTTTGGCTGAAATCGGTGCTTCATAGCCTGGGAACGCTTCCTGCAACATTTCGGTTTGCACGGCGCCCAAAGCCAGCACATTAAAGGCAATCCCTTGCTCTTTGTATTCCTCCGCCAACAATTCCGAAAGCGTAATCACCGCTCCTTTACTGGAACTGTAGGCCGATAAGCCCGGAAATTTCATACTCCCCTGAATGCCGCCCATGGAACTGATAGTTATCACATGACTTCCTTTTTGAAAGTAAGGCAAGCAAACGCGTGTTAAATTTGCCACTCCGAAAACATTCACTTTGTACACGTTCTCGAATTCTTCAGAAGAGATTTCCCCGAAAGGTTTGTTCAAAAGGGAACCGGCATTATGAATCACGACATCAACTTTTTTCCAGGTCGAGCCGATAAAATCAGCAACTTTGTTTAAATCTTCCTCAACAGACAAATCCACGGAAAGACAACTGATGTTCGCATTCCCCAACAAACCTTGCGGGATTTTACGCGAAACGGCCAAAACCTGATGCCCAGCAGACGCGAACTGCAATGCTAATTCGTAGCCTATTCCTCTGGAAGTACCGGTGATGATAATGTTTTTGTTCATAAATCTAAAATACTAAAAATCCCGTCCTGAATTTCAAAACGGGATTTAATTTATTAAAAACGACGGGCTTACGCCAACATCGTTACAGGGTTTTCCAAATATTGACGCAACGTCTGTAAGAACTGTGCTCCTGTTGCTCCGTCCACGGTTCTGTGGTCACAAGCTAATGTTACGGTCATGGTATTGCCAACTACAATCTGTCCGTTTCTTACCACTGGTTTTTCTTCAATAGCCCCTACGGATAAAATAGCTGAATTCGGCTGGTTGATGATTGAAGTAAACGACTGGATTCCGAACATTCCTAAATTGGAAACCGTGAAAGTACTACCTTCCATTTCTGCCGGCGTCAGTTTTTTGTTTTTAGCTTTTACAGCTAAATCTTTCACGTTAGCCCCGATTTGAGACAAACTCATCTGGTCCGTAAAATTCAATACCGGAACCACTAATCCGTCTTCCACCGCTACGGCTACACCAATATTCACATGGTGGTTGATGATCATAGCATCTTCTCTCCACTGTGAATTTACTTGCGGATGTTTTTTAAGTGCCATCGCACAGGCTTTCACTACCATATCGTTAAACGACACTTTAGTATCCGGCACCGTATTGATTACTGCTCTTGATTTCATCGCTTCGTCCATGGCTACTTCAATAGTTAAGTAGTAATGTGGCGCGGTGAATTTTGATTCTGCCAAACGACGTGCAATCGTTTTACGCATTTGTGAATTTTTGATTTCCTCCTGGAATTTCTCTCCAGCCGGAACGAATGGTTTTACAGCAGGCGCAGCAGTTGTAGCAGCTGAAGCAGCGGCTGTTTGTGCAGCAGCTCCTGGTGTAAAGCCTTCCACATCACTTTTCACGATACGGCCGTTTTCACCGGAACCTTTCACTTGCGATAAATCAATTCCTTTGTCTTGTGCTATTTTTTTTGCTAACGGAGAAGCAAATACTCGTCCGCCCGCATTTGTTGCTGGTGTTGTTGCCGTTGCAGCCACTTCTGTTTTCACTTCCGCTTTAGCTTCGCTCGATTCGGCTGTGCCTCGGGTTGGAGCTTCAGCAGCGCCTCCTGCTTTAAAATTGGCCGCAATACCGGAAACATCTGTCCCTGCAGGACCAATGATCGCCAAAATACTGTCTACCGGAGCAGTCTGTCCTTCATTCACACCAATGTATAAAAGGGTTCCTGCATTGAACGATTCGAACTCCATAGTGGCTTTGTCCGTTTCAATTTCTGCAAGGATATCACCTTCTTTTACATCATCGCCTACTTTTTTCAACCAGGTTGCTACTGTTCCATCGGTCATGGTATCACTTAAACGCGGCATGGTAACCACTTTCACACCAGCTGGAATTTCAACTGCTGCAGCTGCCGGAGCTTCTGCTTTCGTTTCTGCTGCCGGTGCAGTTTCTGTTTTAGGTGCCGGTGCGCTACCTCCGCTTAACAAAGCTGAAATATCTTCACCCGGTTGTCCGATGATAGCCAAAAGTGAATCTACCGGAGCGGATTCTCCTTCCTGAATTCCAATATGCAAAAGGGTTCCTGCGTTGAACGATTCAAATTCCATAGTGGCTTTGTCCGTTTCAATTTCTGCAAGGATATCACCTTCTTTAACTACGTCTCCTACTTTTTTTAACCAAGTTGCCACTACACCTTCGGTCATGGTGTCGCTCAAACGCGGCATGGTAATTACTACTGCCATAATCGATTATAATTTATGTGGTAAAAATGGATAATTAGGCTCTTCGTACACAACATCATACAACTGATTCAATTCCGGATATGGTGATTCTTCAGCGAATTTTTCGCACTCGTCCACCAAGTCTCTCACGCGTTGATCGATCGTTTCGATTTCCGCATCGGTTGCGTATTTGTTTTCTTTGATAATATCTAAAACCTGAGTGATCGGATCGATTTTTCTGTACTCGTCCACCTCTTCTTTAGTTCTGTAATGTTGTGCATCAGACATGGAGTGCCCTCTGTAACGGTACGTTTTCATTTCAAGGAAAGTTGGTCCGTCTCCTCGACGTGCTCTTTCGATGGCTTCGTGCATCGCTTCCGCCACTTTAATCGGGTTCATTGCATCAACAGGCCCGCAAGGCATTTCGTATCCTAAACCTAATTTCCAGATATCGGTATGGTTTGCCGTTCTTTCCACAGAAGTTCCCATCGCATAACCGTTGTTTTCCACGATGAAAACCACAGGAAGTTTCCACAACATCGCCATGTTGAAAGCCTCATGTAAAGACCCCTGACGTGCCGCGCCGTCACCAAAATAGGTTAAGGTTACGCCACCTGTATTGAAATATTTGTCTGCAAAAGCAATACCTGCTCCAACCGGGATTTGTGCCCCAACAATTCCGTGACCACCGTAAAAACCGTGTTCTTTGTCGAAAATGTGCATGGAACCTCCCATACCTTTTGACGTACCGGTTACTTTACCTAATAATTCCGCCATTACTCTTTTTGGGTCTGTTCCCATTCCGATCGGCTGAACGTGGTTACGGTAAGCGGTAATCATTTTGTCTTTGGACAAGTCCATCGCGTGTAAAGCTCCTGCCAACACTGCTTCCTGTCCGTTATATAAATGTAGAAATCCTCTAACTTTCTGTTGAATATACAATGCAGCCAGTTTGTCTTCGAATTTTCTCCAGAACTGCATGTCCTCGTACCATTTCAGGTAAACTTCTTTTGTAATTGGTTTCATCTTTGCGCTTTTAAGCTATAATTACACAATTTTGCGAAATGCAAAAGTAACACTTCAATCTTAGAAGTGAAAATTAAAAATCAGGATTTTAAAAATATCACAAAAAGTTTTTATCAAAACTTAAAGGCAACAAATCCTTCAGCGAATCCGATTTGTAAATTTTACCGACCGCTCCCATAAAATAGATTTCGATTGGGCCGTCCTGACGAAATTCGTACTCCGCAATGGACTGCCTGCAGGCTCCGCAAGGCGGAATAGGATCGGACATTTCTTTGGCATCTGCCGTTGCCGAAATCGCGATTTTCAAAATTTTAGCATCCGGATAAATAGCTCCGGCCTGAAATATCGCCACACGTTCCGCACAAAGCCCGGACGGATAAGCCGCATTTTCCTGATTGGAACCGACAACCACTTTTCCGTTGTCCAATAAAATGGCTGCCCCCACTCTAAATTTGGAATAGGGCGCATAGGCTTTCTTTCTGATTTCAACCGCCTGTTCCATCAAACTTTTAACATCCGGCGAAAGCTCTTCCTGAGAATCAAAAACCGAAAAAGTTGATGTAATACTAATGTTCTTCATGTAATCAAATTATTAGAGACAAAAAATCCAAATTCATGGCGAATTTGGATCGTTTATTTACTTTTATTTTTTCCTATAAATCATCGTACGAATCACCGAAGTTAAACGTTAACGAGAATCGCAAAGTGTTTTCCAACGGATTTCTCACTTTTGAAGTAGAGAACAAATAGGAAACATCGACTTTCACAACATTGTACTTGAATCCGGCTCCGATAGTCGCAAATTTTCTTGCTCCTTTTTCAACACTTTCATTAAAGTAACCGGCTCTGAAAGCAAAGGAATCCTGATACCAGTATTCTGCTCCTAAAGCCCAGGTAAACTCTTTCAACTCTTCACCAAATCCGTCCGGTGCATCACCAAAAGACTGAAACATCCCGGAAACCCATCCTATTTTTCGGTACTCATCATTTGCAATGGCAAAATCAGTTGAATCAATGGTTCCGTCACCGTTTTTATCTTCGATTTTCTGTGGGGTTGGCACCATTAATTTATTTACTTCGGCAATAGCAGTAACTTTATTGTATTCATCTAAGATAAAATCAAAGCTACCTCCTAATTTTAAATTGGCCGGTAAAAAGTTCGAACTACGCTCCACATCTCCGTCATAGGAAATTTTCGGCCCCATATTCTGTAAATTGAAACCTAAACGGTATCTCGCATTAAAATCACTCATAGCAAATTCTTCCGACTGAAAGTAACCTGCCACATCAACCGCAAACGAATTTGCCGCAGAAGCATCCACATTATCCGTACCTACTTTCAGGTTGGAACGGATATAACGCCCCGCCACACCCATGGAAAACAACTCGCTTAATTTTAAGGAATAGGACACATCCAAAGCAAATTCGTTTGGACTAACCGTTCTCGGAACCTCTGCAGGATCTCCGGTATCTCTTAACTCAATGTCACCAAGACCGAAATAACGCAAACTTCCCGCAAAAGCACTACGCTCATTAAAACGATTGTAATACGTTACCTGACCTAAGGAAATATCATTGGCAATACTCGTTAAATATGGTGTATAACTCACCGAAAAACCATGCTTATAGGGTGAAAAAGCGTATTTAGCAGGGTTATATTGTTGAGAAAAAACATCAGCAGTACTGGCCACCCCCATATCTGCCATACCGGCGGCACGGGCATCAGCGGAAATTAACAGAAAAGGCACTCCTGTTGTGATTGCTCTATCTTGAGCCGTAATCGACTGAACCACAGATAAAAAAAGAGCTACAATTGCAATTTTTTTCATTTTTATTGTAAAAATTAATTTGACAAATATACTATTTTCTTAAAGTATTACAAGTTTCTCAATCTTTTCGGAGGTTTTCCCCGTTATTGACGAACGAACCGTTAATTTGTAAACGTACACCCCTTTACCGATTCTGTCTCCGAAATCATCCCTTCCGTCCCATTTAATATCACGGGACATAAACCCTTCAGTAGTAACCGACTGGTTAATGGTTTTGACCAATTTCCCACTAATGGTCAACACCTGCACCTGAACATCCAAAGGCTCATAAGGCTTGTTGTGCGAAAACCAGAATTCGGTATAACTCACAAACGGATTCGGATAATTCAGCACATTCGATAACGTAACCCCGCCGTCATCCGCTACTATAAACTGAATTTCAGCCGTAGCAAAATTGTTGTAAACATCCCAACATTTCAGTGTTAAGGTGTGAAGCCCTTTGGCCAGGTTATGAAAAGGAAAACGCAACTTTCCTTTGGTATAATCGTTTGGTTCGGTCTCGTAATAATCATTTAAAATATAAGGCGTGGTTTCGTTTCCATCCAAAATCGCCACTATATCGTGACCAATTCCGCTGGCCGTATTGATACCGTTTTCATCTTCCAGAAAAGCCAACAGAAAAGGTGAAGCATTAGTGATTCCACCCGAAACAAAAGTTTCATCGTTCATGTACAAACGGATTTTTGGGGGCTGATTGTCCGCAACGGCATTGGTATTGATATCGCCCACTTTTATGGTTTCATCGTAACCTGCCTGGTTTTCAAGCGGCGAACCGTTTTTAGCATAAAAACTAACCCTTCCGTTCCCGACCGGAATACGAATATCGCGAGGCACCACAAACCCAAATTCAAACAATCCGTTGTTCACGGAAGCATTTCCTCTGAAAATGGTCTCTCCTAAAGTACTGAAATTCATAACCCACAGCTGCGTCCCGTTCATAACCCCATCATTACCAAGTGTAGAACGCTGAAGCGGCTTATCAAAAATCTGAACTGCCAAATCCCCGTTGTAATTCGAGATCAGGTTATTGGATTCATCCACAACTTCTCCCGAAAGTTTCACATAGCTTAAAGCCTTCAATGTATCAACCGGTTGAGTGATTGGTACGTCATTCACTTTGGTCAGACGGACTTTCGGCTTCGGAATGGCAAGTTTCAGCGCCGGATCACCAATGCTGAAAACTACTCTGATATCTGAAGACAAAACCATATTTTTTGCCTGCATTAAAGCTTCGGCTATCGTAGGATAAACATCTCCATCCGGAAATAACGTCTCAGCTAACCTATCATTCATATTTTTACCGGTAGACTGGCTGATTTCCCTTGTAGTCGCCACTAAAGAAATCGCTCCTCCGGCAGTATTCCAATACATATATTCTCCTCCAGCAGGTCGCTGAGGGTTGTCAAAACGTGTAAATTCACAGGTTATAGTCACAAACAAAGGGTAACGGTAACGATTCGTAAGGTTTTGTGCATCTAGCTTTTCAAAAAGACGTTCCTGTGCCAAACCATCCTCGCCACCATGACCAAAATAATTTACGACAAGATTGCCCTGAGCGAATTCGTTTAACAAATCCTCTTTTGCTTTAGGGTATCGGTTACCTCCGGCCGAGGTCATCTGCATATAAGAGTCGGAATGGATTTTTTTTACATTGATAAACGACTTACGCGTTTTCACATCTTCCGCAATAGCGTCCAAATCCTCCTGAAGGGTTCCGTCAGAAGACCTGTCCACATCATCCGAAACAAACAGACAACTGTTTCGCCATCTGCCGTAGGAAGCCTCTGCATGATACTCCACAACTTTGTTCACCATAGCCTCCGCCTGTGAAACAGAACTTACCAACATTCGCCCTACAGCCACATCAATCCCTTCCGTAGAACTCACGCTGCCTTCATTAGTATTCATCAGCCCGTAAAAATCATCCGACATAAAAGCCATCAACTGGGAAAAATTAGTTGCATACCCGACCGGTGAAGGCGTTGTATACCGGTGCAGCATATGGAATACCGGAACAATATTGGTATTACCGAATATTCTGTTTTTATAATCATAAGAAGCATCTCCAAAAAGGTTCACAAACCTTATCCGTCTTGTAACCCTTGGATCGTCCTGATTGTACATGTATTTTACAAGGTTCCGGATCGCCCCGATATCCTGTTTCCCGGAAGAGAACTCCTGATAAATCTGCTCCAACTCAACTACTTTTACGGTAAGCTGCGAATAGTTTCGGTGAAAATCCGCCAGTTTTTCCGCTTGTACTCTCAGGGATTTAGGTGTTACGATAAGATAATCAACATTCTGAAAAGCCCCTGAATTGTCGGCAAACAAAGTACCTTTTATATTCTGGTTGGCCACACGGGCATCAGACCCGCCGGAAGGCGAATAGACATCTGCCAAATCCAAGGCCACATATTTTCTGACTTCCCCTAAATTCGCTTTAAAAGAAAACGAAGCCTGAGCGGAATTTTCATATTTAGTCACATTATACAGATCCGTCACATCCCAAATCTCTGAAATCCCGGAAGCATTTGCCAGCTGATACTGCCCCACCCCTACATTAGAACCTGCTAAATCATTTCGGAACAAAAACTGTTTCCCATACCCCTGAAGGTTTCTTTTAGCTACAAGCGAGATGTAATCCAGAAATCCATTAGAGGAAGGCGCTCCTCCGTTATTATATTCCATTTGTATGCTCACAGCAGGCGTCGATGCGGTAAACTGGGTTACCATCAAATTCTCAAATCCTGTAAAATCAGCAGATGCCGGCAATACCCCAAAAGGAATAGTCCCAATCTCCTGATTATTTGCTTTTACTTTAAAAGAGGAAGAAACAAAGGCTGCCGATACGGCATTTATCCTGAGTTGCAACGGCGCAGTGGTTACCAGATTCGGAAAATTGAAGTCAAAAGTCTGGATGTTCTGAAAATTGAAATTCTCACCCACCCATTTTCTGCTTAATTTCCCGGAATTGTTTTTATCGACTTCATAATACTGATAGTCGTCGAAAGTAGAAAACGTAAAATCCGGCGCTGCAGACGGTTGTGGGTTTACCGCGATTCGCTTTCCGTCCCCTCCGGCAACAGTAACATAATAATAGGATTTTGTATCGTATAAATTAACACTTGTCAAACTCTCCTCGTTCCAGACATCAACCCCTTCAGCATAAAAAAGAATATAATCACTGTCGTTAAAAACAGCATCCTCTTCACCAATTACTTTTATGGCATTTTCCTCCAAATCCATAGGATAATAAAGCTGATTGCTTAACGGCACCATTCGTCCGCCGTTCCCGTAAATTTTCAAACGGCGTGGATTTACATTTGTATCCATGCCCAATTGTTGTAAAAAAGATTTGGTTACCTTATAGATACCGGATTTTTCAACAGAGAAACGGTACCAGTCCCCACTGGCCAAAACGGAACTCGTTATGGATTGGGCGTTGCGGTTCAAAGCACTTCCTGATGTTTTAACAGAAAAAGAAAAATCAAGTTTCTTTACTCTTCGCACGACATTTCCTTGCTTAATAACCGGAGAAAACGACAGCACCCCGGACACAACGTCACGGGCTATATGATTAGCAAGTACCGCATTAACAGAGTTTGGCAGGTTTTCAAAAGACAAATCCTTTAAATCCGTTTTGGTCATTTCTTCGAAAACAATATTTTCAATTTTAAGACTCTTTTCATCAACAATACCGGACACCTGAAACTTCTTCCTGAAAATAAGCGTTCTTTCCGCAGAATTAAAATCAATACTTTCCCGCTGAAACTTAGGAATAACAAAAGGAATGCTATCGACATAAAAAGACGACGCCTCGCTCCATTGCACGGTTACAGTTTCTTTTTGCTGTGAAAAACAGAAAAAAACATTCAAAAGGAGAACAAAAAGTAATGCGTTTCTCATTCAGTATTAAACGTTATTTATATAAACTTATTACAAATAGAAAAAATATTTTTCGCATTCGCTAATTTTATACAATATATCTCGGCTGAATCCGTTATAACTGATGACATTAACATTATTTTATATTTTTTTTAATAATTTGAAAAAAAGTTGTTGCAGTTTAACGGTTAATTACTATATTGCGGCACTAAATTTATTACCTACTGAAAGTATGAAAATTAGAAGAATTTTGACTTTACAGATGTTGGCGGCATTAGCGCTTACAATTTCATTTGCTAGTTGTAGCAAAAAAGGGTCGTCTAAAGGAGGTTCTCAGGCTACAGGTTGGAAAATCAACGACAAGAAAGGTGGTTTCCAATACAACGACAAGTTTAAAAAACAAGAAACTCCTCCTGGAATGGTTGCCATTGAAGGTGGTACCTTTACAATGGGTAAAGTGGAAGATGATGTGATGCACGATTGGAACAACTCTCCAAACCAACAACACGTTCAGTCTTTCTACATGGATGAAACTGAAGTAACCAACATGATGTACGCTGAGTACTTGTTCTGGTTAAAAACAGTATTCCCACCAGATGATGAGAATTACAAAAACATTTATACAGGTGCATTACCTGACACGTTAGTATGGAGAAATCGTTTAGGTTACAACGAAACGATGACCAACAACTATTTAAGACACCCGGCTTACGGACACTATCCTGTAGTAGGTGTTAACTGGATCCAGGCAACTGAATTCAGCAAATGGAGAACTGACCGTGTGAATGAGGCTATCTTAGAAAGAGAGCAATACTTGAAAAAAGACGCGAAAGTTAACGAAGTTGACGCTACAAACACTTTCAGTACTGAAGCTTATTTAGCTAGTCCTTCTACTGCACGTGGTGGTAACGAGGAAATCGTTTTCAGAGGCAAAAAAGGTGCAAAAGGTAAAAATGCAAAACCTCAAACCACAAAAGACGGTAAAACTATCGAGCCTAAAAACGTGTTCGCTCAAAGATCTTCAGGTATCATTTTACCGGAGTACAGACTTCCAACAGAAGCTGAGTGGGAATATGCTGCAACAGCTTTGAACGGAATCCGTGAATACAACATCTATAGAGGTAAGAAAAAATACCCTTGGAAAGGTCAATACACCCGTTCTGGAAAACGTCAGTTAAGAGGTGACCAATTGGCTAACTTCAAACAAGGTAAAGGAGATTACGGCGGTATCGCAGGATGGTCTGATGACGGTGCTGATATCACTAACAAAGTTAAATCTTACCCTCCAAATGATTTTGGTCTATACGACATGGCTGGTAACGTAGCTGAGTGGGTACAAGACGTTTATCGTCCAATGGTTGACGATGAGGCGAATGACTTCAACTACTTCCGTGGTAACGTATACATGAAAAACAAAATCGGTGAAGACGGTAAAGTTGAAATGGTTACTGCTGAAAACGTTAAATACGACACATTAAGTAACGGTAAAGTTTTAGCAAGAAACTTCCCTGGACAAATCGCTCAGGTTCCAGTTGACGAAAACGAAACGTACTTAAGATACAACTTCTCTACTTCTGATAACAGAAACTACAGAGATGGTGACAAACAATCTACTCGTTACTTCAAATTCGCAAGTTCTGAAGAAGAAGAAGGAGCTGGAGAGCAAAAAGGAACTGACGCAAAAAGAATGTACGATTCTCCTAAACACCAGATTTCTGTTGACAGTTTAGGTGTAATGAAAAGACAATATGACAAATCTTCTAAACGTACAACTTTAGTAAACGACGATTCAAGAGTTTACAAAGGTGGTTCTTGGAGAGACAGAGCATACTGGTTGGATCCTGCATCAAGAAGATACTACCCACAAGATATGGCAACAGACTACATCGGTTTCCGTTGCGCAATGTCTAAAGTAGGTCCGAAAGACAACAAGAAAAAACCAAGAGGTTAATAAATAAATTTTCATACTATACAATAAAAGCCCTATTTTAGGGCTTTTATTTTTATATACGCTTTTCAAAATGAGAATCGAAGAATTATACGAATGCTTTTTACAATGCAAGACCATTTCCACCGACACCCGTAAAATAGGTCCCGGTTCATTATTTTTTTCCTTAAAAGGCGATAACTTTGACGCGAATGAATTTGCACAGGAAGCACTTAACAAAGGGGCTTCGTTTGCCGTTATCGACAACAAAAAATTCTTCACCGATGAAGACAAAATGATATTGGTTTCCGACAGCTTAATTGCTTTACAGGATCTGGCGAGTTTTCACCGTCAGGAATTAGGCTTACCCATCATCGCCTTAACCGGCAGCAATGGAAAAACCACTACTAAGGAACTTATCAATACGGTACTTGCTAAAAAATACAACACAAAAGCCACCATCGGTAACCTCAACAACCATATTGGAGTCCCCCTCACCCTTTTGTCGTTTGATGAAAACACCGATATTGGTATTGTGGAAATGGGCGCCAATCATCAGAAAGAAATTGAAATGCTTTGCAAAATCGCACAACCGGATTATGGTTATATCACCAACTTCGGAAAAGCACATTTGGAAGGTTTCGGAGGTATTGAAGGTGTAATCAAAGGTAAAAGTGAACTCTACCAATACCTGGAAGCACATCACAAAACAGCTTTTGTCAACCTGGACGATTCGATCCAAAAAGACAAAACAACAGCGATTACCCGTGTCACTTTTTCACAAAGCCAAAAAGCAGACACCGTTATTGATACAGCATCCGCCAATCCGATGGTAAAAATAGGCTTCAACAAGCTGGAAATAAACTCCCATCTTATCGGGATTTACAATGCTAACAACATCAATGCCGCTATAACAATCGGGAAATATTTTAATGTTTCGGATACTGATATCAAAGACGCCATTGAAAACTACATCCCTTCCAACAACCGCTCTCAATTGACCGAGAAGAACGATAATCAAATCATTCTGGATGCCTATAATGCCAATCCGAGCAGCATGGCAGCCGCTATTGCCAATTTCATTCAATTAGACGGGCTCAACAAGATAGCCATACTTGGCGATATGTTCGAATTGGGAAAAGAAAGCCTGGAGGAACACAAAAAAGTAATTGAATTACTTCTTGATCACTCCGAAATTGAAACCCATTTTGTCGGAAAAGATTTTTTTGCCAACAAAACAACACAGAACCACTTCCGTTTTCATGAATCTTTTGAGAGTTTTTCACAAACCTTCAAAGACAACAAACCAAAAAACAAAACCATTCTTATCAAGGGATCCAGAGGTATGGCCCTGGAACGAACCTTAGATATTTTATAATCTGAAAAGCCGCATAAACAGCGGCTTTTTTTATTTAATTTAAAAAAATGAACTTTTATTTGTAACAATAGCCGCTTCGCTGCATCAAAAGAGAAATTCAAGTAAAAAACCAAAAAAACATACTATGAAAAAATTGATTCTCTCTTTATTGGTTGCCTTAGCCGCCCTTAATGTATTCGCTCAACAACATCCTTCTTTTGAAGTCAAAGTTATCGGAAAAGGAAAACCTGTCATCCTGATCCCTGGCTACTCCTGCAGCGGTGAAGTCTGGAACGAAACGGTTTCACACCTTAAAAACGAATACCAATTACATGTACTTACTTTAGCAGGTTTTGGAGAAGCTAAGCCGATTCAAAATGACGAAATCCTAAAAACCGTCCGCAATGAAATCATCGCATACGTAAAGAACAATAAAATACAAAAACCAATACTGATCGGCCACAGTTTAGGCGCTTTCATGACGCTGTGGCTACAAAGCACCGAGCCGGATTTGTTCGGAAAAGCATCTGTGTGGATGGTTTACCGTTTGTTTCCGCAGTTGGAAAACCGGATGCTAAAGCTGAAGAATTAAAAACACAACCCCAATACAACAAAGAAGCGGTCATCAACAACTTCAAATCCATTCCCAGCGAAGGCTATGTGAAAAACATGACCAAAGCGATGCTGTATCAGGTATCCGATTCCATCCGTGCCAAACAAATAGCTGAATGGAGCTACAAAAGCGACCGCACTACCCTAGGCAGCACCATTGTTGAAATGGCAACTACCGATTTAAGAAAAGAAATCGGTAAAATAAAATCCCCTATCTTAGTACTGGCCAGCAAATGGACCACCAAAGAAGCGAGCGAAAAAGAATACACCTTACAATACGCCGAATTGAAAAACAAAACCATAAAAGTAGCCGATGCGAAACATTTCATCATGTACGACCAGCCGGAATGGTTTTACACCGAAATCGACACTTTTCTACATTCCAAATAAAAAAATCAACATTACTTGTGACACTAAACCATCAACAGGAAAACCAATTCAAAGAGCTCTACTCGGCCTACTCCGCTAAAATACATCGCTTGTGTTTGGGATATACAGGAGACACCATGCTCGCCGACGACTTACTGCAAGAGGTTTTCATCAAAGTCTGGCAGCATTATGACCAGTTCCGTGGAGAAGCTCAGCTAAGTACCTGGATTTACAGGATTGCCATGAATACCTGCTTACAGTATTTACGGTCCGACAAATCCAAAAACAAGGTGGATCTGAACAAGGCCATCATTAAAAGAGAAGAAGAAACCGATGAAAAAGAACAACAAATCCAGCTCTTGTATAAGTGTATCAGCGAACTTTCTGAAGCCGATCGTCTTATCATCACACTTTTACTGGAAGAAGTCCCTTATCCGGAAATAGCGGAAATCACCTCGATTTCAGAAGGCAATCTTCGGGTAAAAATCCATCGCATCAAACAACAATTAAGCACCATTTACGCAAAATATGAAGGACTTTGACAAATTACAGGACCTTTGGAAACAACAGAAGCCAAGCACACTTCCCGATGTTTCCCTGATCATAGCGAAAGCCAAAAAAGAAAAACAACAGTTTGCCAACAAAATGCTGTTTCAGATTTTAACACTGATCGCTTCTTTAGTAGGTGTGGCTTGGGTAGTAAGCGCTGTGGACTTTAAGATGATTACGACTTTTATCGGAATTGCCCTGATGTTTCTTTGTGTTTTTGGCTTCACACTGATTCGTATCTACCAAATGATTTGGTTAAAACGCATCAACGTAACCGATTCCCCTTCAAAAAACATCACAGTTTTAGAAAAGTTTTACAAATTCCAGCAGTTTGTAGGCACTAAAGTTGCACTGGCCTACTTCCTACTTCTCAACCTGGCATTTGCATTCTATTTTATTGAAGTAATAGCACCGATGTCTGCACTTGCCAAAACAATCACTTTGGTTGCATACAGTGGCTGGATGCTGTTTGCTTATTTCTATTTAGGAAAGAAACAGAAAGCTAAAGAATATGCGCGCACCCAAAGTATTATAGATGCTTTAAAAGAAATGGAAGAGAATTACACGAAATAAAACACCTCAAAAAAAAGCGATATTAAGAACAATATGAACCAATCATTCCTTACAATATAAACCTCAAAAAAAGACATAAAAAACTCCTTAATTGCTTAAGGAGTTTTTTTGTGGGCGATTGCTTGTTCCGAGTACGGAAAGGGGTTCGAACCCCCGACCCTCCCGATAAATCGGGATGCTCAAACCAACTTAAACAATATTATAAAAACAAAAAACCTCACACTTTAGTATGAGGTTTCAATTCTGTGGGCGATGAGGGGTTCGAACCCCCGACCCCCTCGGTGTAAACGAGGTGCTCTGAACCAGCTGAGCTAATCGCCCGATAATTCTTCTATTATCAGTATGTCTTGATAAAAGTGGTGGGCGATGAGGGGTTCGAACCCCCGACCCCCTCGGTGTAAACGAGGTGCTCTGAACCAGCTGAGCTAATCGCCCTTTTATCATGCAACCGGCTTTTCCCGTATTGCGAGTGCAAATATAGCGGTATTTTTTACTTCTGCAAAATTATTTTACACAATTTCTGCCACAACAAACGTACTTCCGCCTATATAAATAAAATCATTTGCTGCAGAATCCTTCAAGGCTAACCGATAAGCTTCTGAAACAGAATCACATACTTCCCCAACCAAACCAAATTCCGCAGCTTTTTGCTGTACTATTTTTTCATCAAGACCACGCGGAACATTCGGTTTACAGAAATAATACTTGGCATTTTTTGGAAACAAAGGCAGAATATCGTCCAAATCTTTATCATTTACGACCCCTAAAACAAAGCGCAACTGTTCAAATTTCTCCTTCTGAATCTGACTCAACACAATTTTCAAGCCATGACTGTTGTGCGCTGTATCACAAATCACTTTCGGATTGGTGTTAATTTGCTGCCAACGACCTAACAATCCGGTATTTTCAACAACATGCAGCAGGCCCTTTTTCAAGTGCGCTTCCGTTATATCGAAATGTTGCTTGAGCAGTTCAACGGTTTGCACCACGGTTTTCTTATTATGCACCTGGTAATCACCTAACAAACCGCCCGGGTAGTCAACCTCAATCAAATCAGACGCAAAATAAATCTCTGAATTACACTCCCTTGCTTTAGTAACAAAAACAGGCTTTGTTTGATCGTTATATTCACCAATGACTACCGGAACATTCGGCTTTATGATTCCTGCTTTTTCTCCGGCAATCGCCTCCAATGTATTACCTAAAAACTGAGTATGATCAAAACCGATATTGGTAATAACAGAAACCAAAGGCGTAATAATGTTCGTGGAATCCAGTCGGCCACCCATTCCCACTTCAATTACTGCTACGTCGACATTTTCTTTATTGAAATACTCAAAAGCCAAACCAACTGTCATCTCAAAAAAACTCAACTGGTTTGCTTCAAAAAACGATTTGTTAGCCGCTATAAAATCCACCACGAAAGCTTCCGGCATCATTGCCCCGTTGATTTTGATACGCTCACGAAAGTCCTTTAAATGCGGTGAAGTATACAATCCCACTTTATAACCCGTCTCCTGCAAAACTGACGCAATCATCGAAGACGTTGACCCCTTGCCATTAGTTCCGGCCACATGTACACATTTGACGTTCCGCTCCGGATTTCCTAAATGTTTTGCCAGTAAAACTGTGTTAGTCAAGTCTTTTTTATAGGCTGAGGCACCCTGATGCTGATACATGGGCAATTGGGCAAACATCCACTGCAAAGTTTCGGGATAAGTCATTTTGGAACGCTATTTGCTGTTAAAATCGTAACCCGTAAAATAAATAAACTTTTTTTTAGTTTATTAGGGTATAGAAATTTATCTTTATTGCAAAATTGGGATTATTTTTAAAATAAATTATAGCAATCATCAGAATATTTATGACTGGATTTTTTTTACAAGTACAGAATGATTCTATCGCGCAAGCCGCAGGAACCGTGGTAGAAGGTGTAATCAAAGACAACGAAATCTCCGTATTGGAATTCATCTTAAAAGGGGGAATCTTCTTAATCCCGATTGCCATTTTATTGTTCTATACGATTTATGTGATCATAGAACGTTTCCTATACATCAAAAAAGCCACTAAAACCGATCCGCATTTGATGAAAGACATCCGTACGCATTTGAATTCCGGAAACATCGAAATGGCCATTTCAGCAGCAGAACGCGACGGTGCAGCTTCAGCAATCGTAATCAAAGAAGGTATCCAAACCATCGGAAGACCGATTTCCGAAATCGAATCGAATATGGAGAAAATGGCCAATATTGAAATCGGGGAAATGGAAAGAAAACTGGGGGTTCTGGGACTTATTGCTGGTATCGCGCCCACGCTTGGGTTCATCGGAACGATTTCCGGGGTAATTAAGATCTTCTACAGCATTTCAGTTACGGAAAACATCAGTATCGGTAACATCTCCGGAGGTTTATACGAAAAAATGATTAGTAGTGGAGCCGGACTTATCGTAGGGATTATTGCGTATTCGGGATACCACTTGTACAACAGTATGATCGATAATTACTCACTGAACATGCAAAGACACGTATTGGAATTCGTTAACATAATTCAGAGACCAAATGCCGATAAAACGAAATAAACGCTTTCACGCGGAAGTAGCCACGAGTTCGCTTAGCGACATCATGTTCTTCCTCTTGTTGTTCTTTTTGATTATCTCGACTTTGGCGAATCCGAATGTGATTAAAATGACGCTTCCCAAATCGAAAAATAACGAAAAGACCAACAAACAGCTGATCAGCCTTTCCGTAACGGAAGAAAAACGTTTTTTCCTGGACAAGCAGGAAGTGCCTTTTGACCAATTGGAAAAAGAATTACTGACCAAAATCGGTGACAATAAAGAGCAAGCTGTGGTAGTCCGCATACCGTACAACTTACAGGTACAGGATTTGGTAGACGTATTGCAGATTGGGGTAAAAAACAACCTGAAATTCGTGATTGCCACCAGCGCAGCTAATTAGCAACAACAAGGAGCCGGGAACCTGTCTTCCGCTCACACGAGCGAAGCGAACTGGCGCAGCAATCTTTTATAAAAAAAGCCATTCGCCTGAATGGCTTTTTTTATAAAAGGATGCCGCTCCAACCAGAGCCAGAACATTGGAGTTAAGCAGACACATTTCCCCGAGAATAAGAAAGTAATAAAACCCCAATTGTTGCAAAAATTAACTTGTAAGTTTAAAGTCTCAAACTTACATTTGCCTATTAAAAATCCTTACTAAACATCCATCAAAATAAGTTACAAGTGAAAACAACAAACAGCAAACTCATACTATTCAGTTATTTTTTACTTATACTTTCGTTTTCCAACCCTTTATTCGCCCAAAAAGCAAAAGGTGAAATACTTATAGGAAAAACTACAAAAGAACAGTTTGGCCGCAATGTAAAACTATCCAAAGACGGCAGCATTTTAGCAGTAGCCGCTCCTTTCAACAGTGAATTTTCGGATAAAAACGGAAGAATTGCCATTTATAAATTCACGAACAACAAATGGACCCAAATGGGCAATGCCGTTTATCCGGACAAAAGGGATTTTGAATATGGCGCCATAATGGAACTGTCAGCCGACGGATCAAAACTTATCGTCGGTGCTCCTTTCAGAACCATTAATTTTTATGCTTTTGACGGAACTGACTGGAAAAGAACAAACGAACAAATCATTTTAGAAAACGAATTTGATCAGATAGAAACCATCAGCGTTACCGAGGACGTGAAAAAACTTGCCGTATCTTATTACAGTCAGAAAATATACAGCAACTGCGTAAAAATATTCAAGTCGGAAGACCAGAAATGGGTACAGGAAGGAAATACAATTATGCCTAACGAAGATGCACTATCCAAGAAAGGTTTTGGAGAATCAATTTCCCTTTTTTCAAATGGTAATTGTATTGCAGTAGGAGATCCCTATGCCAATTCGAAGAATTTAAAAAACACAGGAGGAATCACAATCTATAAACTGACAGGCAATAATTGGGTAAAAACAGAACCCAAATTCAACGGGAGTCTACAAGGTGCTTACTTAGGAAAAAACGTAGTGGCTTCAAATAACGGAAAAACTATCATCGCAAGTTCTTCAAGCATTGATTTCTTAAATAATACTGCCGGGTATGTGGAAACCTATGAGATGCACAATGAAAAATGGACAAATGCAAATTTCACACTTAAGCCTGAAAAGCAGAACGCTTTCTTTGGCCATTCCATAGCCATATCCGATGACGGAACAATTCTAACACTAAGCTTACCCTACTTAGGCTTTAAAAAACCAGGATATGTTAAAGTCTTTAAAAAAACACCCGATAGCTGGAAAGAGCTTACAACTATCACAGATGCTGACGGGATAGAATCTACGCCAATGGCTAATAACTCAACCGGCTGGTGTATCGATATTTCTTCTGACGGTAAAACAATAGCAATAGGATTTCCCCATAACGATGAAAATGGCGACATGTCCGGCAAAGTTATAGTTTACGATCTATCCGCTCTTAATTAATTCCGAAAAAGACAATAGACTATATCAAACTAAATTACGATTGATTAGAAACCTTAAAAAACAAAAAAGCCGACTTTATAAGTCGGCTTTTTCTTTTATCCATTCTCTATTCTGTTAATTCAATCCAAAACTGTAAACAATCCTACCCACCTGTTTATCACGGGCATCGGGGCTTGGTTGCCATTTAGTATTCAATGCTGCATTTTTAGCCTGATCTCTCAAACATTTCGCCGTAATGGTTGTCCCTTTAACACCCGCAACCGCACTAATTGCGTTTCCGTCTTTATCAACTGTAATTTCCACAACAACATTACCTGTTTCATTGCTACAATCACTATTAGGTTTTGGCTTGGACAATGCTTTTCTGTTACCTAGAAAATAACCTGCACCATTACCCGGACCGTTTCCGCTTCCATTACCTCCACCGGAGCCACTTCCGCTTCCAGGGCCTGTTCCCGTACCGTTTCCAGGACCATTTCCACCACCGGAGCCTCCGCCGGAGCCTCCGTTTCCGTAATACCCGTTGGAATTTATATCTCCGTTGGATTTCCCTTTGTTTCCGGCTTGGTTGTCGTCACCATCACCACCTTTTTTGGAACCGTTCATGATATTCGCCATGATATCACTGGTGTTTTTAGATACGGTTGGCTTTTTAACCTCAACAGGTTTCGGATCGGTTTTCACTACCGGTTTGGTTTTCACCGGGTTTGGATTTTTTGGAATTACCACCGCATTGTCTTCCGGTGTGTCGCTGGAAATAATATCTTCTTCCTGTGCCGAAGCCGCAACCACTTGCTTTACGTCGTTCTTCACATTCAGCACTTCGCTCTGGAAATTATCCCCCATCCCTACATCACTGTCTCCGAAGTTGATGGTCACACCACCTCCGCCACCTCCGCCACCTAACATGGCTAAGGTTTCCGGATTGGTTGGAGGCCAAAATCGGATAAAAAACAAAAGCAGCAGTAAAAAGGCGTAAATCACTACCGTAATCAGGAATGATTTTCTTTTTTCTGCTGCTGATATATCAAACTGTTCCATATTCTAACTCTTACTCAAACAATAATAACGAAAATACGCTTTTTTTGTTATGTTCTACAGAGCTAAATATACAAGAATTATACCAATTGTTTTAAGGCAATTTCAAAAGCTCTTGCGCTGATGTTTTTCTTGTCAGAACTTACATCATAAGTTTTCTGGATTGCATTTTTGATAATGTCTGAAGTATCGTTAAAGATTGCCTCATCGGTCATCGCTACTTTCTTCTCCATGAAGTAGGCAAAAACACGAGCCATACCACAGTTGGAAATAAAGTCCGGAACCAAACTCACTTTAGAATCCACCTCTTCCATAATCGGTCCGAAGAAAATTTCTTTGTCTGCAAACGGAACATTAGCCCCACACGAAATTACTTCCAATCCTGCCGCTACCATACTGTCCACCTGCGCTTTAGTTACCAATCTTGACGCCGCACACGGAGCAAAAATCTCAGCACCGATAGACCAGATTTTCTCATTGATTTCTGCAAAAGGAATCATGGTTTCCGCTACCAACGTATTACCGTTTTTATTTAAGAACAAGGTTCTGATTTCTTCAAAAGAGAAACCGTTTTCGTTGATCACACCACCGTCTCTGTCGATGATCCCCACAACTTTCGCTCCCATTTCCGCTAAATAGAAAGCAGCTGCCGAACCTACATTTCCGAAACCTTGAACAATCGCTTTTTTGCCCTGAACGTTTCCGCCGTAAATAGCATAAAAATGACGAACTGCCTGTGCCACACCATAACCGGTTATCATATCCGCTACAGTATATTTTCTGTTGATGTCCGGTGAAAAAGAAGTATTTTCGATTACTTTCACAACCCCTTGACGCAATTGTCCGATACGGTTGATTTTATCAGCTTCCGTTGGTTTGAAATGCCCGTTGAAAACACCTTCCTGCGGATGCCAAACCCCACATTCTTCCGTCATCGGGATAACTTCGTGAATTTCATCTACGTTTAAATCGCCTCCGGTTCCGTAGTAACTTTTCAATAAAGGGGAAACCGCTTTATACCAACGCTGTAAAACGCCTTGCTTTCTGGGATCTGCCGGATCAAAATTGATTCCTGATTTCGCCCCGCCAATCGCAGGCCCTGAAACTGAAAATTTCACTTCCATGGTTTTCGCCAAAGAAAGCACTTCGTTCATATCCAATCCTTTACGCATACGAGTACCACCACCGGCTGCACCACCGCGTAACGAGTTGATTACTGTCCATCCTTCCGCATCCGTTTCCGGATCTTTCCAATGGAACACTACTTCAGGTTCTTTATTTTCGAATTTTTTCAGTAAATCTTTCATATCTGAACTGTTTATTTTTTTATTTAGAAGCAAACATTAATTGATGCAATTTCATCTGTAAAAACGAAATTTTGATATGCAAAGCTAGTTCGTTTCAAACAATGTAAAAAAGAAAATTTATTTTTTTTTGCCATTTCGATACCGATTGGTATCTTTGCATATGCGATCCTCAGAACTTACAAAAGCAAAAGTGCTCAAAGAAGCCACTGCCCTTTTCAACACAAAAGGGTATAAATCCACGTCTTTGAGCGATATCACTGAGGCTACAGGCTTAACCAAAGGTGCGATTTACAGGCATTTTGAGAGCAAAGAGAGCCTCGAAATTGAAGCTTTCCAAAAGATGATGCAGGCTATTTTCATCACTTTAAACGAGAAAATAAAGGCAGAAAACAACACCCGGGACAAGCTGTTTTGTGTACTCGATTTATTCAAAAGTTACATCACAAATCCATTTGTTGAAGGCGGCTGTCCGCTGCTGAATGTTGCTGTAGAAGTTGACGACACTAACCTTGAATTGAAGCAAAAAGCACAACAGGCCTTATTCGTTTTTCGTGATTCTGTGGAAAGAATCATCATCAATGGCAAAACACACAAACAAGTCAGGAATTTAGTAAACGAAAAATTGGTGGCTACTGTACTGATTTCAACCCTTGAGGGCGGTGTCATGATGAGCAAACTGCAAAATTCAAACACCGATATCGAGATTGTGGTGAACCACTTAAAAAACTGGATTGTTTCAGACATCCTGCTCTAAAAAAATTTAAATAATTTGATACCGAACGGTATCTTAAAAAGAAAAAAATTATGAATTCTAAAAAAATTTTGGAGAAAACCATAGGATTTTATTTCAATTTTCTCTCGTTTGCAAACCCAAAAAAGCTAAAAAAGAAAGGATTTCAACTTTTTTGCAATCCGTTTGCGCGAAAACTGAAACCGCATCAATTGGAATTTTTACAAAAAGACTTATCAGACAGTCTTAGTCTTGACGGTTACAATATCCAAACCTATAAATGGGGCAATGGAAGCAAAAAAATACTTTTGATTCACGGTTGGGCGAGCCATTCGTTCCGTTGGAAAGCCTATATTGAACATCTGGTTAAAAACGACTTTACGGTGTACGCCTTGGATGCACCGGCTCATGGTTTGTCTTCCGGCAAGATGGTTCATGTGGTTTTGTATGCGAAAGTGATCAATGCCTTTTTAGCCAAAAACCCGGGGATTACCTCTATTGTAAGCCATTCGATTGGTGGTTTTGCGACTACTTATTTTTTAGACCACTACAAAGAGCATACTATTAACAAAGTCGTGATTATGGGCGCGCCGGGTGAAGCATCCGATTTTTTCGATTTTTACAAACAAACTTTAGGCTTGACAACAAAATCCGTGAATTTGATCATAGAGGAATTTCAGGAACAATTAGGGAAATTACCCAGCTATTTTTCCAGCGCCAAATTTGCCGAAAGCATTGCCATTCCTGCCTTAATCATACATGATAAAAATGATTTAGCGACAAGTTTTGAGTATTCCGTCCGATTAAACAAGCACTGGCAAAACAGTCAATTGCTGCTTACGGAAGGATTGGGACACGATTTAAAAAGCAAGGATCTGATAAAAACCGTCACCGATTATATTAGGAACTAAAGTCAAAAACAACACCTGAACTGTGATTTTCAGCCGCTCCGGTAACACTCGCCAGCACATTCACCTCATTTCGAAGTTTTAACACGCCGAGCAAGGCAAAAATCAAGGCTTCTTTGAACTCTATGGTTTTGGCTTCCGGGATTACAATTTTCATGTCTGGAAGTTGGGTTTGCATCTGTTCCACCAGGAAATCGTTATAGGCGCCGCCGCCGGTAACCAAAAGACTTCCTGATTTTTTCGGCAAGGCATTCGCAATCTGGAACGCCACATGTTCGGTAAAGGTTCGGAGTTTGTCTTCAATTGTAATCGAATGGCTTTCCATCATCGGCAGCACAATGGTTTTCACAAATTCAAAACCAAGGGATTTCGGATAGTTCTTTTGGTAAAATTCCAAGGCATTCAATTCTACCAGTAACACTTCGGAGATGTTTCCGCTTTTGGCTATCTGACCTTTATCGTCATATTTCAATCCTAATTTATCGGCATAAAAATTCAACACGGTATTCACAGGCGAAATATCGAAGGCAATTCTCTTTCCGCTTTCTTCAAAAGACACATTGGAAAAGCCACCCAGATTCAAACAATAATCGTAATCGGAAAACAAAATCCGGTCGCCAATCGGCACTAATGGTGCGCCTTGACCGCCAAGTTTTACATCCTGTACACGAAAATCACAGACGACTCTTTCGTTTAGCAACCCGGCAATTTTCGGAAGATTCCCGATCTGTAGCGTAAACCCGTTTTGAGGCTGATGCAAAATCGTATGCCCGTGTGAACAAACCGCATCCAAGTTCTCCAACTTATGTTTCTGAATAAATGACTGAATAATTACGGCAAGCAATGTTGTATATTCTTCGTTAAGCTGAAGAAGTTCTTCCATGGAAAAATCCACGGCTTTTTTCAGTCGGTTTACCCAAGCATCGGAATAGGCAACAGTCTCACTTTCAAATATCTGAAACTGCCATTTGCCCTTATCCACCGCAAAATGAATATGGGCCAAATCCACCCCGTCCAGCGAAGTTCCGGACATCACCCCAATTACCTTATAGTTCGTTTTCTGCATGGGATAAAATTAGGCAATCTAATTGAAAATAGGAGAATTATATCTATATTTGGGCACTTTTAAAATCAAAACAAAACAATATAACAATGAACTTTAACTTATCCGAAGAACATTTAATGATTCAGCAGGCAGCCAGAGATTTTGCCCAGACTGAATTATTACCGGGTGTAATCGAAAGAGATGAGCACTCCACATTTCCAACTGAGCAGGTGAAAAAAATGGCCGAACTTGGTTTCCTGGGAATGATGGTAGATCCGAAATACGGTGGTGCAGGACTTGATAGCGTTTCTTACGTTTTGGCTATGGAAGAAATTGCTAAAATTGATGCTTCTGCTGCAGTTATTATGTCTGTTAACAACTCATTAGTTTGTGCAGGTTTAGAAAAATACGGTTCTGAAGAGCAAAAAGTAAAATATTTAACACCACTTGCCAAAGGTGATGTGATCGGTGCTTTCTGTTTGTCTGAGCCTGAAGCAGGTTCTGATGCTACTTCACAAAGAACAACTGCAATTGACATGGGTGATCATTATTTACTAAACGGTACTAAAAACTGGATTACGAACGGTGGAACTGCTTCTACATATTTAGTGATTGCCCAAACAGATGCTTCTAAAGGTCACAAAGGAATTAATGTTCTTATTGTTGAAAAAGGAATGCCAGGTTTTGAAGTTGGTCCAAAAGAAAAGAAAATGGGAATCAGAGGTTCTGATACACATACTTTATTATTTAACGATGTAAAAGTTCCTAAAGAAAACAGAATCGGAGCTGATGGTTTTGGTTTTGCTTTCGCGATGTCAACGTTAAATGGTGGACGTATTGGAATTGCTTCTCAAGCTTTAGGTATCGCTCAAGGTTCTTATGAATTAGCATTAAAATATGCACAAGAGCGTGTAGCTTTTGGAAAACCAATTTTCAATCACCAAGCGATTGCTTTCAAATTGGCGGATATGCACGTTAAAACTACAGCGGCAAGATTGTTAATTCACAAAGCAGCTTCTGAAAAAGATCAAGGATTAGACATTGCACATTCCGGAGCTATGGCTAAATTATATGCTTCTGAAATTGCTTTAGAAGTTGCTAATGATGCCGTTCAGATTCACGGGGGTAACGGTTATGTTGCTGAATACCATGTTGAAAGAATGATGCGTGACTCAAAAATCACCCAGATTTACGAAGGAACTTCAGAAATCCAGAGAATAGTAATTTCAAGAGGATTGGTAAAATAATTTTCTTTGAAATCATAAATAAGAAGAGGCTGATTATCACTAATCAGCCTCTTCCTTTTTTAATAAACTAAGGATATC
Organism: Flavobacterium pedocola; assembly: GCF_053764385.1. Taxonomy (NCBI): domain Bacteria; kingdom Pseudomonadati; phylum Bacteroidota; class Flavobacteriia; order Flavobacteriales; family Flavobacteriaceae; genus Flavobacterium; species Flavobacterium pedocola. The sequence continues at coordinate 1,287 of NZ_JBSNCR010000004.1, read as the reverse complement.
TATTTTTTGGAAATCACTTTTTGAGTGCTTACTCCATGGTCGGTGATCACTTTGATAAAGAACATCTGTCCTTCACCGGCATTGAATGTTGGTTGAATAACCACCTCTTTGTTGTAATAAGCATCAGGGTCATCGTAAGACATTAAGAACATACCTTTCGCATCAAATACTTCAATTCTTGCTTTAGATTTATAATCGAATTCGTATTTAACGGTGATATATTCTTTGAATGGATTTGGATAAGCTTTGAAATTAGCCGTATTGTTACCAGCAACTTGATTTGGATTAGCACTGGTTCCACCTAACGGACATCCTGAATTATTAAGATTATCCAATTGTGTTGCCAATTGTCCAGGTGCGTTTCCTCCAGCTAAGAACGCTGCATTAACTGCATCTATCACAGCTTGAGGATTATCTAGATACGGTGCCGGATAATTAACTTCATCACTACAAGCATTCAACAATGCAGCAACTCCCTGACGGGCTAGATTATAAATACCTCCACCTCTTGCATTCAAGGCTTGCAATAAAGTCAAATTAGCAAGATTAGATGGTGCATTTGCAAACACACTACCAAACAACATGTCAGGAGTATAGGATGGGCACCATCTGTCGGTATGATTTTTCCAGTAACCTAATGTACAACCTTCGTTACAAGCCAATACTGTAATCACTTGAGTTATTGCCGCAGATACGTTACCACAGTCGTCAGTGGCTGTCCACGATTGCGTATGAGTCACTGAACCATCCGGATTAACCACCACTACGATGCCTAAATCATTAATAATCGGCGTTTCACCACAATTATCATTTGCATGCGGCGTACCAAAAACAGGTGTCACACCACAGTCAACGGTTTGATCGGCCGGATCAATGTCAAATACCGGTGCGGTTTCGTCAAAGTGACGGGTAATGCGAAGGGTTTGTTCTGCTGAATTACCACAATCGTCAGTCACACTGAAACGGTAGTCACGGTATTGAGTACATTCATCCAAAGAACCGGAACCTGTTAACTCGCCGGCTACATTGCCACTGGTTTGTCCTTCGACACCACAATTATCGGTGAAGGTAGTGGATACTGATTCTGGCCATGCTGTGTTACAACCGCCTAAATCATAATCCGCTACATCTGCCACAATTGGATTGGTTTCGTCAAAGTGACGGGTAATACGAAGGGTTTGTTCTGCTGAATTACCACAATCGTCAGTCACACTGAAACGGTAGTCGCGGTATTGGGTACATTCATCCAAAGAACCGGAACCGGTTAACTCGCCAGGAACATTACCG
>NZ_JBSNCR010000035.1:0-255 GCF_053764385.1 Flavobacterium pedocola | reverse complement strand
TCAATACCGCGACTACCGATTCACTGTAACCGATGATTGTGGTAACGATGCAGAACAAACACTTCGTATTACCCGTCACTTCGATGAAACCGATCCGGTTGTTGCCGATATTGCCGATTACGCTTTACCAGGCTGTAACACAGCATGGCCAACAGAAGTATCTACTACCTTCACAGATAATTGTGGAGCCGGTGGAGAAACCAGTGGTAGCGTAGATGGTGTATTGATTGGTTCCGGTAGTGTTGATGAATGTAC
>NZ_JBSNCR010000034.1:0-264 GCF_053764385.1 Flavobacterium pedocola | reverse complement strand
TCGGGAAACTTTTCAGTGTATACTACTATATATAGTATAGGATTTCAACCATACTATTATATATATAGTGTAGTATTCTAAACTTTTTTAAATCCTACTATTATATATATAGTATAGCAAAACATTCTCACGAGCTAAGCCACTCATTGGTTCAGTAACTTTTTTCAAAAAAAACTTTCCTATGTTACGGAATGGTTATCAGTGAGTTATGAAAAACCTTTAAAAAACTTCGAAAAAAAGGTGTGTAAAAGTTTGGAAGTGGAC
>NZ_JBSNCR010000033.1:0-270 GCF_053764385.1 Flavobacterium pedocola | reverse complement strand
AAAACCGATGTATCCTGTAACGGTGGAGCTAACGGAACGGCGACTGTTGTAGCTGCCGGCGGAACAGCCTCTTATACTTATTCGTGGGCTCCTTTAGGTGGAACTGGCGCAACAGCTTCAGGATTAATTGCCGGAACCTATACGTGCACCATCACCGATGCTAACGGGTGTCAGGCGACAAGATCGTTCACCATCAACCAACCAACTGTTTTGAGTTCAACAGGTTCTAAAACCGATGTATCTTGTAATGGTGGTTCAAACGGAACAGCG
>NZ_JBSNCR010000032.1:0-344 GCF_053764385.1 Flavobacterium pedocola | reverse complement strand
GTAGCTGTATTCGCGGCCCATGAACCGGTTACCCCCGCAGGAAGTCCTGCAAATGTAGCTCCTGTAGCACCTGTAGTAGCTAAATTGATCGTTGTAATTGCAGTATTGATACAAACCGTCTGGCTCGTTCCCACTGCAATGGTATTTTGTGGATTTACCGTTATAGTGCCCGTAGCTGTAGCCGGTGGACATCCTCCGGTAGTAGTTACCGTATAGTTAAACGTTCCTGCTGCTGTTGGCGTTCCGCTAATGGTAGCGACATTAGCTGCCCATGATCCGGTTACCCCTGCAGGAAGTCCTGCAAATGTAGCACCTGTAGCGCCTGTAGTAGCTAACGTTATATT
>NZ_JBSNCR010000031.1:0-408 GCF_053764385.1 Flavobacterium pedocola | reverse complement strand
AGTCATTGCGGTGTTAATACAAAGCGTTCTGTTAACACCTACAGCAATCGTATTTAATGGGTTTACCGTGATGGTGCCCGTAGCTGTAGCCGGTGGACAACCTCCGGTAGTAGTTACCGTATAGTTGAACGTTCCTGCAACTGTTGGTGTTCCGCTGATGGTAGCTGTGTTAGCTGCCCAAGAACCGGTTACCCCTGCAGGAAGTCCTGCAAATGTAGCTCCTGTAGCGCCTGTAGTAGCTAAATTGATCGTTGTAATTGCAGTATTAATACAAACCGTCTGGCTCGTTCCCGCTGCAATAGTATTTAATGGGTTTACTGTAATAGTGCCCGTAGCCGTTGCAGCAGGCGTACATCCTCCTGTTGTAGTTACCGTATAGTTGAACGTTCCAGCCGCCGTTGGCGTTCC
>NZ_JBSNCR010000030.1:0-509 GCF_053764385.1 Flavobacterium pedocola | reverse complement strand
TGCCACAACCTCCTGTAAGCGGAATGCTGTAGTTGAATACCCCTGAAGCTGTTGGCGTTCCACTGATGGTAATCGTATTAGCTGCCCAAGTAGCCGTAACACCTGCAGGTAAGCCTGTAGCTGCTCCGATGCCGGTAGCTCCTGTAGTAGTATGCGTGATGGCAGTCATCGCTGTGCTGATACAAAGCGTTGGGGATGCCGATGCCGCACTTACCGTATTGTTCGGGGTTACCGTGATGGTGCCCGTAGCCGATACTGTTCCACAACCTCCTGTTAACGGAATGCTGTAGTTGAACACTCCTGATGCTGTTGGCGTTCCACTGATGGTAATCGTATTAGCTGCCCAAGTAGCCGTAACACCTGCAGGTAAACCTGTAGCTGCTCCGATGCCGGTAGCTCCTGTAGTAGTATGCGTGATAGCCGTCATCGCCGTGCTGATACAAAGCGTTGGGGATGCCGATGCCGCACTTACCGTATTGTTCGGGGTTACCGTGATGGTGCCCGTAGCC